>DASWOH010000200.1:0-19512 GCA_036398815.1 Rhizobium sp. | reverse complement strand
GCAGCTCGAGAGCGATCCGTGGGATGGCATCCAGGCCAAGTATCCGGAAGGCAAGAAGATTTCCGGTACCGTTACGAACATCACCGACTACGGTGCGTTCGTCGAGCTGGAGCCGGGCATCGAAGGCCTGATCCACATCTCGGAAATGTCCTGGACCAAGAAGAACGTTCACCCCGGCAAGATCCTGTCCACGAGCCAGGAAGTCGAAGTGGTCGTTCTCGAAGTCGACCCGACCAAGCGCCGTATCTCGCTTGGCCTGAAGCAGACGCTCGAAAATCCGTGGGCTGCATTCGCCCGCAACCATCCGGCCGGCACTGAAGTCGAAGGCGAAGTCAAGAACAAGACCGAATTCGGCCTGTTCATCGGCCTCGACGGCGATGTGGACGGCATGGTGCACCTCTCCGACCTCGACTGGAACCGTCCGGGCGAACAGGTCATCGAGGAGTTCAACAAGGGTGATGTCGTCAAGGCCGTCGTTCTCGACGTCGATGTCGACAAGGAACGCATCTCGCTCGGCATCAAGCAGCTCGGCAAGGATGCAGTCGGCGAAGCCGCTGCTTCCGGCGACCTGCGCAAGAATGCAGTCGTTTCCTGCGAAGTTATCGCAGTCAACGACGGCGGCATCGAAGTGAAACTCGTCAGCCACGACGACATCACCTCGTTCATCCGCCGCGCCGATCTGTCGCGTGACCGTGACGAACAGCGTCCGGAGCGTTTCTCGGTCGGTCAGGTTGTCGACGCTCGCGTCACCAACTTCTCCAAGAAGGACCGCAAGATCATGCTGTCCATCAAGGCTCTGGAAATCGCGGAAGAGAAGGAAGCAGTTGCTCAGTTCGGTTCGTCCGACTCCGGCGCTTCCCTCGGCGACATCCTGGGTGCGGCTCTGAAGAACCGCGGCGCCGAATAATCCTCGGCAAGCCTGATAGAAATAGAAAACCCGCCGGAGCAATCCGGCGGGTTTTTGTTTGAGCTTCTTGTGGCCCGGCTATCTCATTCCCAGCCGACCATGCGCCGATAGAAATCGAAGGCGTGATCGGACAAGGGATCGACCGGCGCGGGTGTCGGCAATGCCGGCGTAACAGGCATGGCGGAGACGGCTTCAGCGTCTGCTTCCTCGGGGGCCAGGTCGGCGGCAGCGGCAGCCGGTTGATCCGGCTCTTCGGGCTGCGAATCGTCCTCGCTCTCATCGCGCGCCGTCTCTCCGCCCTGTCCCTGTTCATGCTCTTCATCGACGAGGTCGACACGATCGACCCGCTTCGGATCGTCGTCAGCGGGGACATCGGCCGGAAGATAGGGCGCGATCGTAAACGGGATACCCAACAGCGGAGCGATTATCGTCCCCGTCCGGGCAGCAGTGTCCGACATGTCCATGGGCGTCGCCGCCGGCGCATTGCCCGGCGTTTTGCCCGGAGGCGTGGAAACGGCGGCCGGCGCGTTCTGCGCCTCCTCGGAGGAAACCGGGGTCTGGCCCGTCAAGGCGGCGGCGAGGTTCCTGACATTCTCGTTGCGGGCCGTTTGCGGCAATGGCTGCAGATCCGGCCGATCAACGGCATTGGCGGCAAGCGCCTGCGCAATGCCCCGCTCGACCAAGGGCGCATCGCTCCGGACAACCTGCGGAAGATCGGAACCGGCAATGTCTTTGGGGGGGCTGATAACGACCTGCAGCCCTTGCTTGATATCGGCCCTTAGCTGCTGGATGTCGCGCGGCACCGGCGGCGGCGTAAGTGGCGACCTGATCAACGCTATTTCCGTCGGAAGCTTCGCTTCGCTCGGCGCGGCTAACGGCAGCGGTGCAGCCGGAAACGCCTTGCCTTCGACAGCGATCCGCGGAGGGACGTCTCCTTCAGCGGCAAGCGCGTCCGCGGCCTGCGGCATCGGACTAACAGGTTGATTTGGAGCTGTTTGCGGCATCACGGCAACGTCAAGCTCAGGCATGGCCTCCGGAGCCGGGACCGCCGCAGGGCTGACAATTGCCTGGATGATAGTCGCCGCTGTTTGTTGCGGGGCTTGAGCGGCAGGGGTTGAGGGAAGAGCCGTGACAGGCGCGGAAGACGGCGCTACCGTCTTCTCGGGTAAGGCCGCCGGGGCAACCGTTGCCGTATTGTCGAGAGGCGGCGCGGCCGTCTTCTCAGGCAAAACCGTCGAGGCAACCGTTGCCGTATTGGCGGGAGCCGGCGATGCCGTCTTCCCGGGCAAAGCCGATGGGGCAGCCGTTGCCGTATCGGCAGCCGCATCCGAGGTCCTTGGCGTCGCCTGTGCCGGGACCGACTGCACCTGCCGCTGCTCGACCACGTCCGGTTCGCCGGCATTCTGGCCATAGGAATTGACGACGGCCCTGATGACCGCATCGGGCTCCTGCGTCAGGGATGTATCCAGGCTGATGGCGATCTGTACCGCTTGCGGGCTATCCGGATTGTCGAGGGCTGCAGCGAGCAGAGGCAGCGGAACCGGCGTCTTCGCCTGCGTATTCAACTGCTGCTGGGCGGCGGCGAGTTGCTGGGGTGGCAGACCGCGGATTACATCGGCCAGCCGCTGCGCCAAGGCAGCATTGCTCTCGCCCGGCTTGCGCGGAACGTTCAGCGCCACGCTGGCGGTTTCGATGGCCGACAGCAGGCTTTCGAACATCCGCTCGCGCGCCGCCGCCAGCAGCATGTTCAGTTTGCCCTCGACGCTGGCGTTCACCGTGCTCGACAGAACGGCGAGCGGCGTTGCCGCCGTCTGAACGCTAGACGTTTCGGCGGTTGCGACCACCGGCTTCTCAATGGGCGCACCCATAACGGAGACTGCGGCAACGGGAGGCAACATGACATGCTCCTCTGTCTGGCAAGACGGTGATGGAAGCGGAAGGCAGGTTCAATCAAGGTCCGCTCATGCGGCCGGTCGCTACTCGAACGCCGGAAGCCGCCAAGGCAACGCAAGAAGGCGTCGATCGAATGCATGCAATCAGAGGCAGAATAGCAACGTGTCTCTTAACAGATTGCTAAAGAAAGGCCGGCGCAGCGGAGGCGGCGCCGGCTTTTCCATTCGTTTCTGGAGCGGTTGATCAGCTATGCGCGAAAATATCGGTCTCTTCCCAGCCGAGGAGATCGAGCTTGGCGCGGGTCGGGAGGAAGGTGAAGCAGGCTTCAGCATGTTCCATGCGGCCATCGCGCACGAGGCGCGCCGTCAGCTTGTCGCGCAACGCATGCAGGTAAAGCACGTCGGAGGCGGCATATTCGAGCTGCGCCGGCGACAGCGTCTCGGCGGCCCAGTCGGAGGACTGCTGCGCCTTGGAAATATCGACCTCGAGCAGCTCCTTGAGATTGTCCTTCAGGCCATGGCGATCCGTATAGGTGCGGCAGAGGCGCGAGGCGATCTTGGTGCAGAAGACCGGCGTGGTGGTGACGCCGAAGGTATGGAACAGCACGGCGATATCGAAGCGGCCGTAGTGAAAGATCTTCTGGCGGGCGGGATCGGCAAGCATGGCGACAAGATTGGGCGCCTGCTTCTGGCCGGAGGCGATGCGGATCACATCGGCGCTGCCGTCGCCCGACGAAAGCTGCACGACGCAGAGCCGGTCGCGGCGGGGGATGAGGCCAAGCGTTTCGGTGTCGATCGCTATGGCGCCGGTATAGCGGGCTGCATCGGCGGCGGAAATATCGCCTTCGTGGTAGCGGATGGTGGCGGCCATGAAACTCTCCTGGCTTTCAGTCGTCTGAAACTCGTTTTCGGCCCATTCTATAGAACAGGCAGGGACATAACGATACTCTGCGAGGCTTAAAATGTCGGCGGCGTATTGATCCAGAGCAATATGGTCTCGCCGTCGTGACGGTTGCGCCAGGAATGGTAGCGGCGGCTTTCGAAATAGAGCGAATCGCCGGGCGAAAGATCGAAGAACTGGTCGCTGTCGAGCACCAGTTCCAGCCGGCCGGCGAGAACATGGATGAACTCCTCGCCATCATGACGATAGGCGCCTTCGCTGGTGGCGCCCGGCGCCAGGACGAAACGGTGGCAATCCATCATCGTCCTCCCCTCGGCGAGAAGCTGGACGGTGACGCCCGGCGTCGTTGCAGGCCAGGCGCGCCATTCGTCGGACCGGACCAGCGCCCGGACATCTTCGCGCTCCTCGCCCGACAGCCGTGAGACCGTCGTGCCGTAGTAATCGGCGAGATCGTGCAGGGTCTTGAAGCTCACGCCCTGCGAAGTCCGCTCCAGCGTCGATAGGGTCGAGGAGGTCACGCCCATGTCGGCGGCGACCTGATCCAGCGTCTTGCCGGCCGCATGACGCAGCGCCCGCAACTTGCGGCCAATGCCGGAGGACGCCGCCTGTTCGCCATTCTCCGCGCCCGGCAGGGTCGCGTCCTCCGTCTCCAGGGCTTCGCGGATCGCGGCGGGATTGAGCCCGCGTTCGGCGCGGAACCAGGAAATCCGCTTCAGCCGCGCGACGTCCTCGGCGCTATACTGGCGGTGCCCGGTGTCGGAGCGGCTGGGAACGACCAGGCCCTGGCTTTCCCATAGCCTGAGCGTCGAGGCCGACACGCCCGCCAGACGCGCCGCCTCCGCCACCTTGTAGCGCACGGGCTCTATGCTGTTCATGTGCCAATGATTCCTGATCTTAGTCTTTTGATTTGCTTAGCATGGATGGCCGGCTTGCGTGAGCCTCGACCGCTTTCTTGTCACCCCCACAAAATGCCGCTTGATATCTTGCAGGAAAAATGTAGGAATTTTTCTAAAGAACTTGCAGAAGTTCTGCAAGATAATTCGAACTTTCTTTATCTCTGGAGAACAGCGCGATGACCCTCACCGACCGGAAGAATGCCGCCATTTCCCGCGGCGTCGGCATGACCACGCAGATCTATGCCGACCGGGCTGAAAATTCGGAGATCTGGGACAAGGAAGGGCGCCGCTACATCGATTTCGCCGCCGGCATCGCCTTGGTCAACACCGGCCATCGCCATCCCCGCGTCATCGCCGCCGTCAAGGAGCAGCTTGATCGCTTCACCCATACCTGCCATCAGGTCGTGCCCTATGAAAGCTATGTGCATCTTGCCGAACGCCTCAACGCGCTGACGCCGGGCGATTTCGCCAAGAAGACCATCTTCGTCACCACCGGCGCCGAAGCGGTCGAGAATGCCATCAAGATCGCCCGCGCCGCCACCGGCCGCTCGGCCGTCATCGCCTTCGGCGGCGGCTTCCATGGCCGCACCTTCATGGGCATGGCGCTGACCGGCAAGGTCGTGCCCTACAAGGTCGGTTTCGGCTCGATGCCGGGCGATGTCTTCCATGCGCCTTTCCCCGTGCCGCTGCACGGCGTCACGGTCGAGCAGTCGCTGGCCGCGCTGAAGAAGCTTTTCGCCGCCGATGTCGATCCGCAGCGCGTCGCCGCCATCATCATCGAGCCGGTGCAGGGCGAAGGCGGCTTCTATCCGGCGCCTGCCTCCTTCATGAAATCCTTGCGGGAACTTTGCGACCAGCATGGCATTCTGCTCATTGCCGATGAAGTGCAGACGGGCTTCGCCCGCACCGGCAAGATGTTCGCCATGGATCATCACGAGGTCGCGCCCGATCTCATGACGATGGCAAAGAGCCTTGCCGGCGGCTTCCCCCTTGCTGCCGTCACCGGCCGTGCCGAGATCATGGACGCGCCGGGACCGGGCGGCCTCGGCGGCACCTATGGCGGCAATCCGCTTGGCATTGCCGCCGCCCATGCGGTGCTCGACGTCATCGTCGATGAAGACCTCTGCAACCGCGCCAACCAGCTCGGTTCGCGGCTGAAACAACGCCTGGAATCGCTGCGCGACAAGGTGCCTGAAATCGTCGACATTCGCGGGCCCGGTTTCATGAACGCCGTGGAGTTCAACGATGCGACGACGAAGCTGCCGAGCGCCGACTTCGCCAACAAGGTGCGGCTGATCGCCCTCGACAAGGGCCTGATCCTGCTCACCTGCGGCGTCCACGGCAATGTCATCCGCTTCCTCTCGCCGATCACCATCCAGGATAGCGTGTTCAGCGAGGCGCTCGACATTCTGGAAGCATCGATGCTGGAAGCGAGCGCCGGAAAATAGCGCCTCCCCTCGGAACCCACTATCAGAACGCCCGGCGCGATGGCCGGGCCAAATCCTCTCCGGAGCGCACATCATGTCCTTCACGACCGCAATGACCAAGCATGTTCCCTTCTCCTCGCCCTTCCTGCGCGATGCCGGCTATATCAACGGCGTCTGGACGGCCGGCGGCGCGACGAAAACCTTCGATGTCATCAACCCGGCAACCGGCGAAGTGCTGGCAAGCCTGCCCGACATGGGCGCAGCCGAAACTACGGCGGCGATCGACGCCGCCTACGCCGCGCAGGCCGCCTGGGCCGCCCGCCCCGCCAAGGAACGCAGCGCCATCCTGCGCAAGTGGTTCGACCTGATGATTGCCAATGCCGATGAGCTGGCCGCCATCCTGACGGCGGAGATGGGCAAGCCCTTGCCCGAGGCCAGGGGCGAGATCCTTTACGCGGCCTCCTATGTCGAATGGTACGCGGAAGAGGCCAAGCGCATCTATGGCGAAACCATTCCCGCCCCATCCAACGACAAGCGCATGCTCGTCATCCGGCAGCCGGTCGGCGTCGTCGGCACGATCACGCCCTGGAACTTCCCGGCAGCGATGATCGCCCGCAAGGTCGCGCCGGCGCTTGCCGTCGGCTGCACGGTCGTCTCCAAGCCCGCCGAGCAGACACCGCTGTCGGCGATCGCGATCGCGGTGCTGGCGGAACAGGCCGGCATTCCCGCAGGCGTGTTCAATGTCATCGTCGGCATCGATGGCCCGGCGATCGGCCGTGAACTTTGCGGCAATGCCAAGGTGCGCAAGATCAGCTTCACCGGCTCGACGGAAGTCGGCCGCATCCTGATGCGCCAGTGCTCCGACCAGATCAAGAAGGTCAGCCTGGAGCTTGGCGGCAATGCGCCGTTCATCGTCTTCGACGACGCCGATCTCGACGCCGCCGTCGAAGGGGCGATCGCCTCGAAATACCGCAATGCCGGCCAGACCTGCGTCTGCGCCAACCGGATCTATGTGCAGTCGGATGTCTATGACGCCTTTGCCGCCAAGCTCGCCGCCAAGGTGGCCGAGCTTTCGGTCGGTGACGGCTTCAAGCCCGGCGTCACCATCGGCCCGCTGATCGACGAGCAGGGCATCGCCAAGGTCGAGGATCATGTCCGCGACGCCGTGTCGAAGGGCGCGAAGGTGTTGACCGGCGGCAAGCGTATCGAGGGCCTCGGCACTTTCTTCACGCCGACCATCCTCACCGGCATCGACCGGACCATGAAGGTCGCCCGCGAGGAAACCTTCGGGCCAGTGGCGCCGCTCTTCCGCTTCGAGACGGTGGACGACGTGATCGCGCAGGCAAACGACACCGAATTCGGCCTCGCCGCCTATTTCTTCGCCGGCGACCTCAAGAAGGTCTGGCGCGTCGCCGAGGCACTGGAATACGGCATGGTCGGTATCAACACCGGTCTAATGTCGGCCGAAACCGCGCCCTTCGGGGGCATCAAGCAATCCGGTCTCGGCCGTGAAGGCTCGCGCCACGGCGCCGACGACTATCTCGAGATGAAATATCTCTGCATCGGCAATCTCTAGAGCGCCGTGCGTTCATCCGAACGCGCAAAGGTCGCTCTAGTCTTTTGAATCTAGAGCATCTTGTCCGCTTGCAGGCGATGCCGCCTGAAAGCGGGATGCTCTAGTATAGCCGGCTAATCACGTCGTCGCGATATGGATTCGGCCCTGCCACAGCCGGGCCGCCGTCAGCTTTCCGGAGCGGAAGGCGCCGGTGTCGATATTGAGCCGAAGCCCATCCGCTTCGGCTTCCTTCACCGGCGTGTGACCGTGAACGATCAGTTTCGGCAGCGGCTGCGCGCTGTCGTAGAAGCGCGAGCGGATGTAGACGAGATCGTCATCCGCCTGCTCCGCGATCGGCCGGTCAGGATCGATGCCGGCATGGACGAAGAGCGCTTCCGGCGTATCGAGCAGGATCGGCAGGCTGCGAAGGAAATTGATATGGTCGTCGGGCAGCCAGGTCCGGATGAAAGTGTCGAGTTTCTTCTGCTGGGGATATTGCCGGCGTAAAGTCTGGATATCCGCACCGTAGGATTTCAGCGTCGCGTCGCCGCCGAGCGCGATCCAGTCGTCCAGGGATGTGTCACCGTCGATATAGTCGAGCATCGCCATTTCGTGATTGCCGGTGAGGCAGATCCGCTCGAAGCCGTTCGGCGGCGGCGCCATCAGCCGGCTGATGACCTGCGCCGAGGCCGGGCCGCGATCGATGTAATCGCCGAGCATGACGATCAGCTTGCGGCCGGGTAGCGGGGCAGCATCGGTGAAAATCTTGCGTTCGAGCGCGCTCAGGAGATCGTAGCGTCCATGCACGTCGCCAACCACATAGGTGGGCATATTCAGGAGATCGAGCCGCTCACGCCGCCGCCGCTGGCCGAAGCCGCGCGTCATTTTTTCGCGTATCGTATTTGCCGCCATGAAACTCTCTCATCGAAGTGTCAGCATCCCGGGCGCTCACCCTTCATCAGCAAGAATAGTCGAAAAATGACGATTCTGTGCCAAGTTATGGGTGTAAACGCTTCCGCCGGCTCTCTACGTCGCTGCAAGCCGTCAAGAAAACGTTACCTTGCGGCAAAGCGTCCCGAATGCGGCCATTTCGCACGGCAAAAGTTGACATGAGGTATTCGCAATCCTATCGCGCTCGATAGCCCAACGGGAGGATCTTTCATAGCTACGACCATCACCAGGCTCGGCCTTGCCGCCCTTCTCGCCCTCGGCCTGGCCGGACAGGCCCTTGCGCATGCGCATCTGAAATCGGCGGCACCCGCCGACAAAAGCACGGTCACAAGCTCGCCCGGTGAGCTGGACCTGACCTTCACGGAGAGCCTGAACCTCAAATTCGCCGGTGTCAAAGTGACCGGCCCGGACAAGGCCGCCGTCAAGCTTGGCGATCCCAGGCTCACACACAACGGCAAAGTTCTGGCGGTGCCCGTTTCCGTACCCCTTGGCTCTGGCACCTATATTGTCGAATGGCATGTCCTTTCCACCGATGGCCATAAGACCAATGGCAGCTACACCTTCACCGTGAAACCTTGATCGAACCCGACACAGCGCTGGCGGCATGCCGCTTCCTGCACGATGCATCGCTGATGCTTCTGTGGGGCGGCTCGGCCTATCTCTGCCTGATGGTGCCGAAACCGCTGGCCGATAAAGTCTGGCGCATGTTAGCCGGCGCATCCGTTGTCACGGCTTCGATTGCCGGTCTCACCACCGTCATGTCGCTGCCGCTTGCAGCCGCTAGTATCGGCAACGGCTGGAGCGACGCCATCGATGCCGGCACGCTCCAAGCAGTCTTGTTCGAGACGACGGTGGGGCAAGCCTGGCTCGCACAGGCGGCGGCCGCACTCATCCTCCTTCCCGCCTTGCCGCTGCCGGGGCATTGGCGTCATCGGGGCATTGCGCTGGGCTCCGGCCTCGGCCTTGCCGCGCTCGCGCTGACCGGGCACGCCTCGATGCATGAGGGCTGGCTGAAGATGGCGCATCGCGCCAACGATATCCTGCACGTCCTGGCCGGCGGCGGCTGGCTCGGAGCATTGCTGCCGCTGATCCCCATTCTCCGGCTTCTGAGCCAGCCCGAATACCGGGTCGAGGCGCTGTTGGCACTGCGGCGCTTCTCGACGGCCGGGCACATCGCCGTGGCGCTGGTCATCGCCTCCGGCATCGTCAATACGATACTAGTGTTGAAGCATCTGCCGACGGACTGGTCGTCGCCCTATCAGGTACTGCTTGGCCTCAAGATCGCGCTTGTCGCCGGCATGAGCCTGCTGGCGATCGTCAATCGCTATGTCCTCGTGCCACGCATCGGGCATGATCAGGCGCGGGCGCTGAATGCCATCCGCCTCGGCAGCATCGCCGAGATCCTCCTCGGTATCGCCATTATCGCGCTGGTCGCCGTCTTCGGTATGCTCGAACCGGTCTGACGATCAAGCCGACAGCGACGTCACCACCGCCCGGATCGCTTCGGCATCCCCCGTCTTCGGCCTGTATTCGAGCCCCACCCTGCCTTTGTAGCCATGGGCGAACAACCAGTTCAGCCGGCCGGCCAGATCGATCTCGCCCATGCCGGGATCGTTGCGGCCGGGGTGATCGGCAATATGGACATGCACGATGCGATCGACACGTCCGCCGACGACATCCTCTGTTCGCTCGCCCATCACGGCCGAATGGTAGACGTCATAGACAATGCCTATTTCCGGCCGACCGACCTCATCGACGATATCGAGACCTTCCACCGTCGAGGACAAATAGTAGCCGGCATGGTCGATCAGCGTGTTCAGCGGCTCGAGGCCGAGGCGCACGCCCGAACCCTCCAAGATATCGGCACCGGCACGCAGGGCGGAGACCAAGGCGGCGCGCTGCTCGATGCGCGAAAATTCCGGCAGATCGTCACCCGCCTGTGCGATCAGCACGGAAGCGTCGAGACGCTGGGCCACCTTGACCGATGCCCGCAGGCCCTCCAGCCAAGCCTCCTTGTTAGCCGGATTCGTCAGCGCAATCATCGGCTCGGCAACAACGCCCGCAACAGCTATGCCCGTTTCCGCCACCGCCGATGCGATGGCATCCAGATCCTTATCCGTCCAGCGCCAGAACTCGACCGCGCTCAGGCCCGCCCGATGCGCCAGCCGGATGCGATCGGCGAAATCATCGCCTTCGCGGGCAAACAGCCATTCTATGCATGCCGAAAATTGCCGCATGAAAATCTCCTCTCCGAAACAGGCCCGCTGCATAAATCCTTAAATCGGTTCCGATTTAAGGATTTATGCAGCAATCTTAAAGTGTTACAGCGTCCTTTGCGCGTCAGTTTGACGCGCGGCGCTGTAAAGGAGTGCGACAGATCGGCGGCGGCGGCAAGGGGTTCGCGGCTAGAATTGCGGGGCCGGTCGCCGCATCGGGGACCGGACGGCCTCGACGTTCATCGCGGTCAGGACCCGCATGTCGCGGCGGAAATCCGAGGGCGTCATGCCGGCAATGTGGCGGAAGGATTTGTTGAAGGCGCTGATCGAGCCGAAACCGCTGTCCATCGCCACCTGCAGCACATTGGCGCCATCGCGCATCAGCATCGCCTGGGCATGAGACAGGCGCAGCAGGTTCACATATTTTCCGAGCGTCATGCCCGTGGATTTCTTGAAGAGGTTCATCGCATATTTCGGGTGCAGATCCGCCGCCCTGGCGATATCGACCGTATCGATGTCATGCAGGAAATTGCCGGCGATGAAATCGCACATCCGCGCCAGGCTGCGGGGCGATTGCGAATGCACCTGCTCGCTCGGTCGATGTTCCCATTTTTCCGGCAGCATGAGATAGGGCTCGAAGACGATCCGCTCCAGCCGCAGCAGCAACTCGGCAACGGCATGTTCGGCCTTGGCCAGGTGGCCGGAGCGAAAGTAACTATACCAGCGCGCGAAATTCTCGTTGTCGGCGGCGTCCGTCGCCGAAGTCACCAGGGTCTGGCCCCGCATCAGCCGGCCGGAAATATCGAGCGGCAGACGCATGCGGAAGAAATGCACCAGCGGCAGATGCGCGCCGGCATAGATCGAATCTTCCGATGAATCATCCATCTGATGCGGCTGGCCGCCCCAGAACAGGCAGATATCCCCGGCCCGGAGCCGAATTTCGTGATCGTTCATGCGGTAGTGAACGGTGCCGCGTATGATATAATTCACTTCGACCTGCGCATGCCAATGCGGTTTCGCCATCAAGGGGGGATGGTTGTGAAACATCTGCAGGGTGGTCGGCAGCCCTTCGATGCTGCTCGCACCCGGCTGATAAACCGGTCGATCACCCACCTTACTTTTCGCCAAGTCTATGTTCCCTTTTTAGGAGACAGAAGCGCACCGACAGATAGTTTAAGCGCGTTCGTTAGAGGACGGCAATTGAAAAGGGAGGATTTTCAATGCGTTTAAAACTTCTTGGCGCGACTGCGCTCGCCGCCATGCTTGCTTCCGGCTCCGCATTCGCCGAGCAAGCCACCATTACCGTTTGGAGCTGGAACGTCGCCGCATCGGCGCTGAAATCCACGCTGGAGGGCTTCAACAAGAAACATCCGGATATCAAGGTCGATGTGCAGGACATCGGTAATCCGCAGGTCTTCGACAAGATGCTGGCTGCCTGCGCCGCCGGCGGTGACGGCCTGCCCGACATCATGTCGATCGAGAACCACAAGGCGGAGATCTTCTGGAACCGGTATCCGGATTGCCTGACCGACCTGACGAAGCTGGGCTACACCGCCGATATCAAGAAGCTGTTCCCGGATTTCAAGCGCACCGAGCTGGAAATCGGCGATGCCGCCTACGCCATGCCGTGGGATTCCGGTCCGGTGGCGATGTTCTACCGCCGCGATCTCTATGAAAAGGCCGGCGTCGATCCGGCGACGATCAAGACCTGGGACGATTTCATCGCCGCCGGCAAGAAGGTTTCCGCTGCCAATCCGGGCGTGGTGATGTCGCAGGCCGACTTCAACGGCGACAGCGAATGGTTCCGCATGCTCGCCAACGAGCAGGGTTGCGGCTATTTCTCGACCGACGGCCAGAACATCAGCATCAATCAGCCCGCCTGCGTCGCAGCGCTCGACAAGATCAAGGCGATGAAGGATGCCGGCACGCTGACCGCCGCCAACTGGGATGAAAAGATCCAGTCCAACACGGCGGGCAAAGTGGCGACACAAATGTACGGCGGCTGGTATGAAGGCACCGTACGCTCCACCTCGCCCGACCTCTCCGGCAAATGGGGCGTCTACCTGATGCCGAGCATGACGGCCGATGGCCAGCATGCGGCCAATCTCGGCGGCTCATCGCTCGCGATCGCCAGCAGCTCCAAGAACAAGGAAGCCGCCTGGACATATCTCAACTACGTGCTCGGCACCAATGAGGGCCAGGTCACCATGTTGAAGTCCTTCGGCCTGGTGCCGTCGCTGCTGTCGGCGGTCCAGGACCCCTTCGTCAACGAGCCGCTGCCCTATTGGGGCGGTCAGAAAGTCTGGGCCGATATCCTTGCAACCCTGCCGAAGATCAATCCCGGTCGCGGCACGCAGTATTGGGGCGATGCCGACCCGATCTACAGGGCGGTGCAGACGAAATATCTCGCCGGCGGCTACCCCGACGGCAAGGCAGCGCTTGACGACGCCGCCCAGCAGATCGCCTCGGCGACCGGACTGCCGATCGCAAAATGAGTGACACAGCCGGGCGCGCCTCCCAAGCCGCGCCCGGCATCCCCGCCGCCCTCGGGGCGGCGGGGATGCGGTCTCGCACGTCACGTCATTGGGCATAAAAGGAGAAGGTCTTCATGCGGTTGCGAAATCGGAGCGCCTACGCGTTCCTTGCACCCTATCTTCTGGTGTTCGCCACGTTCTGGATCTGGCCGATCATCGATTCGTTCCTGATCTCGTTCCAGAACACACGCGTCAATCCCTGGGTATTCAGCGCAACGGTCAACTGGGGGCGCCTGTTCGGCGACCCGGCCTTCTACAACGCGCTTTTCAACACGCTGATCATCCTGGTGATCCAGGTCCCGGTGATGATCTCGCTCGCCACCGTCATGGCGGTGCTGTTGAACTCGCCGCTTCTGAAGGCGCGGAGCCTCTACCGCTTTGCCTTTTTCGCTCCCGTCGTGGTCGGCGAAGTCGCCTATGCCGCCGTCTTCCGGCTGATGTTCAACGTCGATTTCGGCATCGTCAACAAGCTGTTGAACGGCGTCGGCATCGCCTCGATCTCATGGTTCTCCGAAGCGCATGCGGCCATGACGCTGCTGATCATCGCCGTCACCTGGCGCTGGTCCGGCTACAATGCCATCATCATCCTGTCCGGACTGCAATCGATCCCCGAGGATGTCTATGAGGCCGCCACGCTCGACCGCGTCAGCCGGGTCAAGCAATTCTTTCACATCACGCTGCCGCTCCTGAAGCCGATCATCCTCTTCTGCGTGGTGCTGTCGGTCATCGGCACGATGCAGCTCTTCACCGAACCCTTCCTGATCACCAATCGCGGCGGTCCCGGCGGCGCCACGGAAACGCTCGGCATCCTGCTCTACCGGCAGGGCTTCACGTCGCTCAACTTCGGCTATGCCTCCGCAATCGCCTACACGATGGCGGCGCTCGCCGTGGTCATCTCTCTTCTCAACCTCTGGGTGGGGCGCGAACCGAAATGAAAAGCAAATCCAAGTCCAATCTGATGCGATCGGTCTGGCTGCACGCGCTGCTGACACCGCTCGCCCTTATCTGGCTGTTCCCGCTCTGGATGATGTTCATCTTCTCGACGATGCCCGACGAGGGCATCTTCAGCCCGTCCATCATCCTGACACCGTCGACGAGCTTTTTCGCCAATGTCCGCAACCTGCAGGCCGATACCAACTTCTTCGGCGCGCTGACGATCTCGATCGGCGTCTCGGTCATCTATACCGTCCTGTCGGTTCTCCTGACCTCGATGGCCGGATGGGCGCTTGCCCGTTACCACTTCCTCGGCCAGTCCGTCGTCATCGGCATCATCCTCGGAACGATCACGCTGCCCTATTCGGTCGTGGTCATTCCGCAGTTCATCATGGTGGCACGCGACTTCCATCTGGCGAATACCTGGATCGCGCTGATCGTGCCGCCGCTGTTCAACTCGCTCGGCGTGCTTTTCATGCGCCAGGCCTTCTCGATGATGCCGGGCGAACTCTTCGACGCCGCCCGCGTCGAGGGCGTCAAGGAATGGCAGATCTTCCTGCGCATCGCCCTGCCGTTAGCAAGGCCGACCATGGCGGCGCTCGCCATCATCCTGTTCCTCGCCTCCTGGAACAACTACCTCTGGCCGCTGCTGATCAACTCCCGGCCGGGCATGATGACGGCGCCGGTGGCGCTCGGAACACTGATCGGCCTCACCAAGGTCTCCTGGGGCGGGATCATGGCCGGAGCGGTGATGCTGACGGCGCCGATCCTCGTCGTCTTCGTTCTCCTGCAACGTCATTTCATCGCCGGCATCGCCGCCGGCGCAATCAAGTAATTCCGGGAGATCCCGTATGGCAGAACTGTCCCTTACCAATATCGTCAAACGTTACGGTTCGCTGGAAATCATCCACGGCGCCAATCTCGAAGTAAAAGACGGCGAATTCGTCGTCTTCGTCGGCCCCTCCGGCTGCGGCAAGTCCACGCTGCTGCGCATGATCGCCGGGCTGGAGGATATTACCGGCGGCGAACTCAAGATCGGCGGTCGCGTCGTCAACGATGTCGAGCCCGCCGATCGCGGCATCGCCATGGTCTTCCAGTCCTATGCGCTCTACCCGCACCTGACCGTCGAGCAGAACCTCAATTTCGGCCTGCGCATGAACGGCAATCCGAAGGCCGACACCGACCGCCGCGTCAAGCAGGCAGCCGAGATCCTGCAGATCACCGAGCTGATGCAACGCCGGCCGAAGCAGCTCTCAGGCGGCCAGCGCCAGCGTGTCGCCATCGGCCGCGCCATCGTGCGCGAACCGCAGATCTTCCTGTTCGACGAGCCGCTTTCCAACCTCGACGCCGAACTGCGCGTGCAGATGCGCGTCGAAATCTCACGCCTTCACAAGAAGCTCGGCACCACCATGATCTATGTGACGCACGACCAGACGGAGGCGATGACGCTGGCTGACAAGATCGTCGTGCTGCGCAGCGGCAATATCGAACAGATCGGCGCGCCGCTCGACCTCTACGACAATCCCGCCAACCAGTTCGTCGCCGGCTTCGTCGGCTCTCCGAAGATGAATTTCCTGCGCGCCGAGATCGTCGACAATCAGGCGGGCCGCGTCGCGGTGGTGCTGCGCAACCAGCGCAATGTCCGCCTATCGCTGCCGATCACGGCCGCTCAGGTCGAAATCGGCGAGCAGGTGACGCTCGGCGTCCGTCCGGAGCATTTCTTTGAGGCCGGACGCGGCGATATCGACCTGACCGTCGATGTCGATGTCGCCGAGCATCTCGGCAATACCAGCTACATCTACGCCAACGTCGCCAGCGACGAGCAGATCGTGATCGAGCGCGAGGAGTCCCGCAATACCGGCAATCGCGACACGCTGACCGTCGCGCTCTCCGCAGCCAAGACATTCCTGTTCGACAGCGCCGGCAACCGATTGCGATAGGCGCCCATTCCAGCCCCTCCCAAGACAGCACGAAGATTGAAGAAAGGATAGTTTCATGAGTACAGACGCACCCATCCGCTGGGGGATCATCGGCCCCGGCAGGATCGCCCAGACATTTGCCGACGGCGTTGCGCATTCGCGCGGCGGCAAGCTCGTGGCGATCGCCAGCCGCAATCCCGACAAACCGGGCCTAGGCGACAACTTCCCCGGCGCGCGCATCGTCAACGGCTACGAGGCGCTGCTCACTGAAAAAGACGTCGACGCCATCTACATCGCCACGCCCCATACCGGCCATGCCGAATGGGCGATCAAGGCGATCCGCGCCGGCAAGCATGTCCTTGTCGAAAAACCGATCGCACTGTCGGCCTATGACGCCGAGGCGATCTACTACGAAGCCAGGAAGGCTGGTGTCTTCGCCGGTGAAGCCTTCATGTACCGCGTGCATCCGCAGACGGCGAAGCTGATCGAACTGGTGAAAAGCGGCGTGATCGGCGACATCCGCATCATCCGCTCCTCCTTCGGCTTCAACATGGGCAGCGTCAAGCCGGAGCACCGCCTGTTCGCCAACGAAACCGCCGGTGGCGGCATTCTGGATGTCGGCGGCTATCCGGTATCGATGGCGCGGCTGATTGCCGGTGCCGCGGGCGGCAAGCCGTTCCTGGACCCGGAAAAAGTCTCCGGCGTCGCCCATCTCGGCCAGACCGGCGTCGACGAATGGGCCTCGGCGGTGCTGAAATTCCCGAACAACATCATTGCCGAAGTCTCCTGCTCGATCATGGCGAACCAGGACAATACGCTGCGCATCATCGGCTCCGAAGGACGCATCGAAGTCACGGATTTCTGGTTCGCCTCCGGCCATAAGGGCGGCGTCGGCACGATCGAGCTTATCAAGGGCGGCGAGACACAAGTCATCGAGGTCAAGGAAGACCGTTGGCTCTATTCCTTCGAAGTCGACGCCGCCAGCGACGCCATCCGCGCCGGCCAGACGGAATTCGCCTACCCGGGCATCGGCTGGGCCGATTCGATCGGCAACCTGCATGTTCTCGACCAGTGGCGTGCGTCCATCGGCCTCGAATACGAGGTCGAGAAGGCGACGCGGCGGACGACGAACCTCGTCGGCGCGCCCGTCACCAAGGGCAACAGCGTTCCGAAGCGCAGCATCCCCGGTATCGCCAAGCCGGCATCGATCGTTACGCTCGGCTTCGAATTCTTCCCGAATTTCGCCGCGGCATCGCTGACGCTCGACGCCTTCTACGAGGCCGGCGGCAACGCCTTCGATACGGCCTATGTCTATGGCGGCGGCAAGACCGAAAGCATTTTCGGTGATTGGCACACCAGCCGGAAGGTGCCGCGCGAGGAGATCGTGCTGATCGGCAAGGGCGCGCATTCGCCGCTCTGCTACCCCGACATGATCGGCAAGCAGCTCGACCAGTCGCTGAGCCGGCTGAAGACCGACTATGTCGACATCTACTTCATGCATCGCGACAACACGGCCGTTCCGGTCGGCGAATTCGTCGATGCCATGGATGCCGAGGTCAAGGCCGGCCGCATTCGCGGCATCTTCGGCGGCTCCAACTGGACCCGCGCCCGCTTCGACGAGGCTATCGCCTATGCCGAGAAGAACGGCAAGACGGCACCATCAGCCCTTTCCAACAACTTCTCGCTGGCGGAAATGCTCGACCCGATCTGGGCCGGATGCGTCGCTGCCTCCGACGACGAGTGGAAGAGCTGGCTGAACGCCAAGCAGATCCCGAACTTCGCCTGGTCGAGCCAGGGCCGCGGCTTCTTCACCGACCGTGCGGGCCGCGACAAGCAGAGCGACGAGGAACTCGTGCGCGTCTGGTATTCCGAGCGCAACTTCGGCCGCCGCGACCGCGCGATCGAACTGGCGCAGAAGCTTGGCCGCAGCCCGATCCATATCGCGCTCGCCTATGTCGTCGCCCAGCCCTTCCCGGTCATCCCGCTGATCGGCCCGCGCACGATCGCCGAACTGGAAGACAGCCTCTCGGCGCTCGACATCAAGCTGACGCCGGAACAGGTGAAGTGGCTGGAAGGCTGATATCAGCCGCTTGCCGCGCATGTGATGAAACGCAAAAAGCCCGCTCCCCGGAGGAGCGGGCCGTTTTGTTATTGTCGCCTTATCAGACGCAGGCTGCCGATGAAGCTCGCCGTCCAGTCATGGCGGATAACCGTCACGCCGCGTAATCGAACGCCTTAGTTTCGGAGCCTTCGAAGCCGAGAAGATAGGTTTTCCGCTCAAGGCCGCCGGCAAATCCCCGCAAGTCCCCCGCCGCGCCGAGGACACGATGGCATGGCGCGATGATGGAGATCGGATTCCTGCCATTGGCGGCGCCAACCGCCCGGATCGCTCTGGGGGCGCCGATCTGCTCGGCAATCTGCGTATAGGTGCGCGTCTCGCCGAAGGGGATGGTGAGCAGCGCCTGCCATACTTTCTTCTGGAACTCCGTGCCGGAGAAATCGAGTGGGAGATCGAAAACCCGTCGTTCGCCGGCAAAATATTGCCGTAGCTGCCGTTCCGCTTCCAACAGGACCGGATGGCGCTCATCCTCCGCGACGATGGTCAAGGGAACGCGGTTCGGCCGGTCATTGTCCCAGAGGATTGCCGCCAGGCCCTCATGGCTGGCAACAAGCTTCAGCTGGCCGACCGGCGAAGTCATCTGCGTGTAGACATAATCCTTCCGCGCTCCGCGCACTGCCTTGGCCATATCGATATCCTCTCGCTGGGACCGGAACGGACAGCCAGGACGACATTCCCGCCGTCTTCAGCCCGATAGCGGCGACACGACTACGCCGCCGACAATAGCTATATGACCCGAACGACCGGCAACCGCCCACCCGAAAAGCGTTTCCATGAGACGAAGGCACAATATTTTGAGGCTGCATTCTTAACGACGCGTTCAGCCGATCGTCTTCGCAATGGCTTCCGCGGCGGCAAGCCCGGTTTCATAGGCGCCATGCGCCGTGGAATATCGGGCCGGCGAGCAGGCCTCGCCGGCAAAGAAGAGACGTCGATCATGGGGGGCGGCAAGGACTTGCCGCAGATCGGAGGCGCCGGGCACCGCATAGGAATAGGAGCCGCCGACGAAGGGTTCACTTGCCCAGGCGGACATCACCGCCGGCGATACCATGCCCTCAACGCCCGAACCGAAGACACGTTTCAACTGTTCGACCGCGAAATCGAATGCGGCGCCAATCCCCTGTCGTTCAAGATCATGGGCGAAATCGCCGGCGAAATAGGCTTCGATGACGGGCGCTCCGAAAGGCTTCAGCTGATAGGATCCGGTTCGGCCGCTATGATGAGAACCGAGAAAATGGGTATCGGCCGGAAACGCTTCCGGT
>DASWOH010000199.1:0-2873 GCA_036398815.1 Rhizobium sp. | reverse complement strand
CGGCATGGTCCTGGGTCGAGAAGATGTTGCAGGAGGCCCAGCGGACTTCGGCGCCGAGCGCCACCAGCGTCTCGATGAGAACGGCCGTCTGGATCGTCATGTGCAGCGAGCCGGTGATGCGGGCGCCCTTGAGCGGCTTCTTCTCGCCGAACTCGGCGCGGCAAGCCATGAGGCCGGGCATTTCGGTTTCGGCGATCGAGATTTCCTTGCGGCCAAAATCCGCAAGGCCGATATCGGCGACGAGGTAGTCCTTTTCAGTGCTCATGAAGATCTCCAGCCTGGGCGCATCCGGACCGCCGGCAGAGTGCGGCGACGGAATGCAATAGTTGCGCAAACAATACGCGGAATGATGCCCGTGTAGCAGGCTTCAGGCTGAAAAGCAATGATGATATAAAGAAGTCTTTATGTCTTTATATGTGTGGCGGCAATCACATTTCTTCGCCGAACTTGTCCTGGACGAGCCGGTCGAGCGCATCGAGCGCCTCGGCCGCCTGCCTGCCGCTGGCCGTCACGAGAACGCTGCAGCCGGGGCTTGCGGCGAGCATCATCAATCCCATGATCGAATTGCCGCCGACCGTGGTGCCGTCCCTGGAAACGGTGATCGCGGCGTCAAAAGCCTCGACGGTCTGCACGAATTTTGCCGAAGCGCGGGCGTGAAGGCCCCGCTTGTTGATGATCAGGAGTTCCCTGGAGTGCTGCGAAGTCATGGCGGGATGTTCGTCTCGTCATTTGCCGCTGAGGACGCGGCTGGCCACGTTGATGTACTTTCGCCCGGCTTCGGAAGCTTCGATCAGGGCCTTTTCCATGTTGTTTTCGCCGCGCACGCCTGCGAGCTTTATGAGCATCGGCAGGTTGACGCCGGCGATGACCTCGGTGTGACCGCTGTTCATGACCGAAATGGCGAGATTGGAAGGCGTACCGCCGAACATGTCGGTGAGAATGATGACGCCGTGTCCGTCATCGGCACCGGAAACAGCCTGAAGAATATCCTGCCGCCGCTGGTCCATGTCGTCTTCTGGACCGATCGAAACCGTTTCTATGAATTTCTGCGGACCAACGACATGCTCGACCGCATGCCGAAACTCTTCAGCCAGCTTGCCATGAGTGACAAGCACAAGTCCGATCATGATGTTACTGCTCCCATCGCATAAGCAATCCCGGTGGCCCATATCGCAATGCAGCAATCTCGTCCACCGTGGGGGGACATCTTGGCGATGAAAAGACGAAGTGCAAGCCTAAAATATCGAAATGGGGCCGTTATAAGGGCTTCCGGGCGCATCAATCCAGCCTGATCGGGATTTTTGCCATGATTATGGCCAGCGGATTGACCGCTGCCGCCGAGACGCGGATCACCGGCAACGAGATGGCTTCGGTGACATCGATTCGCTCGTTTTCGTCCGGCAGCCGCTCGGCCGTCGCCGGATCGACCGGCAGCACGGCGAAATGGATGAGCACCGGCGAAATATAGGGAATCCGCAGGATGCCGGTGCCGCGAACCTCCATCAGCCCGGCGATCGTGGGCGGGCATTCAGCGATCACATGGCCGTTTCGCTCCGACACCAGCACCCGGTCGTCGGCAACGAGCGCTGCGAACAGTCCGAGCGGCTTTGCCGCTGCAAGACAGGAGAAGGCGAGCGACGACTTGCCGATCCCCGAAGGCCCGAGAAAGAGCAGACCGGTGGTGGCGACGACGATCGCCGTGCCGTGGATGTTGGTTACCTCTTCCCTCATGCGTGCGCTTCAGCCGGCAGGGAAAGGATGAAGCGTGCGCCGATCGGATGGGCGCTTACGCCGTCGGTGATGTTCTCGGCCCTCAGCGTGCCGCCATGTGCTTCGGCGATCTGCCGGCTGATCGACAGGCCGAGGCCGGAATTCTGGCCGAAGCCCTCCGATTCGGGCCGGTCGGTATAGAAGCGTTCGAAGATGCGGTCGATGTCCTCTGCCTGAATGCCGGGGCCATTGTCTTCGATGTAGACGACGCAGCGCGTCCGCGTCCGTACCAGCCGCACGGTAATCTTGCCGCCATCGGTCGGCACGAAGGAGCGGGCGTTTTCGATCAGGTTGGTGATGATCTGGCCGATGCGCAGATCGTGGCCATTGATGACGAACTTGGTTTTCGCCCCGGGCTTGCGGTCGACGACATAGTCGATTTCGACGGGCTTCTTGCTGTGGCGGATCTGCCGCGACAGGTCGACGAGGTCGCGCAGCAGGATTTCGAGGTCCACGGACCGTTCGTCGCTGCGGGCAAGCTCCGCGTCGAGGCGCGAGGCGTCGGAAATATCGCTGATCAAGCGGTCGAGACGGCGCACGTCATGCTGGATCACGTCCATCAGCCGCTGCTTGGATTCCTCGTTGCGGGCAAGCGGCAATGTCTCCACCGCACTTCTGAGCGACGTCAGCGGGTTCTTCAGCTCATGGCTGACATCCGCAGCGAAGCTCTCGATCGCGTCGATCCGGTCGTAGAGCGCCGTCGTCATCTCGCGCAGCGCAATGGAAAGATTGCCGATCTCGTCCTGGCGGGCCGAGAAGTCTGGGATCTCCTCGCGCTCCTTGGAGCCGCGGCGCACCCGGATCGCCGCCGCCGAAAGCCGCCGCAGCGGATTGGCGATGGTGGAGGAAAGCAGGAGCGACAGCACGACGTTGACGAGCGTCGCAACGCCGAAGACGCGCATAATGGCAAGGCGCTCGGCATGCACGATCTTGTCGATGTCGCCGGCCTGGGTGGAAAGCAGCAATACGCCGAGAACGGCACGGAAACGCTGGATCGGCACGGCGACGGAGACGATCAGTTCGCCTTTCTCCGTGGTGCGCACGACCGCGCCGCGCACGCCGGTCAGCGCATTCATCACTTCCGGATAGATGGAGCCGTCGCC
>DASWOH010000198.1:0-2899 GCA_036398815.1 Rhizobium sp. | reverse complement strand
GTCCCAAAACCCTCCGGACGATTCCTGAGGGTGGGAGTGCATGGTAGGCTATCACCATGGCACATCTTTCGGGAACGGATCGCTCGCAATTGCTGCTGCTGCCTGAAGCGGTCGACGACTATGTGGGGCCAGACAACCCGGTTCGTTTCATCGAGGCTTTCGTGAATGGACTCGATCTTGCGGCTGCCGGCTTTGAGCGGGTAACGGCGCAGGAGACCGGGCGGCCGGGTTTTGATCCGGCCGACATGCTGAAGCTCTACATCTACGGCTATGTGAACCGGGTGCGTTCCAGCCGACGTCTGGAGGCTGAGGCCAATCGCAACATCGAGGTGATCTGGCTGCTGCGGCATCTGAAGCCGGACTTCCGCACCATCGCCGCCTTTCGACGGGTAAACCGTTCGGCCTTCAGGAAAGTGTTCCGTGAGTTCGTCCTCCTGTGCCGCCAGCTCGATCTGTTCGGGCGGGAACTGCTGGCCGTCGACGGTACGCGCATCAAAGCGGTGAACAACAAGGGCCGCAACTTCACCCGCGCCACTCTGTCAAAGTTCATCCGTGAGGCCGACGAGAAGCTGGCCGATTATATGAAACACCTCGATGACGGCGATACCGAGGAAGAACGCGTTGGAGGTGGAAGCGGCGATTCCGGTCGCGGGGACGGCAAGCTTGCCGAGAAAATCGCGGCGATCAGGAATAAGCGCGCCCGCCACAAGGCTATGCTGGAGGAACTGGACCGCACCGGGGAGGACCAGATATCGCTGACCGATCCGGACGCCCGTGCCATGGCGCGCATGACCAAGGTAGGCATCGGCTATAACGCCCAGCTCGCCGTGGACACGAAGCACAAGCTGATCGCCGAGCAGGAGGTGTGCAACCAGGTGCTCGACCTGGGGCTTCTGGCCCCGACGGTCATGGTGGCGATGGACACGCTCGGGGTCGAGCGGATCGAGGCCGTCGCCGATCGGGGCTACTTCAAGATCGAGGACATAGAGGCTTGCGAGGCAGCCGGCATCACCGCCTATGTGCCCCGTCCGATCCGCGGGCTGGCGGTGAACCAGGGTTACTTCGTCAAGGAATTGTTCCGCTACGATCCAGCCGAGGACATCTATATCTGCCCCGGTGGCGCGACGCTTTATCCGCGCTATGAGGGCAAGTTGCGCGACAACAGGAAGATCGAATATTGCAACCGGGGCGCCTGTAAAGGGTGTGCTCTCAAGCCTCGCTGCACCGGCAACACTTATCGCCGTGTCTCGCGGCTGGAGAACGAGGCAATCCTTGACCGCATGGCCGACCGTCTCGATGCTCGGCCTGAGATCCTCGACCGGCGACGCGAAAGCGTCGAGCATCCTTTCGGCACCATCAAACAATGGATGAACCAGGGCGCCTTCCTGATGCGCAGGCTGGACAACGTGCGCGGCGAGTTCAGCCTGACGGCGCTCGCCTACAATATCAAAAGGGCCATCACCATTGTCGGCGTGCAGGGCCTGATCGCTGCCATCAAGGCATGATCGGCGAAAACCCACCTTCTGAGCGTCTGAAAACCGACTGAAAGCACCCGGTTGAGGCCATATGCTGCCCCATACGCCGATGATCGGAACGTCTCCGGAGGACTCATCTCCGATCAACGACGAGCCCCTGCAGGATCTCATGCCCGCTACGTTTTAGGACGGTCTGTAGGACTCATGCGACGCAGATGGTTCCGTGCCTGGTGTACCGCGCCATCGTTCCTCGCTTTCGTCGGCAAGCATCGATCGTTGCCAATTCATAATTCCAAAGCTTCATTCCGAGGCCGAATTGCGTCATGCTGTCGCCGATAAGGGGCGGGGTGCGACCTATCACGGGAATGTCGGGCAGACGCTACGGGGACTGATACCATGGAAGGGAAGATACTCAACTATTTGGGGAAGATTGCCGGAATCGGCGGGGTAGGCTTTGGAATTTTCCTGCTCCTATTTCAAGGGATATTACAACAAAGGTTTCTTCCCAGCACGGGCCTCGATCCGTCGCAAGCGTTCTCTATTATCATGTCATTGATGTTGCTTACTTTCGGTATCGCGACCATTGGCGTATTCGCATGGTTGGTTAGCCTAACAACCCTTCCTGGAAAACCAGTATCGAATTTGATTTTGGCAGGACTAGCCGCTCTGATCGTGTTCGTTATCGGGTCTACGATATATGAAGGAATTCAATCGAAGTCGAATTCAGCAATGAGTTACCGGCGGCAAAAGGAGAATATACTTGGAATATAAAACATTTGAATAATGCAATTTCCGTCAGTTGCGATATTCCAATCGAACTTAATCATGCTCCTTACCCAGGCGTCGGTTTTGATAGGCGCATGGATGCAACGAATGATAATAATCTCGATACTAGACTGGCAGGTGGATTCGTCTGGATAGCCATGTCGGAATCTGTCCTGCATTCTGCTTCCGGCGGAGTACTCCATAAGTGTACTGTGAATGGACCTTCCGACGATTACTCAAAGACCGGGCTTTCAGACGAATATATATACGAACAAGAGATTGTAACCAGATATCCGGATCAAGATCGTCTTTGTATCCGCGTTAGGGATCAGGTCGATTTTCACTAACATGCGTTGTTTACCGGAACATCAGAACAATCTCTTTCGAATGCGCAATCCAACCTATATTGCCACAATAGCAAAGACGACTTCTCACTTATTTCCTCAGAACCAAACGCCGGTCTTAGTTCTTTAGGGCGAGCATTACCCATCCGGTAGGTAGGCCAGATCATCCACACAGATTAGCTTGTGAAGTTTCGATTTCTCACGGCTGCCTCTCTCAGCGATGAGGCAGTCAATTCCGGTGCCGTCTTGTGATGGCTTTGGATGGTGTTCACGACAGGTGCATCCCATGTCCGGACCGATGTCGAGCGACGTCTC
>DASWOH010000197.1:0-30530 GCA_036398815.1 Rhizobium sp. | reverse complement strand
CTGCTCGATGTTCCATTCATGCGTGCAGACATTGGCGAGGAACCAGTCACGCTCGGCCTCGTCGGGAATGATACGGCTGTAGGGAATGCTTGGATCGTAATGGATGAGAACCTTGCCGATATCGAAGACAATGTGCCGGATTTCCGTCGTCATGAATGATTTCCTGATGGTTAGGCGCTGGCTTTACTAAACGCCCCAACTTTTGTGAAGGCATTGGGAATAGCCTGGGTGATCGCTTTTTTCATGACGGTCGGTAGGGCCTGGGCTTCAAGATTTGTAACCGGTTCCCACCATCCGTCATTGCGGTTGCTGCCCGATGCCACCTGGGCGCGATAGATCGTCAATCGCAGTTCGAAATGGGTGAAGACATGCGTCACTGTCCCCGCCGCCTGCCAATCGGCCGGGAAGGGGGCGGCATCGGTGCCGGTTTCTCCGTCGATCCGCGCCGTCCAGCCGGTGGTCGGGACTTCGGTCATGCCGCCGAGCAACCCGCTTGCGACGCGCCGGCGCAGATAGATCTCGCCGTCGGCATTGACCGCCACGAAGGCGGCTCCCTGCCGCACCGGCTTGTCCTTCTTCGCCGCCTTCACCGGAAAATGTTCCGGATCATGCGAGGCCAGCGCCTCGCAGGCGTTGTTGAAAGGACAGAGCGCACAGGCCGGTCGCTTCGGCGTGCAGATCGTCGCACCCAGATCCATCATCGCCTGCGCGAAATCGCCGGGGCGGTCGGCAGGCGTCAGCAAGGCCACCTTCTGCTTCATCAAGGGCTTGCCGGCAGGCAACGGCGTCGCGATGGCATAGAGCCTGGAGATGACCCGCTCAACATTGCCGTCCATGACGGCCGCCTGCCGGTTGAAAGCGATGGCCGCGACCGCTGCTGCCGTATAGTCGCCGATCCCCGGCAAGGCCCGCAGCCCATCCTCGGTGTTGGGGAAGCGCCCGCCATGTTCCGCCGCCACGGCTTCCGCGCATTTTTTCAAGTTGCGGGCGCGGGCGTAATAGCCAAGGCCTGCCCAGGCGGCCATCACATCGTCGGTGGGCGCTGCCGCAAGATCGCCGACCGTCGGCCAGCGCTCGAGGAACTTGGCAAAGTAGGCTTTGACCGCCGGCACCGTGGTCTGCTGCAGCATCACTTCCGACAGCCAGATATGATAGGGATCGGGCCGGATACCCCGCGCCGCCATCGGCGGCGAGATCCGCCAGGGGAGGTCACGGTGATGGCGGTCGTACCAGGCAAGCAGGGATGCGGCCGTGGGGAATTGAGATATCATCGTCATGATTTGCCGCATCGAGGGGAAGTGCTCTATACTTGGCCAAGCTGCGCCGGGCGATCAAGGTCCCGGATGCGCAAACGAGGTTCCGGACCGCTATTCAGATGAGTTATCCCCGAAAAGGCGAGAAGCAGATTTCCGAACTGACCAACGGCATCATCGATCCGGTGTTGGCGAAGCGTGCGGGTATCAACACGGCGCTGCTCGGTTCCTGGGACGAGATCGCCGGCGAGGATTTCGCCGAATGCACACGGCCGGAAAAGATCGCCTGGGCCAAGCGCAGTGGCTCGGGTGATGACGGACGCTACCAGCCCGGCGTGCTGACCATTGCCTGTGAGGGCGCCCGCGCCCTGTTCCTTACTCATGCCCAAGGCGAACTCATCCAGCGCATCAACAGCTTCTTCGGCTTCCACGCCGTCAGCCAGATACGCATCGTCCAGAAACCGGTCTCGGTCGCCTCGAGACGCTCCCGCACCCCGCCGCCGCTGAAGGGCGAGGCGGCCCGGAAGCTCGAAGGGATGATGGACGGTATCGAGGACGACAAGCTGCGTGCCGCAATCCAGAGGCTGGGCACGGCGATGGTTTGGAAGCGGGGTAGGTAATAGCCGCCGAAATATCGAAATCAGTTGGCTCGCTGCTTTTTCGAGTGCTATATCTGTATAGCAATCTGGAGATAGGATGATGTTGGCTCTACGGCTTCCGCCGGAAATTGAAGCAAGGCTTGATGAACTCGCCAAGCGCACGGGGCGCAGCAAAAGCTTTTATGCCCGTGAAGCAATCCTAGAGCACCTGGATGATCTCGAAGATATCTATCTCGCAGAAAAGCGTCTGGAAGAGTTTCGCCGGGGCGAGGGCGATACGGTTTCCTTGGCCGAACTAATGGCGCGCTATGGCGTGGAAAATTGAGTTTCAGCGACCGGCAGAGCGCGAACTTGAGAAGCTGGGACACGAGACTGCGCGCCGCATTCTCAAATTCCTCCACGAACGTGTTGCCAAGCTCGATAATCCACGTTCCATCGGAGAGGCCCTCAAGGCCTCCGAGCTGGGCGATTTCTGGAAATACCGGGTCGGGGACTATCGGGTGATCGCCCATATCGAGGATAGCGCCATACGAATTCTGATTGTTCGAGTCGGAAATCGCCGGGAGGTTTATCGCAAATAATGCCCTGGAGTGGTCAGTCTTTAGGGCAGGGCGCCCATCCCATGCAATTCCGACGATAATTTAACCTCTCCGTCTTCTCCAGGTCACAATTCTTTGAAGAAAGTTGGTCAACCGTGCCTTGTTAGCGGCAACGAGCCGTTATATCGCAATGGACCATTCAAAGACCTCTTAAACGACGGGTGACTCTATGCCGATGTCCGACATGCTCTTGACCAAACGCCACCTGCTGGGCGGCAGTGCCTTTGCCGCTCTCTCTGTGGCGTTCGCTGCCTTTGCCGACACGGCATTCGCCGCCAACGCGACGACGGCCGCTGGCGCGCAGGAGACCACCACCGCCGCCGCCTCGCCGGAGGACGAAGTGCCGCCGGCGGATGGCAGCGTCGACATGAACGAAGTGCTGAAGCCCGGCTCCCTGCCGGAAATCGCGCTCGGTAAGGAAGATGCTCCGGTCAAGATCGTCGAGTACATGTCGCTGACCTGCCCGCACTGCGCGCATTTCGCCGTCACGACCTTCGACGCGATCAAGCAGAAATACATCGATACCGGCAAGGTTCGCTTCATCATCCGCGAGTTCCCGTTCGATCCGCGCGCCGCTGCCGCCTTCATGCTGGCCCGTTGCGCGCCGCAGGAACAGTACATGCCGATGGTCGAAATGCTGTTCAAGCAGCAGATCGCCTGGGCCTCGCCTGACGTCGATGGCCGCGCCGCATTGCTGCAAATGTCGAAACTTGCTGGTTTTACTGAGGATAGCTTTACGAAGTGCTTGACGAACCAGAAGCTTCTGGATGATGTCAACTCAGTTAGGGAACGTGCAGCCAAGGATTTCGGCGTCAATGCGACACCGACCTTCCTGATCAACGGCAAGCGTTACGCAGGAGACATGTCGGTTGGTGCCATGTCGAAGCTTATCGACAGCCTTCTCTGACCCGCGCATTTTGCAAATGGCGGGCGGCGGGGAAACCCGTGCGCCCGTTTTTTTGTGCCTGCCTGTTACCTTCTCCCCGTCGGGGAGAAGGAGGTTTAGCCCATGAAGTTCAACAGGCTTCGTCTCGTCGGCTTCAAATCCTTCGTGGAGCCGGCGGAATTTGTCATCGAGCGCGGTTTGACCGGCGTCGTCGGCCCGAACGGCTGCGGCAAGTCGAACCTTGTCGAGGCGCTGCGCTGGGTGATGGGCGAAAATTCCTACAAGAACATGCGCGCCTCCGGCATGGACGACGTCATCTTCTCCGGCTCCGGCAATCGCCCGGCGCGCAACACGGCCGAAGTCGGCCTCTATCTCGACAATAGCGACCGCACGGCGCCCGCCGCCTTCAATGACAGCGACGAAATCCAGGTCACTCGCCGCATCGAGCGCGAGCAAGGCTCGCTCTATCGTATCAACGGCAAGGAAGCCCGCGCCAAGGATGTGCAGCTGCTGTTTGCCGATGCCTCGACCGGCGCACGCTCGCCGTCCATGGTCGGGCAGGGGCGTATCGGCGAACTGATCCAGGCCAAGCCCCAGGCCCGCCGCCAGCTTCTGGAAGAGGCGGCGGGTATTTCCGGCCTGCATTCGCGCCGTCATGAGGCGGAGCTGCGCCTGCGCGCGGCTGAAGGCAATCTCGAGCGTCTGGACGACGTCACCTCGCAGCTCGAAAGCCAGATCGAGAGCCTGAAGCGCCAGGCCCGTCAGGCCAACCGTTTCAAGATGTTGTCCGCCGATATCCGCGCCCGCGAGGCCATGCTTTTGCATATCCATTGGGTGCAGGCCAAGGAGGCGGAAGCGGAAGCGGACAGCGGTCTCAACCAGGCAACCGTCCTGGTCGCCGAAAAGGCGCAGCTGCAGATGGAGGCGGCAAAGGCGCAGGGCATTGCCAGCTTCAAGCTGCCGGAGTTGCGGGAGGACGAGGCGAAGGCCGCCGCCGCCCTGCAACGGCTACAGTTCGCCCGTGCCCAGCTGGAAGAGGATGCCAATCGCATTCTGCGCCGCCGTGACGAGCTGACCCGCCGGCTGGCGCAACTGGCCGAGGATATCCGTCGCGAAGAGCGTCTTGTTGCCGATAACGCCGCGATCCTGGCCAAGCTCGATGCCGAGGAGGCCGATATTGCCGAGATTCTTGCCGATTCCGGCCGGCTCGCCGAGGAGACGCGCGAGGCTTTCGAGGCGGCAGCGTCCAAGCTCGCCGACAGCGAGCGTATCTTCACCACGCTGACCGCCGAGCGCGCCGAAGCGGCTGCGGCCCGCAACCAGCTCGAACGCGCCATTCGCGATCTTGCCGATCGCAAGATGAGGCTGGAGCGCCAGATGGACGAGGCGAACCGCGAGCTTGCCGCCATCGATGAAAAGATGGCCGTCCTGCCGGACCCAGGCGAAAAGCGCGACATGGTCGAAGCGGCCGAAAGCGTCGTTGCCGATGCCGATGCGGCGATCCAACTCGTCGAGACCGCTCTTGCCAAGGCCCGCGAGACCGAAGCCCTGTCGCGCGCGCCGGTCGATCAGGCCCGTTCGCGGCTGAATGCCTTGGAAACGGAAGCGCGCACGATTTCCAAGATGCTGGCATCAGGTGCCGCCTCCGGCACATTTGCACCCGTTGCGGAAGAGCTGCGCGTCGATCGCGGTTTCGAGACCGCGCTTGGCGCAGCGCTCGGCGACGATCTGGAATCGCCGCTGGATCCGCAGGCCCCCGTATTCTGGTCCGACAACGGCACTGGCGCCGCGGATCCGGCTTTGCCGGAAGGCGTCGTGCCGCTGATTTCCCATGTCGGAGCGCCTTCGGCGTTGACACGGCGTCTGCGCCAGATCGGCATTGTCGCTGCCGGCGATGCCATGCGTCTCATGCCGGCGTTGAAGCCGGGTCAACGGCTGGTGACCAAGGACGGTGCGGTGTTTCGCTGGGACGGGCATGTGACCGGGGCAGATGCGCCGAGCGCGGCGGCTTTGCGGCTGGCGCAGAAAAATCGCCTTGCCGAGCTGGAGGCCGAAGCCGAGCTGGCGCGCGATATCCTGGTCGAGGCCGAGGAGCGTTTGGCGCTGGCCGCCGAGGCGATCCGGACGGAAGAGGGCCATCTGGTCGTTGCCCGCGACGCCAGCAGGCTTGCTGCTCGTCATCTTGCCGAGGCTCGCGAGGCCTTGGTGGCGGCCGAACGTGCCTCCGGCGATCTGATCCGCCGCCGGGATGTCATCACCGAGGCTGTCAGCCAGCTGCGGGCGCAGATGGAAGAGGTGACGGTGCAGGATGAAAATGCCCGCATCGAGCTGGAAGACGCACCCGATCTGACGGCCATCGACCTCAAGCTGCGCGACCAGCAGGCGGACGTTGCGACCGATCGCGGCGTGTTGGCCGAGGCTCGCGCCCGTCATGAGGGATTGAACCGGGAAAACGAGGCCCGGCAGCGCCGCATACTGGCGATCCAACAGGAGCGAGACGGCTGGCATCAGCGCGCCGCCAGTGCCGAGGAGCATATCCAGACCCTGCGCGACCGCGAGGAAGAGGCGCGCGATGAAGCCGCCGAGCTTGACCTCGCCCCGGATGAATTCGACGACAAGCGCCGCGCGCTGATGAACGAGCTGCAAAAGGCCGAGGAGGCCCGTCGCATCGCAGCCGACCGCCTGGCGGAAGCGGAAATCGTGCAGCGTGACGCCGACCGGCAAGCCACGACGGCCCTGTCCGAACTGGCGGAAAGCCGTGAAAAGCGCGGACGCGTCGAGGAGCGGCTGGTATCGGCTCGCGAGCGCCGACAGGAGAGCGAGATGCGCATCCGCCAGGCGCTCAATGTCGAGCCGCACGAGGCGCTGCGGCTCGCCGGTTTGGCGGTGATGCATGATATTCCCGATCTGCGCGAGGTCGAGCGCGAGCTGGAGCGGCTGAGGATCGAGCGCGAGCGCCTGGGCGCCGTCAACCTGCGGGCCGAGGAGGAAAGCAAGGAGCTGACCGAGCGGCTGCAGGCCCTGATCAAGGAGCGCGACGATGTCATCGATGCCATCAGAAAGCTGCGCGGCGCGATCCAGAGCCTCAATCGCGAGGGCCGTGAACGGCTGATCGCCGCGTTCGATGTCGTCAATGCGCAGTTCCAGCGGCTGTTCACCCATCTTTTCGGTGGCGGCACGGCCGAGTTGCAACTGATCGAATCCGACGATCCGCTGGAAGCGGGCCTCGAAATCCTTGCCCGCCCGCCGGGCAAGAAGCCGCAAACCATGACGCTGCTCTCCGGCGGCGAGCAGGCGCTGACGGCGATGGCGCTGATCTTTGCGGTCTTCCTCACCAATCCGGCGCCGATCTGCGTGCTGGACGAAGTGGACGCACCGCTCGACGATCATAATGTCGAGCGCTACTGCAATCTGATGGACGAGATGTCCGCTTCGACCGAGACGCGCTTTGTGGTCATCACCCATAATCCGATCACCATGGCGCGTATGGACCGTCTCTTCGGCGTCACCATGGCCGAGCAGGGCGTTTCCCAACTGGTTTCCGTCGATTTGCAGACCGCCGAGCGGTTGCGGGAAATAGCCTAAGCGCATTCTCCCGACTGGAAAGAGAGAAACTGTTTCCATATCGACAAGAAATTGCCGCTTCGGCTGCCGTGCAGCCAAAAAGCGTGCTAGATTTATTTTCTATCAATAATACGTGGCGCTGAACCGCCCGGAAGGGAAGCATGTCTGGGTCTGATGGCAGTATTTTCGATATTCTCGGAATACTCGCTGTATTGTTTCTTGTGGCAGCCAATGGATTCTTTGTCGCCGCCGAGTTTTCTCTCGTTTCCGTGCGACGCAGCCGCGTGACCGAGCTTGTCGCCGAAGGGCGGACGAACTCCAAGGCGCTGCAAAAGGCGGTCGACAATCTCGACGCCAATCTCGCGGCCACTCAGCTTGGCATCACGATCTCCTCGCTCGCCCTCGGCTGGGTCGGCGAACCCGCGCTTGCCCATCTCCTGGAGCCGCTTCTCGCTTTTCTGCCCGGGTCCTGGGCCGCCGCTGGATCGCATGCCGTCGCGGTTGCCATTTCCTTCGTCATCATCACCGCCCTGCACATCGTCCTCGGCGAACTCGCGCCGAAGAGCCTGGCGTTGCAACGCAGCGAAGGCACGGCCCTCGGTGTCGTGCGGCCGCTCGGCCTCTTCCTGTTTCTGCTTCGCCCGGCAATCATGATGCTGAACGGCCTTGGCAATCTGGTCCTGCGCCTCTTCGGCCTGCGGCCGGGTGCTGGCGAAGGCTCGCTGCATTCGCCGGCGGAAATCAAGCTTCTGATCGCTGAAAGCCAGGAGGCTGGCCTCTTGGAACAGGCGCAGCAGGATCTCGTCGAGCGCGTCTTCAACATCGGCGACCGGGACGTCTCCGATATCATGACGCCACGGTTGGAAGTGGATTGGATCGACGCCGACGACACCCCTGAGGAGATGCAGAAGACCATCCGGGAAAGCCGTTTCGAACAGCTTCTCGTCGGCCGTGGAACGATAGACGAGCCGATCGGCATGATCCTGAAGAAAGATCTTCTCGATCAGCTTCTGAACGGAAAGCCGCTCGATCCGATGGCCGCCATTCGCCAGCCGTTGATCGTCCATGAAGCGACGGCGGTGTTCAAGGTGCTCGAAAGCTTCAAACGCGCGCCCGTCCGCCTCGCCATGGTCATCGACGAATATGGCAGCCTGGAGGGCATCGTCACGCAGACGGACCTGCTGGAGGCTATCGCCGGCGACCTGCCGGACATGGAAAACGAAGGGCCTGACGTTGTCGAGCGCGCCGATGGCTCTTTGCTGATGGAAGGCATGATGCCCGCTTACGACGCCTTCCAGAGGCTCGGTCTGCGCGATCGCTCCGAAGACAGCAATTTCCATACGCTTGCCGGCTTTGCGCTTTACCAGCTCGGTCATCTCCCGGACGTCGGCGAAAGCTTCACATTCGACGGCTGGCACTTCGAGATCGTCGACCTGGACGGCATGCGGATCGACAAGATCCTGGCGCGGCGCGAGGCGGGTGCTTAATTACCCATTTGGGGTCATTTTGGTTGCGTTGACGGCGGATCGCTGGGCTTCGCCTTGAATGGCGCGACCTCGATCTCTCCCTCTCGCTTTCGCGTTTGAGCAATGTCGTAGCTATTCTGCATTCGCATCAGCGTATCCATGGATACGCCGAACGCCTTTTCGATCCTCAGAGCCATCTCCGGCGAAAGATGCGCTCGCTCGTTGAGAAGCGCGGAGAGGGCTGGGCGCGTGACGCCGAGCGCCCTGGCCGCGTCGGTGACGGAAAGCTCAAGAGCCTCGATGATCTCGCTTTTGACGAAGCCGCCGGGATGGGCGGGGTTTTTCATGCGGATGCCCTGTATTGCGTTCATGACCACCTCCTAGTGACAGTCTTCATAATCGAGGTCGATGATCTCAATTTCCGTCCGGTCTATTCGAAACGTCAATCGCCAGTTTTTCGTGACAAACAGGCTCCAGGTGCCTTTGCGGTCGCCAGTCAATTGATGGGCTTTCCAACTCGGAACCGTCCGTAATTCCTCTTCCTGTTCCATGTCTTGAAGGAAAGAGATAATTCGCCGCAGCTTCGGCACGAAGGCGGATTGCAGGCCAGAAGCATCATCATCCTCGATGAAACGGCGTAGCCCTTTATGGATCACGTTTCTGATCTTCATAGTTTTAAATAGTAAACATGCCGTAGCGCGTCAAGTTACGCTTTACGAATTTGCTGCGGCAGGCATGTTTTGATGACCGCGATCCCATATTTATTGTGCATCGCAACAATTTGCCGCATTTGTCGATTTTCATTTCCGTCTCAATGAATTAAGTTCAACCTCAGGAGTTGGACGGGGGAAAATGAAGAAGTGGGTTTATACATTCGGCGACGGCAAGGCCGAGGGTCGCGCTAAGGATTATGAGCGGCTCGGGGGGAAGGGTGCCAATCTTGCCGAAATGTGCAGTCTTGGCCTGCCGGTTCCTCCCGGCTTGACGATCGTCAGCGAAGCCTGCGCTTTCTATTACAAGAACGGACGCAGCGTTCCGGATGAGCTGAAACCGCAGGTCATGCAGGGGTTGAAGCAGATGGAAGCGATCACCGGGCGAAAGTTCGGCGATACCGCTCGGCCGCTGCTCGTCTCCGTGCGCTCCGGCGGGCGTGCCTCCATGCCTGGCATGATGGACACCGTCCTCAATCTCGGCCTCAACGATGCCACGGTGCAGGCGCTTGGCCATGATGCCGGCGACGCCCGCTTTGCCTGGGACAGCTATCGCCGCTTCATCCAGATGTATGCCGATGTCGTCATGGGTCTCGACAACGAGGTTTTCGAGGAGATCCTGGAGGACGAGAAGGCTCGCCTCGGCCACGGCTTCGATACCGATCTTTCCGCCGTCGAATGGCAGCATGTGGTCTCGCTCTATAAGACCGTCATCGAAGAGGAGCTCGGCGAGGCCTTTCCGCAGGAGCCGGAGGTGCAACTCTGGGGCGCGGTCGGCGCTGTCTTTTCCAGCTGGATGAACCCGCGCGCCGTCACCTATCGCCATCTGCACAATATTCCCGAAGCCTGGGGCACCGCGGTCAATATCCAGGCCATGGTCTTCGGCAATCTCGGCAATTCGTCGGCAACCGGCGTTGCCTTCACCCGCAATCCCTCGACCGGCGAGAAGGAGCTTTACGGCGAATTCCTCGTCAATGCGCAAGGTGAGGATGTCGTCGCCGGCATTCGCACGCCGCAGAGCATCACCGAGGCTGCCCGCATCGCCTCAGGCTATGAGCGGCCGTCGATGGAAAAGCTGATGCCGGAAGCCTTTGCCGAATTCCGCCGCATCTGCACCGAGCTTGAAACGCACTACCGCGACATGCAGGATCTGGAGTTCACCATCGAGCGTGGAAAGCTCTGGATGCTGCAGACCCGCGTTGGCAAGCGCACCACCAGGGCGGCGATGAAAGTGGCGGTCGACATGGTCGACGAGGGCGTGATCACCGAAGACGAGGCCGTCTCGCGCATCGAACCCTCGACCCTCGACCAGCTTCTGCACCCGACCATCGATCCGCGCGTGCACCGCGAGGTCATCGGTTCCGGCCTTCCGGCCTCGCCGGGAGCTGCCACCGGCGAAATCGTCTTCACCGCCGAGGAAGCGATCGTCGCCGAGGAGGAGGGCCGCAAGGTCATCCTCGTGCGTATCGAGACCAGCCCGGAGGATATTCACGGCATGCATGCCGCCGAAGGGATACTCACCACGCGCGGCGGCATGACCAGCCATGCGGCGGTCGTCGCCCGCGGCATGGGCCTCCCCTGCGTCGTCGGCGCCGGCACCATGCGTCTCGACATGCGCAACGAAAAGCTGATCGGCATCGGCATCACCCTGAAGAAGGGCGACATCATCACCATCGACGGTTCTGCCGGACAGGTGCTGAAGGGCGAGGTGCCGATGATCCAGCCGGAACTTTCCGGCGATTTCGGCCGCATCATGGCCTGGGCCGACCGCTCGCGGCGCATGACGGTGCGCACCAATGCGGATACGCCGGCGGATGCCCGCGCCGCCCGTGCCTTCGGCGCCGAAGGCATCGGCCTTTGCCGTACGGAGCATATGTTCTTCGAAGGCGACCGCATCCATGTGATGCGCGAGATGATCCTCGCGGAAGACGAGCAGGGTCGCCGCGCCGCGCTTGCCAAGCTGCTGCCGATGCAGCGGCTCGATTTCACCGGCCTGTTCACCATCATGCACGGCCTGCCGGTGACCATCCGCCTGCTCGATCCGCCCTTGCATGAGTTCCTGCCGAAGACGGACGAGGAGATCGCCGACGTCGCCGGCATCATGGGCATGGAGCCGGCCATCCTGCGTCAGCGGGTCGATGCGCTGCATGAGTTCAACCCCATGCTCGGCCATCGCGGCTGCCGGCTGGCGATTTCCTATCCGGAAATCGTCGAGATGCAGGCTCGCGCCATCTTCGAGGCGGCGGTTGCCGCCGCAAAGGAGACGGGTGCGGCGGTGGTGCCGGAAATCATGGTGCCGCTGGTCGGCCTGCGCTCCGAACTCGATTACGTCAAGGCGCGTATCGACGAAGTGGCCGGCGCCGTCATGACCGAAGCCAGGATGAAGATCGATTACCTCGTCGGCACGATGATCGAACTGCCGCGCGCCGCCCTTCGCGCCCATATCATCGCTGAGGCCGCCGAATTCTTCTCCTTCGGCACCAACGATTTGACACAGACGACCTTCGGCATGTCGCGCGACGATGCCGCGGCCTTCATCCCGACCTACCAGCGTAAGGGCATCATCGAGCACGATCCCTTCATCTCGCTGGATTTCGACGGCGTCGGGGAACTGATCCGCATCGCGACCGAGCGGGGCCGTCGCACTCGCAACGACATGAAGCTCGGCATCTGCGGCGAGCATGGCGGCGATCCGGCCTCGATCCATTTCTGCGAGGAGATCGGGCTGGATTACGTGTCCTGTTCGCCCTTCCGCGTGCCGATCGCCAGGCTTGCGGCGGCGCAGGCGGCCATCAGAGGCAAGGCCGAGGTTTCACGCGATTCGCGGCGCGACGATCAGCGCCGCCAGTAGCGGCGATGGTGATAGTAGCGCGGTCCGACGACGTAGGGCGGTCCCCAGAAGAAATCGTCGTTGCTTTCCATGAAGGCGCGCTGGTCGGCGCGCCGGCTCAAATCCTGATTCATCAGGCAGTTCGCGAAATTCTGCGTGCCGGGCCTGAAGCCATAGCCGCTGCATCGCGCCTGGTCCGCCGCCCGAATCTCCTCCGCCGTCTGGCAACCGGATAGGATCAAACCTGTCGCGACGAGGATGAGTGCCGGAGAAATACGCATGACTCGATGTCCTGGATTGAAATGTGCAGGTTGGCATCATAATGCCGCTCGGCGGGGCGCGAAAGGCCTGTCGCACGGCTAAAGACGTTCAAGCGGCGTCGTGCAGTCTTTCCGGCAGGCTTTGCAGCAGATTGACGAAGGCGCCGGTGAAGCTGAGCAGGTGCTCGGTTTCCTCATCCGGCTCCAGCATGCGGATTTCCGCGCCGTCCTCATCGAGCGCCGCGAAGATGACGCGCATGTCCTCTCCGCCTTCCGGAATCCGCAGAACGGCCAGCCGACGGTAATCCGATATCAATCCGGTGGCCGGAAGATCGAACAGGAATTCGCCGCCCACAGCCTTGGCCGCGGTTCGCACCGCTTCGCAAAACCCTGCTTCCCCGCCGGAAAAACCGTCGAGCGAAAGTTCGAGCTCAAGCAGTTCGAGCGGCAGGGCAGGCTCGGCCGCCGCGCTGGCTGCTGCAGGCGACGGCTTGGCGGCGATGTCGGGCGATTGCGTCGTTTCCATCTCCTCAAGTCCTTTCATGGCCTCGGAAAAACACGAAAATCATGGCCTTTTTTCGGAATTTAAGCAAGTACTCACACTTTTGTGCTCGTCGGCGCCGACTCGGCCCGCGGCCGAAGCTTGTTTATCCGCGCCGCGAGATCCGATTTATTTTCGCCGTTTCTTGCTCTAAACATGAGGTTAGCCCTTCGGGATTCGGTGCCTCCTCATTCCGATCCGACGCGCCGACGAGCCCTTGATGACCATTCGCTTCGACCGTCCCGTTTCGCATGCCGCTCGCGCCGCGCGCCTGATTGCTTCCTTTGCGCTGGTGCTGTGCGGAGTGATCTTGATCGGCCATCGATTTGGGCCGCTGGAAACACCCTATTTCGTTCTGCTGCTACTGATTTCGGCCGGCTTTGCGGCGCTCGCGGTGCTGCTTGCGGTCATCGGTCTGACGCAGCTCTGGCGGATTGCGGCGCTCGGCGGCGTTTCGGCCGTCAAGGCGCTGATCTATGCCGCGCTGCCGCTGGCGATCGTCGGCATCGGCATGGAGCGCTACTGGACACGGCCGGCGATCTATGACGTGTCCACCGACCTCGCCGACGCCCCGGAATGGCTGGCGACGCCGGAAGCCAAGCAGCTCTGGCTGCCGGCAAGGCGTCTTGTGACGCTGGGAGATCGCGAGGCGCAAAATATTGCCTATCCCGCGCTCACCAGCCGCCGCTACGAGGGAGCGTCCGACCGTGTACTCGAGGCCGTGCGCAAGGTCGCCAGGGACAATCACATCACCATCGTCAAGGCTGAAGGCACCGATTTGATCGATCCGAACGGCGATCAAAGACCGCGCCGCCGTACGCCTCGGCAGGGCCCGAGCCCGACGACGGATGACAGCGCCGTCACCGACATGCCCGATGTCGTCCCGGTGCCGACGCCGCGCCCCTATCGCGACGGCGTGGCGGACCTCATCCGCCAGAACACCGACGTCATTCTCCAGGGCGAAACCCGCACCCGTATTTTCGGCTTGCCCTTCGACGTGCTGATCCGCCTGCGCGAAGAAGCGGAGACGACGCTGGTCGATGTCCGCGTCGCCTCGCGCTACGGCCAGGACGACCTCGGGGTCAGCGCTGACATAGCCGAAAGCTATTTGAAGGCGCTGGATGCCGAACTTCTGGGGATAGCGGGAAGCTGAGGCGGCTCAGCGCAATTCCAGGAAAAGTGTGCGGCGGTTTTCCGTCCGCAATTGCGCAAACCAACAACATTGGGCGGCTAACCGCCCTATGTTGGCTTGTAGGCACCGAGCAGGGCCGGCGGCCCGTCCGTCTGCACCCGGCCCTTTTCCACCAGATCCTCCAGATGCGCCAGCACCGACAGGGCCGCCGCGCCATGCAGGCGCGGGTCCGTGTCGCGGTAGATGGCCTTCACCATGTCGGGGATCAGCCGGTCGCCGGCCCGGATGCGTTCCAGCACGGCTCGCTCGCGCATGCGCCGATGGGTCCGCAGACCACGCATGAAGGAGGCCGGCTCCTTCACCGGCCCGCCATGGCCCGGAAAAAACAGGCGGTCGTCGCGGCCAAGCAGCCGTTCGAGCGAGGCCATGTAGTCGGCCATGGAGCCATCGGGCGGCGCGACGATCGTCGTCGCCCAGGCCATGACATGGTCGGCGGAAAAGACGATGCCGCTGCCCTCCAGCGCGAAACAGGCGTGGTTGGCCGTGTGGCCGGGCGTCAGAAGCGCGGTCAGCTGCCAACCGTCTCCCGAGACGCTTTCACCGTCGGCAAGCGCGATATCCGGCCGGAAATCCGTATCCGAACTTTCAGCGAAGGGATTGACCTCGCCCTCATGCAGCGGCCGCGCGGCGCGGTGCGGCCCCTGGCCGACCGTGAGCGCGCCTGTCGCCTCCTTCAGCCGTCTTGCGAGCGGCGAGTGGTCGCGGTGTGTGTGGCTGACGAAGATATGCGTGACCTCGCGGCCCTTCAACGCCGCCATCAGGGCGGCGAAATGCTCTTCGTTCTCCGGCCCCGGATCGATGACCGCCACGGACGAGCCGCCGACGATGTAGCTGTTCGTGCCGTGAAAGGTGAAGGCGCCGGGATTGTTGACAGTCATCCGCTCGATACCGCGCGCAACAGGCACCGCGCGGCCATAGGCGGCCTCGAAGGCAAGGTCGAATTCGGGTGTGCTCATGATCGCTTGTATTCGACCTCTATGAAGGACATCGGCTCGGAGCCGGCATTGACCACATTATGCTCGACACCGGCCTCGCGCCGGTAGGCGGCACCCTTGGCGAGATCGACGCGCCGGTCTCCGTCCGCCTCCTCGATCAGGAACCGGCAATCCGTCATCGGCACCACGACATAGCCGAGACCGTGGACATGATGGCCCGTATCGGCGCCCGGCTCGAAATCCCAGCGGGTGATACGCACGACGGCATCGTCGAGGAGCACCGTCGGGACAGCGGGCGGGCGGGCACGGTACTGGCTCATCGGATCTCCTGACTGGATTTGGGGATGACAAGACCTAGCATAGCCCCTCCGGAAGCGTACAAAAATATGCGTTCACGCATAACTTAATGATTGTGAGCGGATGCGACCTTTGCTAATCAGGCGGTGATTTGGCACGGATCGTCGCCATGTCACTCTGGTGGGGCGTAGCCAAGCGGTAAGGCAGTGGTTTTTGGTACCGCCATCCCTGGTTCGAATCCAGGCGCCCCAGCCACCGCAATTTTCGAAAATGAATGAACTGACTAGTCGGCAAAGCAGTCGAACGGTTGGCCGCAGCAAAATAGGCGGCCCTTTCGAGCCGCCTGCGCAATCTTCGTCCCCGATATTCCGTGAGACTCAGCTCGCCTTTTCCGGCGCCGGGGCCAGCAGTTCGGCGCAATAGGAAGAGCCGCTGGTGCCGGGCTGGTCGCCGAGGATGCGGACCGAGCGGATGACGTAGCTCTGGTTGGTGACGATATCGGCCTTGCAGCTGAGATAGCGCTTGCCGCCCTTCTTCCCGTCCTTGGTGGCGATGGTGATGGTCTTGTAGCCGCCCCGCCAGGTGTAGACGCGGTTGCCGCCGTCGTCGCGGTCGGAGATCGGCGGGCCGTAAGCGGCGAAGAAGCGCCCGGCCGACTGGCCTTCCCAGCGGTCCTGGACCGGGTTGCTTGCAAGTGCCGGGAGAATTGGTGTCGTGGTCGTGCTGGCGCAGCCGGCCAGCGCCAGCAACAGTCCCGCCGCGGTGATCATGCGGATATTCATCGTATCGTCCTTGAGCTTCTGTCTCGCATTCGACTGCGGAAGCGCCGCTGTCCCACGACATTTCCGCCTGTCCCGCTAAGGGCTTTAGCGCCAAAGCCGGCAAAAGAAAATTCCCATCCGCGTGTACAAGTGGGATTTTGCCAAATGTGTTGCGTCTAATGCACTTCGCTCCGTCCGGTGCCTGTTTTTCCTGCCGATTTTCTGGGCAAATGCCTCTGTAATCTTTTCGTCAAGAAACATGCCGTTTTTTTGAATTTGGTGCTTGTACATCAAAAATGGCTGGTCTATAGAAGCGCCGCTGGTCACGGAGTGTAGCGCAGTCTGGTAGCGCACCACGTTCGGGACGTGGGGGTCGAGTGTTCGAATCACTCCACTCCGACCAGCTCTAAACTCCCGATCTTTTCCCGAAAATTTGACCCGCTTCCGGTAGCTGGTCGGCATATCCGCATTCCGTCATGCCTCGGGCGTCAAACCATTCATCCGCTTTGCAATATCCTTTTGCGGCCTGGGCTCTTTTTGTCGCTCGCAGCACCATATACAAGGGAAAGATGAGTGCATCTGACTCGGTGTCGAGGATGGGCCGATGGTTGCGGAAGCGGAGCGACGAGATGAGCAGCCTTTTTGAAAGACTGGTCTGGCAGGCTGGAGCGGAAATCCGGCAAGGCTGGAATATTGGCGGTGCCGCCCTTGGTCGTCTCGCAGGCATCGCGACAGCAGCGCTCCTGCTTGCTTCGGGAGCCGGGCAATCCGCTTTCGCCGGCGATTGCGGCAATGTGGTCGCGGCACCCGGCATAGACTGGAGCTCTTGCAGCAAGACCAACATCATGCTGCCGGGCAGCGATCTGCATGGAGCCAATCTTGCCGGCGCCCATTTCGACAGCACCGATCTCAGCAATGCCGATCTCACCTCGGCCAATCTGGAAAAGGCGACGCTGGTGCGTGCCTGGCTGAAGAACGCGCGCGCCGAGGGGACGAATTTCGCCAAGATCGAAGCCTATCGCTCGGATTTCAGCAATGTTGTCGCCAATGGCGCCACCTTCGCCAATGCCGAGCTGCAGCGGGCCGAATTCAGCGGCGCGCAGCTTGCGAATGTCGATTTCCAGAAGGCCGAACTCGGCCGCGCCGATTTCGACAAGGCAGTGCTGACAGGCGTCAATTTCTCTTTTGCCAATCTTTCCCGCGCCACCTTGAACGGCGTGACCATCCAGGGGCCGGTCACCTTCGGTGGCGCATTTCTATATCTGACCCGCATTGAGGGAATAGACCTGTCGGCGGCAACCGGACTGGTGCAGACCCAGGTCAATCTGGCCTGCGGCGACCAGACGACCATACTGCCGCCGGGATTGAAGGCGCCTGGTTCCTGGCCATGTCCACCCGATGACAAGGATTGACGGCGATCCGTCCGGAATGACCCAACCGAAAGGCGATAGTTGATGTTCGCGCAACAGACGATTCAATCCTCCAGCAAACCCGAATTCTACCGCGAGCTTGCCGGCCAATTGCAGGCCCTGCTCGACGGCGAAGCCGATCCGATCGCCAACGCCGCCAATACCTCGGCGCTGATCTTCCAGATGTTGCCGGAGCTGAACTGGGCCGGCTTCTATTTCCTGCAGTCGGACGACGAGCTGGTGCTCGGACCGTTTCAGGGCAAGCCGGCCTGCGTCCGCATCGCCGTCGGGCGCGGTGTCTGCGGCACGGCGATCGAGAAGGAGCAATCGATCCTCGTCGAGGATGTGCATGCTTTCCCGGGCCATATCGCCTGCGATGCCGCCTCCCGCTCGGAGCTGGTGGTTCCGCTGTTCCGCGAAGGCTATGTTTTCGGCGTCATCGATCTCGACAGCCCGCTTCCCGGCCGCTTCGACAAAGACGACCAGGCCGGCATCGAGGCGCTGGCGGCAGTGTATACCACTGCCTGCGACTGGGATGAGTGATTGCCTGTCGCTGCGCGGCGCATCATGCTGCCGTGTGCGATATGGCAAATTGAGTGCCCCATACCTATATTTTTGTCGCAAGCACTCCCGCGACGCTTATCGAGCTTAAAGTCTGTCATGATTTCCAGCGCTCTTTCCTGGTCCCTGGTCAAGCTCGAAACATGCGTCCAAGAGCAAGGAGAACAAGAATGCGGAATTACAGCAAGACCTCGGAAGCCATAGCGAAACTGTCTCCGGAACAGTATCGCGTCACGCAGCAAAGCGGCACGGAGCGACCCGGCACGGGGGAATATCTCGACAACAAGCAGCCGGGCATCTATGTCGATATCGTATCGGGCGAGCCGCTGTTCGCCTCTGCCGACAAGTTCGATTCCGGCTGCGGCTGGCCGAGCTTCACCAAGCCGATCGAGACCGCGAACGTCAACGAACTCACCGATCTGTCGCATGGCATGCTGCGCACCGAAGTCCGCTCGACGCATGGCGACAGCCATCTGGGTCACGTTTTCCCCGACGGTCCGCGCGATCGCGGCGGTCTGCGCTATTGCATCAATTCCGCTTCGCTTCGCTTCGTGCACCGCGATCGCATGGAAGCCGAAGGCTATGGCGCCTATCTCGACCAAGTGGAGGATATCCGATGACTACGGAACGTGCAGTTCTCGCCGGCGGTTGTTTCTGGGGCATGCAGGACCTCATCCGCCGCTATAAGGGCGTCATCTCGACACGCGTCGGCTATACCGGCGGCGAGGTTCGCAACGCGACCTATCGCAATCACGGCACCCATGCGGAAGCGATCGAGATCGTCTTCGATCCCGAGAAGATCAGCTATCGCGATCTTCTGGAATTCTTCTTCCAGATCCATGATCCGAGCACGCGCAACCGCCAGGGCAACGATGTCGGCACGAGCTACCGCTCGGCGATCTTCTACACCAGCGATGAGCAGAAGCGGGTTGCCCTGGACACGATCGCCGATGTCGACGCTTCCGGTCTCTGGCCGGGCAAGGTCGTCACCGAAGTGGTGCCGGCAAGCGACTTCTGGGAGGCGGAGCCCGAACATCAGGACTATCTGGAACGCATCCCGAACGGCTATACCTGCCATTTCGTCCGGCCCGGCTGGAAGCTGCCGGTTCGGCATGCCGACACGACGCAGCGCGCGGCGTCCTGAATGACGCAAGCCGCCTCAGCCAAGCGGCTGGGACGCTATCTCGGCACATGGGACGTGAAGCGGCGGATTGTCGATCGCTTCAACGCGGCCCTTGTGATGTTCGAAGGACAGGCGTTGGTGACGCCTGACCGGTTCGAGGAACATGGCGATACCACGAGCGAACATGCAACGCTCAGGAGCAGCCGTACCTACCGGCTAGGCTGCGAGGCGGAGCGTCTCGTCGTCTATTTTCCCGACCTCACCGAGTTCATCCGTATCGACGACGTTGCGTCGCAGTGCGTTGTCCATCAATGCGGACCGGATCTTTATCGAGGCCGTCTTTTCTTTCGCGGGCCGGATGAATGGGCGGAGATGTGGCATGTGCAAGGGCCTCGAAAGCACTATGTAAGCCTCGCCCACTATCGGCGCGCTTAGCTCGTCGGGGCAGGATGCGAGGCTGAGAACGCCTGAGCTTCCTTTTGCAGCCATTCGCAGAACAGCGTGGATTTCCGATTTCGCCGCGCGCGCCGCAGTGCGACGTAGTGATGCCCGCTGTCGATGAAGCCCAGCGGAGCGGCCAGGCGGCCGAAGCGGATATCGTCGGTCACATAGGGCCATGGCGCCACGCAGACGCCGAGGCCAGCGCTTGCGGCCTCCAGCATGAAATAGAAATGTTCGTATTCCACCCGTGTTCCGGCCTCCACCGGTGCACCTGATCGCGACAGCCAGTCGCCCCAGGCGCGAAGGCGCGTTCTCGTGTGAAGCTGCGGAACGCCGGCGAAATTCTCCGCGACGGTTTTTGCCAGGGAGGGGGAGAGAACCGGACCGGTCTGTTCGGGAAAAAGCGCGATCACCTCCGCGCCCTCGGGCCATGGTGCTGTACCGACCCAGATCGCGACATCGAACCCATCGCGCGTGAAGTCGACCGGACGGGAAGACGCCGTCAGCCGCACTTCGATATCGGGATATTCCGCCTGGAACCGGTAGAGCCGCGGGATCAGCCAGCGCATGGTAAAGGTGCCGGGGCAGGAAACGTCGAGCGATCCGTCTTCCGCATCGGCAACCGATCGCACGGACATGTCGATCTGATCGAAAGCGGAGCTCAGGCCCGACAGCAAGGTCGCCCCCGCCTCCGTCAGCCGCTGCCTGTTCTTTGGCCCTTCGAACAGCGGCACACCCAACACATCCTCCAGATGCTGGATCTGGCGACTGACGGCGCTATGTGTCACGTTCAGCTCATCGGCTGCCAAGGTCATCCGTCCGTGCCGGCCGGCGGCTTCGAAAGCACGCAAAGCGTTGAGGGAAGGGATGCGACGCACCATGTGAGATTTCCGAACAATATTTGTTCGATCATATCGATTTTCTTCCGACATGCCATGATGTTTTCTCCCGCCGTAAACAGAAGTTTTCCCGTTGAGGGAACAATGAAGTGCGGGATGCGGTAGCGTTTCCAGCGACGCGGAGCTGTGCCTGAACCAGGCAATGCCGCCGCCCGATGCCACCAGGCGAAGAGGATGAAGACCCCATGACCAACAGACACAAGGACGGCAGCGCCGGTGACGCAAATTACGGCGTGATCGGGACGAACTATACAAACTACCGCCAGCCCGATCCGCAGATTGCCGAATTTATCCGCGCTGCATTGGGCGATGCGCGCAGCGTCCTCAATGTCGGTGCGGGTGCCGGCTCTTATGAGCCCGTCGATCGGGAGATCACGGCCGTGGAACCATCGGCATCGATGCGGGCACAGCGGCCGGCGCATCTGCCTGCCGCCATCGATGCCACCGCCGAAAAGCTGCCTTTCGCGGATGACAGTTTCGACGCCAGCATGGCGACATTCACCGTGCATCAGTGGTCCGATCTCGCGGGCGGGCTTGCGGAAATGCGGCGGGTGGCGCGTGGTCCCGTCCTGATCCTGACCTGCGATCCGAATGAGTTGGACCGGTTCTGGCTGGTTGATTATGCGCCGGAGGCGATTGCGGTGGAGGCGCGCCGCTATCCGCAAATGGCAACCATCGGCGAAGGGTTGGGCGGCAATGCGGAGGTCATTCCCGTTCCGATCCCGCTGAATTGCACGGACGGTTTCGGCGAGGCCTATTACGGGCGTCCGGAGCGTCTGCTGGAGCCGGGCGCACGCCTTGCCAATTCGGCCTGGAGCTTCGTTGATTCTTCGATCGGCGACCGCTTCGTTGCCGATCTCGGCCGTGATCTGAAAGACGGCACATGGGATGCCAAGTATGGGCATCTGCGGACGCAGCCGGCGTTCGAGGGGTCGTTGCGGCTGATCGTCAGTCGCGGCAGGTCCTGATCCGGACGAGGAAGGCGTACTGAGATCGTTCACAAGGGTATGGCCTGTGAACGATCCATGATCGGAAATGCTATTGGCGAGACACCCGCCGTCTTGCCTGGGCAGCCCGAGCCAGTTCCTCCAGCGTACGGACGGAGGTCGGCCAGTCGATGCAGCCGTCGGTGATGCTCTGGCCGTAGACCAGGGCCTTGCCGGGAACAAGATCCTGGCGGCCGCCGACGATATTGCTTTCCATCATCATGCCCTTGATGCGGTGGTCGCCGGCCGATACCTGCTCGGCGACGGAACTGACCACCGCCGGCTGGTTCTCCGGATTCTTGCTGCTGTTGGCGTGGCTGGCATCGATGATGATTTGCGGGGACAGCCCAAGCTTGGAAGCCTGTTCCGATACCGCCTGCACGCTGGCGGCATCGTAATTGGGCTGCTTGCCGCCGCGCAGGATGATATGGCCGTCGTCGTTGCCACGCGTCGAGGCAATGGCTGCAAGGCCGTCCTTGGTGACGGCGGGGAAATGATGCGGTTGCGACGCCGCCAGGATCGCATCGAGCGCGATCCTCGTGTCGCCGTTCGTTCCGTTCTTGAAGCCGATCGGGCAGGAGAGGCCGGAGGCGAGTTCGCGATGCACCTGGCTTTCGGTCGTTCTCGCGCCGATGGCGCCCCAGCTCACGAGGTCGGCGATGTATTGCGGCGTGATGGTGTCGAGGAATTCGCAACCGGCCGGCAGCCCGATCTCGTTGACGTCGACGAGGAGGCGTCTGGCAATGCGCAATCCCTCTTCGATACGGTAGCTTCCATCGAGATGGGGATCGTTGATGAGGCCCTTCCAGCCAACCGTGGTCCGCGGCTTTTCGAAGTAGACGCGCATGATGATTTCAAGGTCGTCGGCGAACCGGTCGCGCTGCTCCTTCAGCCGGGCCGCATAGTCTCGTGCAGCGACAGGATCGTGGATGGAGCAGGGGCCGATGACTACGATCAGGCGATCGTCGTCATTGTGCAGGATGCCGTGGACGGCGGCGCGGGCGCCCGTCACGGTCGAGGTGACGGCGGCGTCTCGCGGGATCTCTTCTATAATGCGGTTGGGCGGCGTGAGCGCGGTGATTTCGACAATTCGTAAATCATCAGTGGAATTCAACACGGTATCGGTTCCTTTTGGGGTCGTGCCGTGGCGACAAAAAAGCCGCCAGGTAGACTAGCGGCTGTTCGGGTCTTTGATGTTGCGTCAGTTTTATCTACGCACAGGCCCGCCTCCGCTGAAAGCAGCGGTACGAATAAAATCGCGAGGCGTTTGCGTAGGTGAACGACATGCGGTGTCTCTACGACAAAAAAAGCGGCTTGTCGATGGTGTCTATATGGTCCGGAGGCCACCATCGCACACTTCACCTTTAGCGCCCGGCTTGGCCGCGGGATCTGCGCAAGGTGCATATCGCTCCGCCGGCCGATCGGCTGCGGAAAGAGCGGCAATGTGATGTATACGAAAAACTCCGGGTGCGCGGCATCCGGTTGAAAGGGATCGGCAAACGTAAGCCGACCCCAGCTCGGAAGGACTGACCCCGCTTCGCTGGAAGCGAGACCAGTCCCCATCCGATCAGGGGTCAAGTCAGATCAGATTTCGAAAACGAAGCCTTAGAAGCTACGCTGGAAGCGCAGAACGCCAGCCCACTGGTCCTGATTGATGGAGTCCCAGTTGGTGTAGGAGACTTCCGGCTGAACCAGGAGGTTCTTGACCGGGTTCCAACGGACGTTGGCGGTTGCTGCGAAGATCTTCGAGTCGGTGTAGGCAACCTGAGCGTTAGCCTGCAGCTTGTCGTTGATCGGAACGGTGACGCCGCCCCAGACAGCCCAATCGCCCCAGCCGATGCCCTTGGCCGCGCCAGCGCCGTTGGCACTTGCGTACTTGTTCAGCTTGTCGCCGTTCGTGTTCCAGCCGCCCATCAAGAAGGCCTTGAAGACGCCGAAGTCGGCATCGGCGCGAGCCTTGACAGCGCCTTCTTCGACGATGGAGTCGTAACCGCCAACAATCTTGAAGCCGAAGTTACCAGCCTTGTAACCAGCACCGGCAACAACGTCCGGAGCATAATGGTTGTGGCTGTCTTCGCCGTTGACGCCCGTGGCGCCAGTGCCGGAGTTGGAGTCTTCCAGCGAGATCACAGCCGTGAAGCCGTTGCCGGCATCGTAGTTGTAGGTGATCTGGTTGAGTTCGTACGGACCGTCGTAGACCACGTCGTCGTTGATGACGTTGCCAGCGTAACCGGCGTACAGGTTGTAGGCCGAGTCGAGCTTACCGATGGTGAAGCCAGCGAGGCTGATGTTGGCGAACAGCAGCTTGGTGGTGGTCGAACCGCCATCCTGCCAGTCAAAACGGTAGACGGTGTTGGTCTTCAGCGGACCGTATTCCGTGTCGCTTGCGGTGTCGATGCTGAGCTGAGCGCGGGTGTGCCACAGCGTGCCGTAACGGTCGGACGGGTTGTAAGCGTTGTACCACTTGCCTTCGGTACGAACCATGCCGCCGATCTTCAGGCAGGTTTCGGTGCCGGGAATGAAGAAGTAGCCAGCGCCGTATGCGTCGCAGATGCGAACGTATTCGAGCGGCTCCGGCTCAGCAGCGACGACAGCGTCGGCTGCCTGAGCGCCGGAAACTACTGCGAGGGCAGCAGCGGAGCCGAGAAGAAGGCTCTTGATATTCATAAAAACTCCAATCCAATATAGATTGGGCATAGGTCATCGCGCCGAAAAATCGACGTGCCTCACCCTATCCCTGTTAAAAACCCCGACTCGGGAGAAACGGGCCCCACCCGCTTCTGCGCGCTATTAAAGACGAATTCCTGCAAAGTTATATGATATATTTTTCTCAGAATGACGTTTTCTTGATTTTTCATTTTAAGTTGCATGAAAGACACAATTGCAAACATAGATAGTAAGTATGCCATAATATTGGCAGCGTAATGATCACTTCAAAGTAGGAAGTGGGAGAAATAGCGCCGCGTGGAGCGCTCGGACGCCCGTCGGGAGAGGTCGCCATGTTTCTATGTGAAAGCGTGGAGATGTTGCGTCCAGGTGCGGTCATCGCATTCGCCGGCATCGGCAAACGGGCCTTTATATCCGATGAAGTCGGAAGGGCGTTCGCTTAATGCAGCGCGGTTCGCCTCGGGGTCGGCGATATCAGCTTGCTGAGCATGGCACCGATGGCGATGCCCCAGAGCGCGCCTGCCATGGCGACGATGATGTCCATGGGCGAACCGTAATTGCCGTTCGCCAGGAAATGCGAGAAGCAGAGCGCCGAGACGCTGGCAATCATCAGCAGGCAGGTGAAGGAGGGCGATTGCGGATAGGCTAGCCTTGCCAGCATGCCGGCAAGGCACAGCGCTCCGGCGCGATACATATTGAAAGGATTGCCAAATTCGGCCTGCCAATTGAGATGCGCAAAGGTCACGGCAACCAGTGCCGCGATGTAGACCCAAGCAACGATCTTCAAAAAGCGCTCTGTTATCATGGGGATATCATATAGCAGCACCGCGCCGAAACACCAGTCTCGTCGAACTCTCGCAGCTTGGATCGATCTCCCGTATCGCACACATTTTATGTGTCCGCGAAATATTCTGTAGCCGATTGGGAGGAGAGGAGGAGATTTCTGCTTCCAGTTTCAGCGGCTTGGCCTGTCTATCTGGACCATACGGAAGAGATTCAGGCGTGGTCCGTGTCGGTTACGAAAGCGATGGCGCGGTGAGCTGACACACTCGCGCCAACTCATCCTCGGCGCAAAGGCAGTGTCAGGCGCTGGATGCGTCAAGCCCGTCAGCATTGTCTTCCGGCTCCAGCTTCCCGGTTTCGGTGGTGCTCTCCCCTGCATTGGGGCGGCCGAGAAACGCGAAGACGACGATTGCCGTGACGGCCGTGATTGCCGTCAGGAGCCACAGCAGTTCGCTAAAGGCGTCGCTGTAGCCCTGGATCAGCGCGGCGTGTCCGATCGTCGGCACATTCGATGCTGCCTCAACGAGATCGCCTGTTACCAACCGCTGCGCCGCGGCGGATGCATGTTCCCCTGCTGTCGCGCCGAGATTCGACCGAATGAAAGAGGAGAGGACAGCGCTGACCACGGCCAATGCCACACCTTCACCGGCGACACGGGTGGTGCTGAAAATGCCGGTCGCCATGCCGGCGCGCTCCTTCGGCACAACGCTGACGGCCAGTCCGTCCATCAGGCCCCAGGGCAGGCTGATGCCGATGCCGATCGTCAGCAGCGGACCGACCAGCTCGAACGGTGCCGATCCCGTGGCAAAACGGCTGAGCCAGAACAGGCCGGCGGCGGAAATGATGAGGCCGGCACCGCAGATCGCGGCAGCCGAGAACCATCGCGTCAGCAGGCCGGCAACGATCGGCAGGACGAGAAGCGGCGCCGACAGGGCGACCATCATGCGGCCGGCGGCGACCTCGCTCATGCCCTCGATGCCGACGAAACGGACCGGCAGAAGGATGAGCAGCACGACGAAGGCGTAGGCGGGTGCCGCCGCCAGCAACTGCACGCCGACGAAACGCGGATAGCGGAACAGGGTGAGATCCAGCATCGGCCGCTTCATCGAGCGTTCGAGGATGCCGAAAGCCAGGAAAAGTAACGCCGCGCTCACCAGCAGGACAATGACCAACGGGTCGCTCCAGCCATTTTCCGGCGCTCGCAGCACCCCGTAGGTGAACAGCGTCAGCGCGAGTGTGAAACTGAGAGCTCCAGGCCAGTCGAGACCGGCCGCATCCGGATCGCGGGATTCACTGAGGAAGCATGCGCCGAGGCTAAAAGCGAGGATGGCGAGGACGACGACAAGTATGAAGATTGACGGCCAACCGAAAGCCTCGATCATCAGTCCGGAGGCGATCGGCCCGAAAGCGAGTCCCACGCCGAAGCTCGAGCCGACGATGCTGAAGGCGCGCAGGCGCGCCGTGCCGTCGAACTCCTGTGCGAGAGACGCCATGCCACCGGAAAAGGCGGCTGCCGCCCCCATTCCCTGCAAGGCCCTCAGGATATCGAACCAGACGATATCGCTGGAGAAGGCCAGCCCTGCGGAGAACAGGGCAAAGCCGCAGAGCCCCATGAGGAAGATGCGCTTGCGCCCGAAGCTGTCGGCGAGCGCGCCGGCGGCCATCAGGCTGCTCAGCATGAAGGCATTGGTGACCCAGTTGAGCGCAATCGGACTGCCACCGAGCGTCCGGCCGATCGCCGGCAATGCGACGGCGGGGCCGGTGAAGGTGAGGGGCATGGCGGCCGCCGCGCAGCACACCGCGACCAGAACGAAGAATTTTTCGGCCGGACTCGCGGCCTTTGTCTTGTTGGGTTGCATCGGGATATCCGCTGAATTTGAGCAAAAAAGGCCCTGCGGATGACTTGGGAGTACGAACCGCCTTCAAGGACGGTCGTCGTCATCTGCGGGAGCATCGGAATGCCCCGGCAAGATAGTTTTGATGCAATAGACTGAGAATGGGGCTATTAATCCATATATACCGGAAGAAAACGCTCGAATGGAAATGAGGATGGATCGGTTAAGCGGCCTGAATGCCTTCGTGCGAAGCGCTGATCTCGGCAGCTTTGCCGCCGCCGGGCGCGTGCTCGGTCTTTCGGCCTCCGCCATCGGCAAGGCGGTGACCAATCTGGAAAAGCAGCTCGGTGTGCGGCTGTTGCAGCGCTCGACCCGCAGCATTCGCCTGACCGAGGAGGGGCGCCTGTTTCACGAGCGCTGCCGGCGTGTGCTGGACGATCTGGACGACGCCCAGGCTTCGCTCGCCCAGGCGGTAGCCGTGCCGCGCGGGCGCCTGCGCGTCAGCGTCCCCATTGTCAGTTACCATTTCCTGCTGCCAGTGCTGCCGGAATTCCTTGCCCGGTATCCGGAGGTCGAACTCGACATCGATTTCAACGACCGCATCGTCGATATGATCGAAGAGGGTATCGATGTCGCGATCCGCAGCGGCGATCTGCCCGATTCGCGATTGATGTCCCGCACCTTGCGGCCCTTTCAGATGCTGCTTTGTGCCGCCCCCGCCTATCTTGAGCGTTACGGCGTCCCGGGTTGCCCGCGCGACCTCGACGATCACCTGGCGATCCGGTTTCGTTTCCCCAACAGCGGCAAGCTGCAGAACTGGCCGTTGACCCCGCCGGATGACGGACCGGAATTGCGCATGAAAACCGCTCTCTCCTGCAACAACATGGAGGCTCTGCGCGGCGCAGTCATCAGTGGCCTCGGCATCGGATGCATGCCGGATTTTCTCGCGCGCGGCCCGCTGGCCGAGGGCAAGCTGCGCACGGTGCTTGATAAATACATCGATGGACCCGGGCATTTCCATTTGCTCTGGCCCTCCAACCGCCATCTCTCCCCCAAAGTTCGGGTATTTGTCGATTTTCTAAGCGAGACGCTTTTTGCGGAACGCTGCGAGGTTTTGCCGGTCGCCGCCAGCACATGAGAAAGGGGCCAGTGCGGCCCCTTTTTCAATCACGGATTTAGTTGCGATCAGATATCGCTGGCGGCATTTGCCCAGATGTCGGCAGCCTGCGCAGCGGTGACGCGGCGGACTTCGGTTTCGTCGCGGCGGCTGGCGAAGAGTTCGCTGGCCATGATCTGGTCGGCGAGGTCGGCCGGCAGCGAAAGAAGGACGCGATGGCCTTCCTTGTGGATGCCGCCGACGTCAGCGCGTTTGCCGGTGATCATGCCGCCGGCGATCGTGTTGTTGCTGTCCGGGTCGATCAGGATGAAGGAGCCGGTCGAGCGGTTCTGGTCGTAAGGGTCGAAAACGGCGGCTTCGTCGAAGGAAAGACGCACCTTGCCGATAGCGTTCATCCACAGCGATTGCGCCGGTGCCCAGGCGCCGGTCTTCAGTTCGAGCTGAGCGATCGGCTGCACCTGCACGCGCTGGCGGCGGCTGCCGCTCTTCAGCCAGTAGCGCTTGCCGGGCTCGATGCCTTCCGGCTGCAGCGCGACGATCTGCGCGTCGAAGGCAAGGCCCGATTGCGGCTGGCTGTCGATGGCGACGATCATGTCGCCGCGCGACACGTCCACCTGGCGGTCGAGCACGAGCGTGATGGCATCGCCGGCGACGGCGGCGTTGCGCACGAGATCGAAGGTGATGATCTTCGAGACATTGGCGACCATGCCCGACGGCAGGATCATGACGCTGTCGCCCGGCTTCACCGAGCCGCCGGCAACGGTGCCCTGATAGCCGCGGAAGCTTTCGCCGGGGCGCGATACGCGCTGAACGGAGAGGCGGAAGCCGACGGTCTGAGCCGAGCGCACGGTCGCCAGCTCCAGCGTTTCGACCAGCGTCGGCCCGGTGTACCAGGGCATGGAAGCCTGGCCGGAATAGACGACGTTCTCACCCTTCAGCGCCGACATCGGGATGGCGGTGATCTGCTTGACGCCGAGCGAGAGCGCGAATTCGCGGAAATCATGCGAGATCTTCTCGAAGCCGGCGCGGTCGTAATTCGTCAGGTCGATCTTGTTGACGGCAAGCACGAACTGCTTGATGCCGAGCAGCGAGGCGATCGTTGCGTGGCGGCGCGTCTGCTCGAGGATGCCCATGCGCGCGTCGACCAGCAGGATGGCGAGATCGGCGGTGGATGCGCCGGTCGCCATGTTGCGGGTATATTGCTCGTGGCCGGGCGTGTCGGCGACGATGAAGGAGCGGTTGTCGGTCGAGAAATAGCGATAGGCGACATCGATGGTGATGCCCTGTTCGCGCTCGGCCTGCAGGCCATCGAGCAGCAGCGCGAAGTCGGGCAGGCCGAGATCGTTCTGCTTGCCGGTGGAGTCGCGCTGCAGCGTGGCGGCCTGGTCTTCCTTGACGGCCTTGGTGTCCCAAAGCAGACGGCCGATCAGCGTGGATTTGCCGTCATCGACGCTGCCGCAGGTGATCAGGCGAAGCGGACGCGTATCGCGCACAGCCTTGGCGGGCTCGGCTGCGGGTAAAGTGACGACGTTTGCGGTTACGGCTGCGGTCATCTCAGAAATATCCTTCGCGCTTCTTTTTTTCCATGGAGCCGGACTGGTCGCGGTCGATGGCGCGGCCCTGTCGTTCGGAAACCGTGGCGATTTCCAGCTCTGCGATAACGTCTTCAAGGGTGGTGGCGGTGGAGCGGATCGCGCCCGTCAGCGGGAAGCAGCCGAGCGTGCGGAAGCGGATGACTTCCTCGCGCTTGACTTCGCCGGGCAGCAATTCAAGCCGCGGATCGGCCGCGAGGATCATCATGCCGTCGCGCTCGACGACCGGGCGTTTCTCGGCGAAATAGAGCGGCACGATCGGAATGTCTTCGGCCTGGATGTAGCGCCAGATATCGACCTCGGTCCAGTTCGACAGCGGGAAGACACGCACGCTCTCGCCCTTGCGGATCTGGCCATTATAGACGTTCCAGAGTTCGGGGCGCTGGTTGCGCGGGTCCCAACGATGGTCCGGCGTGCGGAAGGAGTAGATGCGTTCCTTGGCGCGGGACGCTTCTTCGTCGCGGCGGGCGCCGCCGAAAGCGGCGTCGAACTGGCCGGCGTCCAGCGCCTGGCGCAACCCTTCCGTCTTCATGATGTCGGTGTAGAGCGCCGAGCCATGGGTGAACGGGGTAACGTTCTCCGCCTTGCCGCGCGGGTTGATGTGTTCGATCAGGTCGAGATCGTATTTCTTCACGATCTCGTCGCGGAAGGTGATCATCTCGGCAAATTTCCAGCCGGTGTTCACATGCAGGAGCGGGAAGGGGACGCGACCCGGATAGAAGGCCTTGCGCGCCAGGTGCAGTAGCACGGAGGAATCCTTGCCGATCGAATAGAGCATCACCGGACGCTCGAATTCAGCCGCCACTTCGCGGAAGATATGGATGGATTCGTTTTCCAGCGCCTTCAGATGCGGGTCGAGCGGCGGCTTGGTGCTTTGCGGATTGGAGAGTTCCGTATCCGGACGGCTATCGGGCATTTTCAACTCCAGAACTTAATCATTGGTCCCGGCCGGAAGGCTGGCCGGAAAGAATAGGGTGTTTTGGGTCCCGGTAGGTTTGGCGGCGGCGAGAACCGCGCCTTGAACCGATGCCGGGAACCGGCGGGGTATGTCATTGCGCGGCGACGGCAGCTTCTTCCGCAACATGCAGGCCGCATTCGCGTTTCTCGTCGTTTTCCCACCACCAGCGGCCGGCCCGCTCGGGCTCGCCCGGCTTGATGGCGCGGGTGCAGGGTTCGCAGCCGATCGAGGGATAGCCGCGCTGATGCAGCGGGTTCACCGGCACG
>DASWOH010000196.1:0-1941 GCA_036398815.1 Rhizobium sp. | reverse complement strand
TGGGGGCTTGAGGTGCTGTGTCAGGAGCCGATGGAATATTCCCCTGTGCTCACCGCCGTGCTTCTGCCTGCCGGCCATGATGCGGACAACTTCCGGAAGATCGTGCTGGACAAATTCAATATGTCACTCGGCGCGGGACTCTCCAAGGTTGCCGGAAAGGTATTCCGCATCGGCCATCTCGGTGAGTGCAACGAATTGACGTTGATGGCGGCCCTCTCGGGCGTCGAGATGGGGCTCGACATGGCCGGCATACCTCACCAGTCCGGTGGCGTGACGGCAGCCATAGCGTCCCTGCAGGATCTCGGCAACACCCGTGACAATGCTCTCAAGGTGGCAATGGCCTGAGACCTCGTCATTCGGAAACGTGTCGCTGCATTCGAGCGGCACGTGAAACTGATGCGTCAGTCCGCCACAGCTCCGAACATGTCGCATGAAATCGCCATTGGCCGCTTCATTGGTATGCCTCCGGAGAATTAGCCGCTTCCAGATGGATTTCGCGATCGATGAGGTCGGCCACGTCTTCGGGATGGTGAAAGACACCGATCATCGCGATACCCTGTGCCTTCAGATCGGCGAGCCGTTCGACGAGAGCAGCACGGGCAGCGCGATCCAGCGAAGCGGTCGGCTCATCAAGGAAAAGCAGGCGTTGCGGCAGGATGAGCGCCCGGGCAAGATTTACCTTCTGCTGTTCCCCGCCGGAAAAGGTCGAGGGATACGCTGCCCAGAGCGAGGGCTTCACCCCAAAGGCGGCCAGCCAGCGCTGCGCTTCCGTAATGGCATCCTCATGGCTGCGGCCTGCCGCCATCAACGGCTCTGCCACCAGCTCCTCGGCGGCGACACGCGGCCGGACCTGAAGGAACTGCGTCACGAAGCCGATCTCGCGTCGACGCAGAAAAGCGATATCGACATCTGCGGCATCCGCCAGATCGATCACGCCTTCCTCCGTATGGTAAAATGCATGCCCCTTGCGGGGCAGATAAGAGCGGTAGAGCGTGCGAAGCAGTGTCGATTTTCCTGCCCCGTTCTCCCCTTTCAGCAGGATGAATTCGCCGGCATGCAAGTCGAAGTCAATATCGGCGAACGCCGGTAGCGTGCGATGCAGATGATGCATGTCGAAGGATTTGCCGAGCCCCCGCACCGAAAGCACCAGATTCTGCCGATAGGGCGGCACAGTTTGCATGTTCATCGGTAGCTCCTCACAATTTCGCATGGACAAGTTGCTGGGTATAGGGGTGTTGCGGGTCCTGGAAAATCTGGTCGGCAAGACCCTGCTCGACAACCTCTCCGCGACGCATCACCATCACCCGGTCGGCCATGGTGCGAATGACACCAAGGTCATGCGACACCAGCACCATTGTGATATTGCGCCTGCGTTGCAGTCGCTTGAGAGTATCGAGCACAAGTGCCTGAACGCTGACATCGAGCCCCGTGGTGGGTTCGTCGAGCAGCAACAATGCCGGCTCGAGCGCGATCGCCTTTGCCAGCTGCACGCGTTGCTGCATCCCGCCCGATAATTCCATCGGACGTGCATCCATGCGCTCTGTCGGAAATTCCGATGCCTCAAGCGATTCCTTCGCCAATCTGCGCAGTTCCGCAAAGTTGCGGTTTCCGGCGATCAGCAGCCTTTCCGCCACATTGCCGCTGCTGGTATGGTTCATCAGAAGACCGAGATGCGGGTTCTGGTAAACGATGCCGATCTTCGTCGCCCGCAGCATCCGTCGTTGAAAACGGTCGAGAGCAAAGAGGTCGACGTTTTCATACTCCGGCAAGGACAGCCTGTATTCCCCGTCGTCCGCCGTATCCTCGAGATTCATCAGACGCAGAAGGGTCGATTTGCCGGAGCCGGATTCACCGACGATCCCGAGCACTTCGCCGGGATAGACGGTGACATCTACATCGCGAAGGGCAATGACATCGCCGAAATGACGACCGATACCGCGC
>DASWOH010000195.1:0-11529 GCA_036398815.1 Rhizobium sp. | reverse complement strand
CATCTCTCCAGCCGGATCCCCTATTATCGGCTGCCTGAGGTCCTGCGAAACCATCCGGAACTGGGAGAAATCGGCAGGATCACGCTGTGGCAAAGCCTCCGGTGCGTGGAGCTGGTTTTGTGGGACGAACGGAGCCGGAGGCTGGTTTCGTTTCGCGATGCCGCCGCTATCGCGGCAGCCGCTTAGCGCATGACCAGTAAGACGATTTTGCCGCGATTGTGGCCCATTACAATCGCGCCATGCTCTTGCTCGGTTTCGCCGGCGGCCTGCGCGGTTCAGAAATCACCGGGCACGATCTTGGCCGTGACCAAACAGAGGATGGGCGCGGCAGGATCGAAGTGCTCGACAAGGGCCTGCTGGTGATAATGCGCGGCGAAACCGGCTGGCGCGAGGTCGAGATCGGCCGAAGTTGATGAGCGCTACGTCCAAAAGCAACTCGGCCATGCGTCGGCCGAAATGACCCGACGTTACCAGCGCCGCGGGGACCGGTTCAGGATCAACCTAACCAAGGCAGCGGAGCTTTACTCCTCCCCTTCTCCGAACGCGACGGCAACAGCGTCGCCTTGCTGAATTAAAGCCACGAAGCAGCGGTCTTTGGTAAACGTCCCTCGGGGTCGACGACGTTGAGCACCGGTTTGCCGGGGCCATTCCAATGCCACAACGCAACACAGGTTCCGCCCGGCGACATGAAGGATGGAAAGATGACACCATGAAAGCCTTGGCGCAGCAGCTTACCGGTGAGCCTATGAGTCACCGGTGTTTTGCCTAGATCAAGATCGGCGCGCCACTCGCACCGATGAACTCCCTCGTCCACCTCGAAATTCTGAAGCGTCGACGGATCGGTGAGGTCCGCCAGCAACGCTCCCGTGAGATTGAGCTGCGCGATCAAGGCAGGGTGCTGGACAAAACCTTGATTGTACTCTGCCCATGCCGTTGAAAGTTCGCGTGCCGCGTAGATTGCCGGTGTCCCGATCGGATTCCACCGACCACCAAATCTTGCGGCGCCCTCCCCTGACAACGGTGCGTGTGCCCACCGGGGAACGTAGGAGCGCCACAAAACCAGTGTAGCCTCTGGAGAACTCTCAGGCATAGACGCCAGATCGGACCGCTTCCAGATATGTCAGAACCTTGTCCGATTTACCCTCAGCCACCAGATCGTAAGCCGTCTTGCCGGCCCATCCTGGGATCGGCTGATGCTTGAACCAGATCACGGCCCTGTGCTCATCGCCTGCCATCTCGGCCGCCATGGCGAGGATCCGTACAACCGGGCTGAGTGCGAGATCCACCTTGCGGCCCCCGGATTTTGCAGTCAGGGTATTTCGAGCGACGCCAACGAGCTTGGCTAGCTCCGACTGCGTTACCCCCAGAAGTTCTGAAACACGCCGTGCAGAAAGAAACGGCGATTGCTGGTCCCCAAAATGCGCGGCTCCAACTTCCAATGCCTGTACGGTCATAGGAATTCCAATCATACATTGACACCTCAGTGCTTAATATGAGCGTAAATTCTGCTCATTTCAAGCACGACTCCCGCTCAAACCTCTCTGGGCAATTTCTTCAATCACGCAACCGCCGGTCGGAAATACGGATGAAAAAGCCCAGTGCGGGAGGTGGGTGCACCGGGCTCTCGATTATGGCTGACAGTTGGGAGGAGGAGTGCTGCCCGTCTCATCGTGGTGGCTCGGGAAGAGGTGAGCCACTTCGATAACGCAGAAGTAATATCGCACCGCAGCATGCCGGAAGACGCCTAGGCGGCAAGACGAAGAGTACCTCGTCCAGTCTCAAAGTCGGGAAGGGAGATGAATGCCATTCCTCACGACAATGTCACGGCAGCCCCGCTCAGGCCTGCAGATTGTCCGCCGCCATTTTTCCGGATTTTCGGTCCTTCACCAGTGCATAGGTGATCTTCTGACCGTCGTTCGGGAAGCCGGGCTCGATCACGTGCTTCGACATCCTTCCGCCGCCCGGCGAAAGCGACGTCACCAGCCATTTCCATTGGGAGAGTTCCAGAGAGACGAAAATTGCGTGAAGATCATTGCGGATAACGGCCGGTGCTTCGGGTTGACGAACTTGAGATGCATGTTTGCTCTCCAAGGTGAGATGTTGCTAACAGCCTCATTTGTCACAGCGCTGGCCGCTATCCACTTCCTCATGGGATCTGCATATGGCGCTTGATGCTGACAGTGGCGCGACGGTCTGGCCGCATTCCTCCTTGCCGCCGAAGAGGCGAACGTCCTTGTACTGCGACAGCGACTTCATTCGCCTATGGACCGCAGGGGTTCAGGCTCGTTCGCGTACACAAGGCGCAATACGCTGGCATCGTTGGTAGTGGAGGCGCGTTCGTTCGGCCTGGAAGCGAGGTATAGAACATAGTCGTCGGCCAAATCCGCTAGCTGCAGAGCCAGCTCTTCTCTGCGCCACCCGAGCGCTGCAGCTTCGTCGACGAGCCTCATGAAGGCCGTCTTGCATAAATTATGACATTCCTTTGTCCGCTGACGCTCTGTGACGTGTGACTTTGGCGGCGCGTTCATTTTCATGCAGTCAGCCTCTCTTGCCTGGTTGGAAGCTAGGGTCGCAGCGTTCTCCTGAAACGAAAGCCGCTGTCGTCTGTATGCCACGTACGGCGAGGGCGAAACGCACCGAGGATAGCATCACACGGCGTTTTGCACGGATACAGATAACCCATTGTTTTTTTAAAATTTATCGCAAATGGCAAAAAACACAGAAACTCCTTCAAATCAGAATCTTATCTGTATCCATGCAACAACGCTGTACCACTGAGTGGCCGCAGCGTGTAGGAATCTCCACGGGATACTGCTCTTCCATGCGAAGCCCGTCTTCTCTCTCTGTGACGTGGTTTCTCACTCCGCGCCAGATCACGAATTTGTGATCGCTTGCGCGCATGCGATCAGAACCGCTCTTTGGTACGCTGGGTTGAACGGGGGCATTGAGCCGCATGTCAACCGCATCAGCAAGTCAATCGAATATGATCACCTGGTCGACTGACGATGTCGCACCAGCAGAGCGGTTCGATTACTGGCGGGACTCTATCTGCGCTGCTTTCGACCCGATGTCCCCGGAGCTGCAGCGCAGTAGCCGTGCGGCGTTCAAAGGACAGATCTCCGCCTGGCAACTCGGTGAATCTTCTCTTATGGAGATAAAAGCCGAGCACCACGACACGGGCCGCTCGCGCAAGGATATCGCTCAGGGCAGCCGGGACTACATCTTTCTGTACAGGCAACAGGCTGAGGCCTGGTTTGATTTCGATTACCAGCCGGGGTTTATCAGTGGTTTCGGATCACTGGCGCTAGGCGACGCCGATCGCGCTTTCACCACCGGTCCGACCCGCTCCAGGCCATTTCACCACTATGTGCTGAAAGTGCCGCGAGATCTGCTGCGGCCGGCACTCGCCAATGCGGATGACATCGCAACGACGGTCGTATCCGCCCCCAGCGGCATAGGCGCTTTGCTTCTCGCCTATTTCGATGCGTTCGTGACCGAGATGCCTTATCTCGCGCCGGAGGAGCAGACGACGTCGCTAAGTGCCTTAGCGAGCCTTGCTGCCGTGGCACACGGTCGGGTTGCACGTGGCCACGATCCGCGGCAGTCACTGCAGAAAGCCCAACTTCGCCTCGCCAAGGAGTTCATTGCGCGCAACGCTGTTGATCCGCGTCTTTCGCCAGCGCGGGTGGCGGGAACCCTCGGTATCTCCTTGCGCCATCTCCACCGTCTTTTCGAAATGACCGGCGACACCGTTTCAAGGCACATCGTCCGTTGCCGCCTCGAGGTTGCGCGGTCACGGTTGCGATCTCCAGAATTCAGCCACCTCACGATCCTGGATATCGCGCTCGATTGCGGCTTCACGAGCCTGGCCACGTTCTACAGGGCGTACCGTATTGCCTATGGATTTACTCCCGCAGAATACAGGAGAGCAGTCACCCAGGTGCCACATGCTTGATTTTGGCTTTGGTGACGAAACAACGATTAAAGGTTCCGTTTAGCTGGCAAATCAGTTTCAACGCTGACTTATAGGCGATCGGTGTTGATTGGCATTGGTGCAGTACCCGTATTGGTCGGAGAGATGGCTCCAGAACTTCGATCCTGGCTCGCTGCAATAGTGCAGATCACGTCCCCGCGCTTGCAGGGACAAGGATGCCACTTTCCTCGCCGTGCCGAATGCCGGCGCCCTTTTTCGTGAGGATACTCTGTTGCCGCCGTTTCCCACGGCCTAAGCCCAAGGCTACACCACTCTCTGGGACATCATCGCCGCCGTGTGCTGTAACGTTTTTGCGGAAAGGCTACAACGCAGGCTTCAGGAGTTCACAATATTAGTTCGGAATCACGCGTCGCAGCGTGTAGCAGCGGTGCCAATGATATGAACTCGTACGCGCTGTTCATCACCATTATTATGAATCGAACAATACTGATCGATTCGTAAAGTCACGTTGTACGCCAGTGGGCATCGAAACGTTTCTTCCGCCCATATCGCTTTATCCCTACAACCTCCACTGCCAATGCGTCGACGCAGTTAAAAACATGGCGCGCTATTATGCACTTTCGATACAGCCGAATACACTTCCGTCAAAACATGAAACGCTCTAGTCATCAAAGATTGGGGAAGTGAGCGCCCACGTCCCCATCGACCGCCTCCACGCGCCCACGCGAGACTTACGAAAGTCAGTATCGCTAGTACGCTGCCCGCCATGACCCAAGCGAGGATTGAAAGAAGAGAAGAATGATACGAGCACCTACCGCAATCTGGTTTTCTTCGGCGAAGCCGGTGTCGACCGGTCCCCAGGTGGGACTGGAACCTCGGCGCGTATGGCCCAGCGATTTTTTCGCGGCCAGCAAGCGCCGGGAGACAAGTTCGTGCATGAAAGCATCATCGGCTCTACCTTTGAGGGGCAGTTTGCCGAGACCACGATTGTTGGAGATTGCGTCGAGGCAATAGTCCCTCGGATCCGGGGCCGGGCGCACATTATCGCACAGTCCACGTTTCTGCTCGACCCTGAGGACCCCGTTCACGGAAGGATTTGGCGTCGGCTATGGAAGCGATGCCAAACCACCCGCAGCGTAGCAAACCATGCATGCCGATCGCCCGTATTTCTACGTGCGCGCGGTTGGCTCAATTTTCAATGATGATATGAAAACGCGCTTCTAACCAGCCCAATCACCGACGTGATGCGCCAGGTGCTCGGTCATCAGCTTCGTGGTGAGCTTCTTGTCGCCGGCAATGAGCGCATCGAGGATAGGCTGGTGCTCTTCTGCGGACTTTACCAGTGTACCGCTTTCCGAAAGCGCCTTCAGACCATATTGACGGGCTTGATCACGCAGATTCCCGACGATCGAGGTCAGGTGGTCGTTCTCCAGGATACCCAACAATCTCATGTGGAACTCACGATCGAATTCCAGGTATCCGACGACATCGCCTTTCTTGGCGCATCCGACCATATCGGAAGCGATCTTCGAGAACTCTTCCCGGCGCCCGATAACCTTTTCCTTCATCGAAGCCAGCTTGGCCATCGACGGAATTTCCAGCAGTATCCGCAGGTCGTAAACATTCCTGCGGTCCTTATCGCTGAGAGGCACGACCCGAAAACCTCGATTGCGAACGGTTTCCATCAAACCCTGGTTGACGAGTGTCAGCATCGCCTCGCGAACCGGACTATTGGAGACGCCCAGTTCGACCGCAAGCGAGGCAGCGGAATAGATCTGACCCGGAGCTAGATCACCTGATACCAATCGCAGCTTAAGCACCGCAAGCGCCTGGTCACGCAAGTTTGTTTGCTGCAATTGATTGTCCATGTCGTCTCGCTCGAATCGGTAATCGGTAACATTCGATAGAGAACGATTCTTACATGTGTTTACCGATTTTTCAAATGCTCGCGATGCGGGTATTTTATACCAACCGCAACCAAGTTGCATGAAACGGTTACAAGACCGAGACCGGACGGCCTTCCTTTGCGGATCGATAGATCGCGTCGACGAGACGGACGGCGCCCAAATGGTCGGGTCCTTCTAAATCCTCGCCTTCTCCAAGTAAGACTTTTACAATAATCTCAAGTTGTCTGCGCTGGCCTCCTGTCGGATAGTCTCGCGGTTCAACTGGATCAGCAAAGCTGAAACCCTTTGGAAGCTCGCGCCAATCATCCTCAGCTACGACCTTTCGAAAAATGACTTGGTCGTGCTCGCCGTTGATAATGATCGACCCTTTGGTGCCGGAAATCGTCACCATATGGCGTTGTCCCGGATAGGCTGCTGTCGACGACGAGAATGTCCCGATGACACCGCTATCAAACTCAAGCGTCACCGCGGCAACATCCTCGGTTTCGATTGCGTGATATGCTGTGCGGGTCAGTGCAAATAGGGAGCGGACCGGACCCAGAAGATATTGGGCAAGGTCCAGCATATGCGTTGACTGCGTTATGACACAGCCCCCGCCTTCGACCGCCTTCGTTCCACGCCATGCATCCTTTGAATAATATTCCGCTTTCCGATATTGGTTGTCGACGATATTGACGAGAACCACCTTCCCCAACCGGCCGGACCGGATATCGTCTAACGCCTTTGCTGCTGCATCCGAGTAGCGCCGCTGATAGATGATGAAGAGCTTCACATCATGCTGCTTACACACTGCAACGATTTGCTGGGCTCGAAACTCATCGATTTCGAGCGGCTTCTCGACAATAAGATGTTTTCCCGCACGTGCAACGGCCAACGCATATTCGAGGTGAAGACCGTTGGGTGTTGTGATTATAACCGCGTCAAGATTGGGATCGGCAAGAAACTCAATCAAGTCCGCGCTGACACGCGAAACAGAAAAGGCGGCTGCAAACTTCTGCGCCTTTGCCTGGTCCCGCGCGAAGACAGAGTGCAGGAGCGCTCCATCCACGTGGCCAAGCTCTCGCGCATGTGTTTCAGCTGCAACACCGGCACCAATGATCCCAATTCGGACATTGTGACTGCTCATTCTGCGGCGTCCTTCGCGTTTGCTGTTGTAGTAAACGCCCTCAACGCGTCCGGAAGCAGCTCCGCAGGGAAGTTCTGATAGCAAACGGGGCGAAGGAACCGTTCGAGCGCCATGGTTCCGACCGAGGTCGTGCGACTGTCAGACGTAGAGGGGAATGGACCACCGTGGACCATGGCCCGTGACAGCTCGATACCGGTTCCAAAGCCATTGACAAGAAGTCTGCCCCCAAGGTCCTCAAGCATCGGTATCATGGCTCGCGCCTCAGTGAAGTCGGCCGGATCGGCATGCAGGGAAACAGTCAGCTGACCTTCGATGGATCTGATAATTTCTTCGATCTGGTCAAGATCTGCGCACCGGACGATAATGCCTGCCGGGCCGAACATTTCCTCCTGCAGTTCAGCTCTGTCCAGGAAGGCTTTGCCATCCGTCTCGAAGAGCATGGCCTTCGCTTGCCGATCGGACCCTGCCTCGCCGGACGCCAGGAGATTGACGTCTTTGCGCACCGAAAGCCGCCTCGTTCCGACCTCATAGGTCCGGGCGATCCCACCCGTCAGCATCGTCTGAGCGGATGTTGCCCGGACATGCTCCTGCGCTGCGGCAACGAAGTTATCGAGATCCGGGCCGTCAACCGCGAACACAACGCCGGGATTGGTACAGAATTGCCCCGCGCCGAGCGTTAGTGACTGAACGAAGTCCTTGGCGATCGCGGACGAACGGTTGCGCAACACCTCGGGAAACAGGATCACGGGATTTATGCTGCTCATCTCCGCATAAACTGGAATCGGACGGCGCCGAGCCTGGGCGATTGTCTGAAGCGTAATTCCGCCCTGACGCGAACCCGTGAAGCCGACAGCTCTTATGCGATCGTCGGCAACCAGGCGCTCGCCGATGGAGCGGCTGCTCGCAAAGATCAGCGAGAATGTGCCATCAGGCATGCCGCATGTGAGCGCGGCCCTTTGCACGGCCTGTCCGACGAGGTCCGCGGTTCCCATATGCGCGGAATGGGCCTTTACGACGACAGGGCAACCTGCAGCAAGCGCCGAAGCTGTATCGCCACCGGCCACCGAGAAGGCCAGCGGGAAATTGGAGGCCCCGAAGACGGCGACCGGCCCCACGCCAATCCTGCGCGACCGCAGTTGCGGCCGCGGCACAGGGGTGCGCATCGGGTCTTCAGGGTCGAACCGCAGGTCCGCTGGATCATGCGAGCGAAGTTCCTGCGCAAACATCATGAGCTGATTGATCGTGCGCGTCTGCTCGCCTTCCAGCCGGCCCCGAGGAAGGCCGGTTTCTGTCATCGCGCGGACGATGAGTTCGTCTCCGAGAGAGGCAATCTCAGCGCCGATGGCGTCAAGGAATTTCGCCCGATCATGCGCCTTCGTTTCTCGATAAGCCATATAGGCACTCCAAGCGAGTGCGATTGCGCGATCGAGGTCCGCTTGCGTTGCGCCTCCGAAGGGCGGCTCGAGCCTGTGACCCTCTTCCGCTGCAAAAGCAGAAATATCGCCGCCGAGGCCGCGTGCAGAACTGTTGCCGATCAGGAGTTTTCCTTCGACTTTCATTTTGTAACCTGTCGTTGATAGAGGAACGGGTTTCAGGCCGTCTGTTTTACCGGAGCGACAAATGTTGGCATCGGACCGGCTAGCTCAAGCAGCTCTGCATAAAGCGCTGCGGGTATTGTCAGTCCCTGGCGAGCATTGCGCTCTCTTGCCTCGTATCGGCGCTGGGATGGCAGCCTTGCGCCCTGTTTGGAAATCGCCTCGAACATACGTTCGGAGCGGGCAAGATTCTCGTTGCGGCCCCCGCCCAGGAACTTGGCGGGATCGAAGACCAGGATGAGCTCGCCATGGAGCGGTGCTGCCCCGACTTGGCCGTCAACCGCTTTCGACTCCATGCTGAGCATGTCGCCGATCAGCGCCCCGGCCAGCAGTTCGATCATGGCTGACAGGGCAGACCCTTTATGGCCACCGAAAGTCAACATCGCGCCTTTGAGCGCCTCGGCTGGATCAGTGGTGGGCAACCCCTTTTCATCGACGGCAAGCCCTTCTACTATCGGTTTTCCTGCGCGACGATGAAGCTCAATCTCGCCTCGCGCGGTCGCACTCGTCGCAAAGTCAAATACAAACGGATGGCTTCCTGGCCGAGGCCATGCAAATGCAAATGGATTGGTCCCGAACACCGCCTGTGTTCCGCCCGCTGGCGCGACCCAACTATGACTTGGCGTCAATGCAATCGCCGCAAGACCTTGCTCTGCCAATGGCTCGACCTCGGGCCATAATGCTGAGAAGTGATAGCAGTTGTTGATGGCGAGTGCCGCAACCCCCTGTATGCGCGCTTTTTCGACGACGGCATGAATGCCGGCACGATAGGCAAGCGATGAGAAGCCGTGATCCGCGTCGACCCGAACAATTCCAGGTGCGACGTCGGTAATTTTAGGCACCGCGCTCTTGTTTATTCGTCCGACGGCGACCGAATGGGCGCAACCCAAAAGCCGGTAAAGTCCATGCGAATGGCAATCATCGACCTGGGCCCTGACGACAACATCGCTGACGGCGTCGCATTGGTCTTCGCTGAGACCGGTGCGACGCAGAATGTTGAGACTAAGATTGATCGCTTCCGCAATCGCGATTGTAACGGTGTCACTCATTTGTGAACCCTTGAGCTTAGGACTTCACTCCCTCTGGAGATTCATCCTCGAGTTTTAAGCGCTGGCCGCGCAACGCGCCTATCGTCTCAACGCAGCTGCGCGACCAAACCTTATTGTTAGCGAAGCGTGACCCAGATCGTCTTCATCTGCGTGTATTGATCGAAAGCCTCGATCCCTTTGTCGTAGCCGCCGAAACCAGAGGTCTTGTGGCCTCCAAATGGAGTGGTGATGTCACCCTCGCCGTAACCATTGACGGCAACGGTGCCGGCCTGGATCTTGCGCGCCATGCGTATCGCAACGTTGATGTCGTTTGAAAACACCGTGGCGGCAAGGCCGTAGGAGGAGTTGTTGGCAATCCGTATCGCCTCATCTTCAGTGTCGAACGGCAGTATTGCGACAACCGGGCCGAAGATTTCATCGCGTGCGATCGCCATGATCTCCTTCACGTTGTCGACGATAGTCGGCTCGACAAACCAACCGCCGGTCTCTTCGAGAACCCGGTTGCCGCCGACGGCAATCGTGGCTCCATCCGACTTCGATTTTGCGATTGCGCCCATGACACGGGTCAATGCCGACTCCTCGATTAGCGGCCCCATCTTGCTGGCACGGTCGGTAGGGTCGCCGACGTTCCAGGCCTTTGAGGCATTAACGAGTGCCTGCACGAAAACGTCTTTGACCGATGAGTGAACCAGAATACGTGAGCCGCAAGTGCAATTCTGCCCCATGTTCCAGAATGCCGCACCAGCGAGGTTTTCTGCAATCTGCTCAATCTGATCCGCCACATCGCTCATAACGATCTGCGGGCTCTTGCCACCGCATTCCAGGACGACTTTCTTGAGGTTACTATCGGCGGAATAGCGCAGGAACTGACGTCCGATCTCCGTCGAACCTGTGAATGTCAGAACGTCCACATCCGGATGCAGGCCAAGCGCCTTTCCAGCGACATGTCCGAAACCTGGCACGACATTGAAGACGCCAGTCGGGATTCCGGCTTCCGCTGCCAGTTCGGCAATACGCAGTGTCGATAGCGAGGCGAGTTCAGCAGGCTTTACGACGATCGAATTGCCGGCAGCCAGCGCAGGGCTGATTTTCCACGACAGTGTGCCGGCCGGGAAGTTCCAGGGTAGCACCATGCCGACGACGCCAACTGCTTCGCGCACGATGAGTCCAAGGTTTCCTTCGCCCGTCGGCGAGAGCTTGCCGAAGACCTTGTCAATCGCCTCCGCATACCACCGGATGTTGTTGACGACATCAGGAAGATCAAGCGTCTCGCAATCAGTCAACGGCTTGCCGGCGTCGATTGAGTCGAGAAGCGCCAATTCCGCAGCATTGGCTTCGACAAGATCAGCAAAGAGCAGCAGGATCTTTTTGCGTTCGCGCGGCTCCAGACGGCTCCATCCACCGTCTTCGAAGGCTTTTCTGCCCGCCTTGACGGCTTTGTCGACATCGGCTGCTGAGCACGCAGCAATTTTGTTCAACAGTTTGCCGGTCGCCGGATTGAGGTTGTCGAAAACCGCGCCGTCTTCAGCATCGACCCAGGCGCCGCCGATATAGGCTTTGGTCTTCGCCGTTGTGGGAAGGGAAAGCATGATCACTCCATTTTTCTGGGATTTTAAAGAACCTTGCCGAGGAAGGATTTTGCTCGGGCGGTTCTGGTGTTGTTGAACAATTCTTCCGGGCTGCCCTCTTCCACGACAACTCCGCCATCCATGAAGACGACCTTGTCGCAGACCTCGCGGGCAAAACCTAGTTCGTGCGTCACCACGATCATGGTCATTCCATCCGCAGCAAGAGCGCGCATGACGGAGAGGACCTCGCCGACCAATTCAGGGTCAAGTGCGCTTGTCGGCTCATCGAACAGCATGAGTTTCGGTTTCATTGCCAGAGCCCGGGCGATCGCGACGCGTTGCTGCTGCCC
>DASWOH010000194.1:0-42843 GCA_036398815.1 Rhizobium sp. | reverse complement strand
AAGACGATCCTGCGCTCGGAAAGGTTCATGTGGACGCCATGCTCGACAAGCACGTCGATGGCATCATTGCCTCGGGAAAGAGGATCGACCGCCGGCTGCCGGTAGATCTGTCCAACCTGCCCGTGCCGGTCGTCTACGCGTTTACCGAGGGGACGCCAGACAGCGTCACCTTTTGCGCAGACGATTTTCAGGGGGCAACGCTCGCTGTCGAACGGCTGATAGGCCTCGGCCGCCAGCGGATCGCTCATGTCACCGGCCCGGACAATTTTGTCTCGGTGCGCGAGCGCGCCAAAGCCTATCGGGATTTCGTCGGCGATGTGTTGCCAGTGATGTATGGCGAATGGTCCGAAGCCTGGGGGCATGAAGCGGTTGCCAAGCTGTGGAGTACGCCCGGATTGAAGCCGGACGGCATTTTCTGCGGCAACGATCAGATCGCGCGGGCGGTCGTGGATGCACTGCGCGAGCGTAACGTACGGGTGCCGGAGGATGTGTCCGTGATCGGTTTCGACAATTGGGAGATTGTCGCCGCCCAAACCCGGCCGCCGCTGACGACGGTGGATATGAATCTCAAGGCGCTCGGGCGGGAAGCCGGGCTGACGGTTCTGGCGCTGGCGGAAGGGCGCGCCATCGAGCCGGGGATCAGGACATTGCCGTGCGAACTGGTCGTGCGGCAGTCGTGAGGGGTAAACCTCGAAAATTGACTGGTTGAGGAAAAGGGCGGGAGAAACGCCCATGGGAGGAGAGAAACATGATGAAGCGACTTCTGGCCGCGACAGGCCTCATATCCTTATGCTTGATGACAAGTGCGTCTGGCGCCGAAAACATCTCGATGTGGGTGCGGTCCGGCATTGGCGATTCCTTCAAGAAGGTCGTCGAGGCGTATAATGCCGGCCACGACGACAAGGTTACCCTCACCGAGGTGCCCTTCTCCGAACTCGTACAGAAATACGCGACCGCGATTGCCGGCGGTCAGGCGCCCGACGCGCTGTCGATGGACCTGATCTACACGCCGGCTTTTGCCGCCGCTGGCCAGCTCGAAGATCTGACGGACTGGGCGAAGGCCCTGCCCTATTTCAACTCGCTCTCGCCCTCGCATGTGAAGCTCGGCACCTATGACGGCCATGTTTACGGACTGCCGCTTTCCGTCGAGACCTCGGTTTTTGCCTGGAACAAGGATCTCTACAAGAAGGCCGGCCTCGATCCGGACAAGGCGCCGACGACCTGGGACGAGATCGAGCAGAACGCCGAAAAGATCCGCGCGCTCGGCGGCGACACCTATGGCTTCTATTTCTCTGGTGGTGGCTGTGGCGGCTGCATGATCTTTACCTTTACGCCGCTCGTCTGGGGCGCCGGTGCCGATATTCTTTCAGCGGACGGCAAGACGGCGACGCTGGATACGCCGCAGATGCGCAAGGCGGTCGATATCTACCGCAGCATGGTCAAGAAAGATCTGGTTCCGGCGGGCGCCGCCAGCGACAACGGCGCCAATTTCCTTAGCATCAGCAACGGCAGGATCGGCCAGCAGAGCATCGGTGCCTTCTCGATCGGCACGCTGATCACGCAATATCCCGATATCCATTTCGGCGTGACGCTGATCCCCGGCGTGGATGGAACCCCATCCTCCTTTGCCGGCGGCGATAATTTCGTCATCTCCAAGGGCACGAAGAAGCTCGATGCGGTGAAGAAATTCCTCGAATACACTTATTCGCTGGAAGGTCAGAAGATCATGGCAAAGTACGGCAGCCTGCCGACGCGCGGCGATATTGCCGATCAAGTACTTCAGGGCCTCGATCCGCGCATGCAGGTGGGCCTGAAAGCCATCTCCGTCGCCAAGACGCCCTATACGCTGCAGTTCAACGATCTGATCAACAGCGCCAACGGGCCATGGGCCGGCTTCACCAACGCCGCGATCTTCGGCGCCGATGTCGACACGGCTTTCTCCAATGCGCAGTCGGAAATGCAGTCGATCATCGATAACGCCCAGTAACAATCAGCGCTCGACCAACCGGGAGGCAAGGTCTCCCGGTCCTTCCCATCGGAACATCAGGAGCATTCCATGGCTGGCCCTGGAGCTATTGGAGCAGTGCGGCGCCGCACTCGGCGGCGACGTGCCGGCTGGCACGGATTTCTCTACATCGCGCCAGCCATGGCGCTCGTCATCGTCTTCTTCGTCGTACCGGTCCTCTTCACCGGCTGGATGAGCCTGCATAACTGGCCGCTCCTCGGCAATCCGCGCTGGATCGGCTTCGGCAATTATACCAGGATGCTATCGGATATCCGCTTCATGGCGGCCTTGCGTTTCACCGCCTACTATACGGTGATCGTCACCATCGCGATCTTCGCCGTCGCCTTTCCCTTAGCGCTCTACGTCGAAAAGCAGCGGCCTTTCGTCGGCTTCTATCGCACCATCATCTTCCTGCCCGTCGTTGTCGGGCTGGCGACCGCTTCACTGCTCTGGGTCTGGCTTGCCAATGTCGACAGCGGCTTTTTCTCCCCAGTGGCGCTAGCCCTCGGCCTGGTCGACAAGAAGCCGAACCTGCTGGCCGATTTCGACGTGGCCTTCGCCACCATCGTCGTCATGGTGGTCTGGAAGATCGCCGGCTTTACGATGATCATCCTGCTGACCGGCCTGCAGGCGATCCCGTCCGAGCTGACGGAGGCGGCGCGCATCGATGGCGCCAGACGCTGGCAGCGGTTCCGCTTCCTGACACTGCCGCTGATGCGCAAGACCATTGCGCTTGCCCTGATCATCTCGGTTACCGGCTCGGTGCTCGCCTTCGACCAGTTCTACATCATGACCAGCGGCGGACCGCAGAACCGGATGATCTCGGTGGTTTATTACATCTTCAACCAGTCCTTCGTGTCCTTCAATCTCGGCTACGGCGCGGCGCTGTCGATCGTCCTCCTCGTCATTCTCGTGCTGATCAGCATCGTCCAGCTCTGGCTGCTGCGCGTCGGGGAGGACCGTCCATGACCGTCACGAACTTCACTCCCGCGAAAGAACGGCGCGCGCGCCGGAAATTGCTGGGCGGCATCGGCTATCACGGCGTCGGCTTCATCATCGTTATCTTCTTTTTCGCGCCTTTTGCGATCGCCCTGCTCTCCTCCTTCCGGCACGGCACGGAGGCGAGCCTGCCGCCATTGCCGCCCTGGCCGACGACCGGCTTCAGCTTCGATGCCTATCGTTCCCTCGATGGCTTCGGCGCCGGCGTGTTGCAGCACACGCTGAACTCGCTCTTCGTTTCGGTGGCGACGGTCATCCTGACGGTCACGGTCAGTCTGCTCGCCGGCTACGGCTTCTCGCGCTACCAGTTTCCATTCAAGAACGTCTTCTTCGTCCTGATCATCGCGACGTTGATGATCCCGTTCCAGTCGATCCTGACGCCGCTTTTCATCATGCTGGCGAAGCTCGGGCTTAACAATTCTCTGCTCGGGCTGACGCTTGTCTATGTCACCCTGCAACTGCCCTTCTCAGTCTTCATGATGCGCAACGCCTTCGATGCGGTGCCAAAGGAAATCGAGGAGGCCGCGCGCATCGACGGCGCACGTGATCTGAGGCTGCTGTTCCGCGTGCTGTTGCCTCTGGTGCTGCCAGGCGTGGCAACGGTTGCGATCTTCGCCTTTCTCAACGCCTGGAACGAATTCCTGGCGGCGCTGATCCTGCTTTCCAGCAGCGAGAAATTCACCCTGCCGGTGCTGATGATCGCGGTCAGGACCGGACGGCTCGGCGCCGTCAACTGGGGTGCGGTCCAGGCCGGCATCGCCGTCATGACCATCCCCTGCGTCTTCGTCTTCCTGCTTCTGCAACGCTACTACATGCGCGGTCTGATGGCCGGCGCGGTGAAATAAATACTCTAACGAAACGGATTAACCCTATGTCAAACAAGCAAAATCGCCAATTCCGTCCCCTGCCCGTTCCGAATGTCGAACTGCACGGCCTTTTCGGCGCCCGCCAGGACGCGATCTGCAATTCGACGGCAGCAACCCTGCTCGACCGCTGCGTCGAGGCCGGCATGATTCAGGCGATCGATGTCGAGCAGCCGAGCCCCGGCATCGTCATCCCGCTGCAGACATGGTCGGGCTCGACGCAGATGTTCTGGGACAGCGATCTCGGCAAATCCATCGAGACCATCGCCTATTCGCTCTATCGCCGCCCGAACCCGGAGCTTGAGGCCCGCGCCGATGCCATCATCGACATGTATGAGAAACTGCAAGAAAAGGACGGTTATCTGAACGCCTGGTTTCAGCGCGTCCAGCCAGGCCGCCGCTGGACCAATCTTCGCGATCATCACGAGCTCTACTGCGCCGGCCATCTGATCGAGGCCGCCGTCGCCTATTATCAGGCGACGGGAAAGCGCAAGCTGCTGGATATCATGAGCCGTTTCGCTGACTACATGATCATCGTTTTCGGTCATGGCGAGGGCCAGCTACGCGGCTATTGCGGCCATGAGGAAGTGGAGCTGGCGCTGGTCAAGCTCGCCCGCGTCACCGGCGAGAAGAAATATCTCGATCTTGCCAAATACTTCGTCGACGAGCGCGGGCAAGAGCCGCATTTCTTCACCGACGAAGCGCTGCGCGATGGCCGCGACCCGGCGAAATTCGTGCAGAAGACCTATGAATACAATCAGGCGCATCAGCCGGTGCGCGAGCAGACCAAGGTTGTGGGACATGCCGTGCGTGCCATGTATCTCTATTCCGGCATGGCTGACATAGCGACCGAATATAACGACGACAGCCTGACCTCGGCGCTGGAAACACTGTGGGACGACCTGACCACCAAGCAGATGTATGTCACCGGCGGCATCGGGCCAGCGGCTTCCAACGAAGGGTTCACTGACTATTACGACTTGCCGAACGAAAGCGCCTATGCCGAGACCTGCGCCTCCGTCGGCCTGGTCTTCTGGGCAAACCGCATGCTCGGCCGTGGCCCGAACCGGCGTTATGCCGACATCATGGAGCAGGCACTTTATAATGGCGCCATGGCCGGGTTGTCGCTCGACGGCAAAACGTTCTTCTACGAAAACCCGTTGGAGAGTGGCGGCAAGCATCATCGCTGGACCTGGCATCATTGCCCCTGCTGCCCGCCGAACATCGCCCGCCTGCTCGCTTCGATCGGCTCCTATATGTATGCCGCGGCAGATAATGAAATTGCCGTGCATCTCTACGGCGAAAGCAAGGCCCGCGTTCCGCTTGCAAGCGGCGTGACCGTCGAACTCGCTCAGGAGACGCGTTATCCTTGGTACGGCGCTATCCGTTTCGAGGTCAATCCCGACCGCAACGCCCGCTTTGCTCTGTCGTTGCGCATACCGGAATGGGCTGATGGCGCGACGCTTGCCGTCAATGGCGCCCCCGTCGACCTCTCCGCCATCACCATCGACGGCTATGCTCGCATCGAGCGCGATTGGCTGGCTGGCGACAGGGTCGACCTCAACATTCCGCTGATCCCGCGCACCTTGTTTGCCAACCCCAAGGTACGCCAGGATGCTGGCCGCGCAGCTTTTATGCGCGGACCACTGGTCTATTGCGTCGAAACCACCGACAATGGCGAGGATCTTAACGGCATCTCGCTTGCCAGTGATCCGGCATCGGCACGGACGGCGGAAATTGCAGCACTTGAGGGCGCTGTGGCGCTCGACATTCCGGTGAAACGCGATGAGGCCGACTGGGGATCGGACCTCTATCGAACGGCCCCGCCGCAAAGCCGCTCCACCACGGCGCGTTTCGTCCCCTACCATCTCTGGGACAACCGTGAGCCGGGCGAGATGCTGGTCTGGATCCGTGCCGACCAGTTGCAACGCGGAGCCTGACATGGTGAAGAACAGCATGAGGCTGACCGGCGTCCGCAAGAGCTATGGTGGACTGGAGGTCATTCACGGCATCGATCTCGAAGTCGAGGAAGGTCAATTCGTTGTCTTCGTCGGTCCCTCCGGCTGCGGCAAATCAACTTTGCTCAGGATGATCGCCGGGCTGGAAGAGGTGACGGATGGCGAGATCGCCATCAAGGGTCGGGATGTGACAGATCTCGATCCATCGGAGCGCGGCATCGCCATGGTCTTCCAGTCCTATGCGCTCTATCCGCATATGAGCGTGCGCGACAATCTCGGTTTCGGGCTGAAAATGGCCCGGACCGGGGCCGCCGAGATCGAGGCGCGCGTCAAGGCGGCGTCCGCGATCCTCAAGATCGATCATCTGCTGGATCGGCGGCCGGGCCAGCTTTCCGGCGGCCAGCGCCAGCGCGTCGCCATCGGCCGTGCGATCGTGCGCAAGCCCGACGTCTTCCTGTTTGACGAGCCGCTGTCCAACCTCGACGCGGAGCTGCGCGTCTCCATGCGTATCGAAATTGCCCGGCTGCACCGGGAGCTCGGCAACACGATGATCTATGTGACGCACGACCAGACCGAGGCGATGACGCTTGCCGACAAGATCGTCGTGCTCAAGGACGGCAAGATCGAGCAGGTCGGCAGTCCGCGCGAGGTCTATGAAGATCCGGCCAATATCTTCGTTGCCGGCTTCATCGGTTCGCCACGCATGAACATGATCGCAGCCGAATGGGGCTCCGATGGCCTCGCAAAAATCGCGGGCGGCTCCATCAAGACCGATATACGGCAGGCCAGCCTTGCGCCCGGCGAAAAGCTGATGCTGGGCATGCGCCCGGAGCATCTGGTCGTCGTTCCCGATCACAATGATGCTGTCCGGGTGAAGGTCGATTTCGACGAATATCTGGGAGGCACGCGCTATCTCTATTGCCAGACGCAGGACGGCCAGAGCCTGATCGCCGAGTATCGCGAGGGTCCTGACGTTCAGCGCGGCGACACGCTGCATATGCGCTGCGCACCCGAAAGACGCCGCTGTTTCGACGGACAGGGAAACCGGCTGCGCTGAAATATCCTTATGTTGAAGTGAAACTGCCTAATCGTTTGACGAACAACGAAAATTATGGCGCTGTTCGTCCCGGCAGATCGGACTGGAGGGGGAGTTCAGGTGGTGAAGGCGCAGATTTCATTATCGGCGGCGGTGGCTCGGCGGCCTGTGTCGCGGCCATGCGGCTGATGCGGGATTTCGGCTTTTCCGTGCTCCTCATCGAGCGCGGGCCATGCAAGATCGGCAAGCTGATGGCCTTCCCCGCCGGCTATATGAAATACCTCGCCCGCGACGATTTTCTGGAAATGCACCATACGGTTCCGCAGCCGTAGCTTGGCGGGCGCGGCGTTAAAACTCCCAGGGTGATATCAGTTCGAGGCCTGTCGTCTGGAAATCAGGTAAATTGCGAGTTGCCAAACGCCCGCCGTTCACGCGGGCAATGGCAGCGATCATGCCGTCCGCTGTCGACATTGGCCGCCCTTGTCTCTTGGCTATCCCCATGATGTCGCCATAAGTCAATGCTGCCTCCTCCGTGAGGCCGAAGATCCGATCGGCAAACCGACGTCGCCATTCGGACAATCGTTGCTCCAGCCGTGCGGCACGTTGATCGGGCATGATCTTCTGAATACCGAAAGCGATTTCGGCAATCGCAACGGTCGGCAAGGCGATCTCCGCATCATGCCGGTCGAGCCACGCGATAACGGCCGGGTCGGGCTGCTTCCGAAGTGTCTCCGATATGACGTTTGTGTCGAGAAATATCACAGATCGATTCCGTGATTGACCTGCCGTCCCTCGCGAATAACAGCCTCCAAGTCTAAGTCCTCGTCGTCGCTCATGGCCATCCGAGCATAGAAGGACGAAGCCGGCTCGCGGCCGGCCTCGCGAATTTCATAGGATTCGAGCGCGCGTTCGACGATATCCGCAATGGTGCGGTTCTCACGCCGGGCCAGCCGATGAGCAAGATCACGCGCCTTGGCGCTGCGGACAGACAGTTGCGGTTCAGCCATAGTGGTCTCCTATCCAACCAATATAAGCCGTCCCAATCTAGCCATCAAGATGGCAAGTGATGGCTAGATGGCTAGATGGCTAGATGGCTAGATGGCTAAATCAAGCTGACTCGAACAGCGGCGCGATCGTCATCTCCGGCACAAGCACCAAGCCCTTATCGGTGATGCGGATTTCCGGAATGACGGAGAGCGGGATCAGGTTGAAGCCCATATAGGGGATGGTACAGCCGGCCTTTTCCCATTCGATCTTTAGCGCCTTCACCTCCTCGGCAACCTCGTGCACGCGCTTGTCGGAGAGCAGCCCGGCAATCGGCAATGGCACCATGGCCGTCACCTTGCCGTCCATGACGACGCAGGCGCCGCCTTGCCTGGCCTCGATCGCATCCAGCGCGACCTGCATATCCGCCTGATTGGTGCCGGCAACGATGATGTTGTGGCTGTCGTGCCCGACGGATGAGGCGACCGCTCCCTTCTTCAAGCCAAAGTTGCTCAGAAGACCATGCGCGACATTGCCTGATGATTTGCCGTGGCGCTCGACCACCGTCACGAAGCAGAGGCCATGGCGGTCGAAATGCGTCTGCCAGTCATTGGCCGGTTCGAGTTCGACTGTGACATGACCGAGCACGATGCCCGGCAATTTGGTCTTGATCGTATGGGCGATCACCGGCTCGGTCGGCAGTTCCGGTGTCAGTTTCAGGTTTTTCGGCAGTTTCACTGTATGGTAGGCGGCTTCCGGATAACGATAGGGATTGGACAGCGCCGCATCGAGGACCGGGGCAATCTTACGGTCCTCAACCACCAATTCGCCGCCATACCATGTGCTCACCGGCTTCAGATCGTCGGTCAGAAGCACGAGATCGGCACGGCGTCCGCCGCCGAGGCCGCCGATTTCGTTCTCCATGCCGAAGCGGGTCGCGCCATGCAGTGAGCCCATGGCCCAGGCCTGCTCCGGCGTCATGCCGGCGACGACCGCCTGGCGCGTGACCCAATCGAGACCGAAGAGCAGAAGATCGTCGGCGTCGCGGTCGTCGGTGCACACCGCAATGCGCTTGTGGGATGCGCCGAGTTCCGTGATGGTCTTGATCGCGTGCGGCAGGCTGTGCCACGCCGTCGTCGGCGGGCCGCCGCGCAGGAAGAGCCAGATGCCGGCCTCCAGCAAGTCGTCGGCGATGTCGCGGTCGATCGCCTCATGTGTATCGGTCACGCCGGATGCGGCGTAGGCAGCCACGAATTCCCGGCCGTAGACATGGCCCGAGACTGGGCGCCCGCGCTCCAGTGCTGCCGCCAGGATCGCATGGCTGCGCTCGTCGCCCATCGCCACGGGCACGAAATCCATTTTCTCGCCGAGCGCCACGGCTTCCGGCCACTTGTCGAACAAGGCAGCGATCTTTTGCGGCGTCAGGTCGCCACCGGCCGTCTCAAGCTGTGGCGACGTCGCCGGCACGGTGCTTGGCACGGTCAGGAAGATCGACAGCGGCGCATGGCGGGCATCCTCCAGCATGGCCTCGACACCGGCGACGTCCATGACGTTGCCGATCTCGTGGCTATCACAAAAAATCGTCGTCGTGCCGTTCAACAGGGCGGCCTCGGCATAGGCACAGGCGGTCACCATGCTGGATTCGATATGGATATGCGGGTCGACGAGGCCGGGCGCGATGATCCCTCCTCTGGCGTCGTAGAGTTTGGCGCCCCCGCCGCGATAACTACCGGCCGGCTTGACCGCGGCGATGCGGCCGCCGGAAATCCAGATTTCCTTGTCGGCTAGGATGCGCTCGGAATAGGTCGAGAGCACGCGCGCGCCCTGAATGACCAGATCGGGGTCCCGGCGGGCAGAGGCAACGTCTGCAAGCGTGCGCGTCATGGTCGAGAGCGGCTTGATGGAAAAACGGGTGAGCGTCATCGGATATCCAGTTCAAAATCAATGATAATCGGGAATGCCGGGCATGGTGCGAAAGCCGTCGATGGTGCGGAAACGACGCAGCCACCGGCGCAGGGCCGGATAGTCGTCGTGATCGACGCCGTAATCGCGGCTGAGCGCAAAGGATGGGAACAGCGTCAGATCCGCAAGCGTCGGGCCGTCGCCGACGAACCACTCGAAGCCATCGAAGTGACGGAGCGTCATGTGATCGTCCATGATGCGAAAAGCCTTGCGGGCGCCTGCACGCAAGGCCGCTTCATCGCCCGACGTATCAAAGAGCGATTGCAGGCGAGCTGCGACAGCAGGCGCAAGCGCCGTCGCGGAGAAATGCAGCCACATCGTCGTCAGACCGAAACTTGCCGCCTCCTCCGGCAGCCAGCGCCGCGCCGGATCGTAAGCTTTGGCGAGATAGGCGAGGATCGGCTCCGCGTCATGAAGTACGAGGTCGCCATCGCTCAGCACGGGCATGGTGCCGAGCGGATTGAGCGCCAGCATGGCCGGCTTGCTCTCCTCCTTGCCCGGAAACATGTCGATGGCGATAGTCTTGTATGGCAACCCGAGCATGGAGAGCAGCAGGCGGACGCGATAGCTTCCCTCGTCCATCTCGTAATTATAGAGCGTGATCTCCGCCATCAGGCGACCTCCGCCATAGTTTCGAGACCGAAGCGAAGACTTTCGGCCCATTGCGCATAATGTTTCTGCTTCGCCCCGGCATTGACCGCCGGCGAGCCGAGAATGACGATATGAACGGCGGTCTTCGCCGGCGAAACGACTTGAACGGCAACCAGCAATCTGTCGTCGCCGGCCTGCACTATGCCGACATTCCCGGTGAGATCGCTCGCCCCGGCGCTCTCCAGCGCCGCCAAGGCAGCATCCGCCCCGCGCTCGACATAGAGGCTGCGCACCGGGGTAACGCCGGTTGCCGCGTCGATGTCCGGCGGGGAGGCTTCCGACGCCGTTGTCGCCCAGATGATCCCGTATCTTTCTTCGGCAAAGTAAGTCGGCACCTTGATCGTCTGCGGCACCTCCAGGCTCGGATGCGCGGGAATGTAGCGACATTGCCCGGCGGTATCGTACTGCCAGCCGTGATAGAGACAGGCGATGTGATCGCCGCGGACGAAGCCGAAGCTCATGCGCATGCCGCGATGCGGACAGCGATCCTCCCAGACATGTGCCTTGCCGCTATTATCGCGCCAGACGACGATCTCGCTGCCCTCGACGACAGCACCCGCCGAGGTCCCCGGCTCGATCGATGCCGACAGGGCGACAGGCACCCATCCCGTTTCCAACTTCATATGTCACTCCGCTCGATATCGAGAATGATGCAGTCATAGGGGCCAAGACTGCAGGCCATTTCGAAGGCGTCGACCAGATCTTCCTGCCCCTTGACGGCGAGTGTCGCCGACGTTGCATCACAGCTTCCCATCTCGATGTCCAGATCGAGCCGACGGGCTCGATGCTGCGCAAACTCGATGAAACTGTCACGGACCATCTGCCCTCGAAAGATAAATCGCGCCCGGTCGGTCATGTCATGGAATGTCCGTTTACCCTACCCATGCCTCACCTTGCGCATCAAAAATACTCATGATGCATAAAAAATATGCGAGCCTCACTTTTGGGCATTCTAGCCGCCCTCCCCGAGGAGATTCAAGAGACTTCGCGGAGCTGCCAACAAGCCATATGAGCAAAGCACGCCGATTACCTCCTGCAACTGGCATAATTGTTGCGTCGATATCCTTTGGACGCGGTCGGCGTGCCAAACCAAAAGAGGATTTCATGATTGACTTGCGTTCGCTGTCCCGTCGCGGATTTCTGAATATGAGCGCCGCCGGCGCGGCCGCTTTGACGCTGCCTGCCGGCCTTGCCAGCCAGGCGCTCGCGGCGGCATCCTTTCCGGCGATCAAGGAAGAGGATGCGGTCGTCGGCTTCGGCCATGTCGGGCCGATTTCGGATGAGGGCTGGACCTGGGCGCATCACCAGGGCCTGCTCGCGGTCAAGGCCGCCTATCCGAAACTGAAGAAGATCCTCGAAGTCGAGAACATCCCTTATTCGGCCGACGCGACACGCACCTATCGCCAGTTTGTCAGCCAGGGCGCCAATATCATCTTCGACACGTCCTCGAATGGTGACTTCCTGCATGCCGTGGTCAAGCAGGCCCCCGAGGTTGCATTCCTCGAATGCGGCGGCCTCGTCAACATGGACAATCTCGGCTGGTATTATCTGGCGCATTGGTATCCGACCTATGTCATCGGCGTTGCCGCCGGCCACCTGTCGAAGACCGGCAAGCTCGGCTATGTCGCCTCCTTCCCGGTCTCGTCGGTCTTCGCCTCCACCAATGCTTTCCTGATGGGCGCCCGCTCCGTCAATCCGAATGCGACGCTGCAGACCATCGCCATCAATTCCTGGTTCGATCCGCAGGCCGCAACCCAGGCGGGCACGGCGCTGATCGACAATGGCTGTGACTTCCTGTTCGGCATCATGGATGAAGCCGGCTACCTGCAGGTTGCCGAAAAGCGCGGCGTCTGGGCCGCGATGTGGAATACCGACGTTCGCCGCTATGGCCCAAATTCCTACGTCTCCTCCGTCCTCATCGATTTCAACAAGTTCTATGTCGATCAGGTTGGCAAGCGCCTTGCAGGCACCTGGGCGCCGAGCGACACGCTCTTTGCGATGGGCGCCGGCGTCGATCGCGACAAATGGGGCGAGAAGGTTCCGGCCGATGTTGCCGCAGCGGCCGACGCGGTACGCGACAAGATCATCGGCGGCTGGTCGCCGTTTGCCGGCGAGATCAAGGATTCGACCGGAAAGGTCCGCGTCGCCGCCGGCCAGGCGATGACTGACAACGATCTCTATCATTGGGATTGGTCGGTCGAGGGCGTCACGGGCCTGAGCGCCTGACCGATATCGTTGCTCAATAAGAACCTGGCCGGCGCGTTCGGCCAGAGTTGCTCTTCATGACACTCTGGTGCCCTTCCGATGACTGAGACCGCGACACCCTTCTCCGCGCCCCCGGGCACACCGCCTCTGGTGCAGCTCAAGGGCATCGCCAAGTATTTTCCGGGTGTCGTCGCTAACGAGGATGTCGATCTCGACGTGCAGCCGGGCGAGATCCATGCGCTGCTCGGCGAAAACGGCGCTGGCAAATCCACCTTGATGAATATCATGACCGGCATCTATCAGCCCGATGCCGGCGAGATCATCATCGACGGTTATGCCAAGCAATTCGCCACGCCGCTTCAGGCGATCGCAGCCGGCATCGGCATGGTGCATCAGCATTTCAAGCTGGTGCAGGCCTTCACCGTGGCCGAAAACATTCATCTCGGCTGGTCGGAGACGCCGCGCCGTGCCTCAGCTCAAGTTTTGGAAGCGCGCACGGCGGCATTGGCTGCGAAATTCAACCTGCAGACCCCTCCCGGCGCTCGTATCAGCGATCTTTCCACCGGCGAGCAGCAACGCGTCGAAATCCTGCGCGTGCTGGCGCGGCAGGCTCGCGTCTTGATCCTGGACGAGCCGACCGCCGTGCTGACGCCGGCCGAGGCGCGCGAATTGTTCAAGGCACTGCGCGATTTCGTGGCGCAAGGCAACGCCGTCATCTTCATCAGCCACAAGCTCGATGAGGTCCTGGAGATTTCCGACCGCATCAGCATCCTGCGCGGCGGTCGCAAAATCGCCACGGAGAAGACAGCCGACTGCAATCCGCGCATGCTCGCCAAGCTGATGGTGGGGCGAGACATCGTACTCGCCGATATGCGGCAACGAGCGGCAGGGGCCGCACCGATCTCGCCTGAGCCAGTGCTCAGCCTCGATAATGTGTCCGCCCTCAACGATGCCGGTGACGAAGCCTTGCATGGCATTTCGCTGCAGATTCACGCTGGTGAAATCCTTGGCGTTGCAGGCGTGGCGGGTAATGGCCAGCGCGAGCTCAGCCAGGTGCTGGCGGGTATGCGGCCGATCAGCGGCGGACGTATCCTGATCGAGGGAACGCCTGTCAGGCGCAGCAACGCAGCCGCCTTCGTCGAGCGCGGCATCGGTCATATCCCGGAAGACCGGCTGCATAGCGGCCTGGCGCCGGCGCTCAGCATTACGGTCAATGCCGCGATGCGCGAATATAAGCACCCTCCGGTTTCATCCGGCGGCGCTTACCGTCCGGGTGCTGCAACGGCGCTTGCCAAGGAGATTGCGGCGGTTGCGGATGTTTCTATCCCGGATTTCGGCATGCCCATCCGCAACCTCTCGGGCGGAAACCAGCAGCGTCTTGTTGCCCGCCGCGAGATGCGTATCGCAAACAAGGTCCTGATCGCCGCTTATCCAAGCCGTGGCCTCGACGTCGGCGCCATCAACACCATGCTGCGCTATATCGTCGAATTGCGCGACGCCGGTGCGGGTATCGTGCTGATTTCCGAGGAACTGGAAGAACTCTTGAACCTCTCGGATCGCATCGCCGTCCTTTACGAAGGCAAGGTCATGGGGATCGTCGAAAACGACAAGGCCGACATCGACCAGATCGGCCTGCTGATGGGCGGCCGCGCCCAAGTGCGCGAGGTTGCCTGACATGGCCGCATCCTGGCGTTTCCAGCGCATGCCCTCCGCCTCGCCCGCCATTGCCTTTGGCGCGCGCATCGCCGCCATCCTGTTGGCATTGGTCTTCGCCGGCCTCATCCTGGCCGCAACCGGCGCCGACCCGCTCGACCTTGCCTCGCAGGTGATCGACGCGAGCTTCGGCTCCAGCTTCGGCCTTCAGGATCTTGGCGTTCTCGTGATACCGCTGATTTTGACCGGGCTTTCGGTTGCGGTCGGCCAGCAGATCGGTGTCTGGAACATCGGCGCCGAGGGGCAATTCTATGCCGGCGCTTTCGCCGCCGCCACGGTCGGCCTCTTCGTGCCGGGGCCGCCGGTCGTGATCCTGCCGCTGATGTTCTTCGCGGGTCTCCTCGGCGGTGCGATCTGGATTCTCATTCCGACGCTCGCCCGCGCTTATGGCAACGTCAACGAGCTGATCACCACGCTGTTGCTCAATTTCGTAGCTATCCTGCTGGTCTTCTACGTCTCGACCGGCGCCTGGCGTGACCGGATGTCGAATTCGGCGACGCGGAGACTGTCAGCCGAAATCCCGGAACTATGGGGATCGGTCCATTGGGGTTTTCCGATTGCCATTCTTGCCGCTCTCATCGTCGCGGGCGTGCTGGCCTTTTCGCGCTGGGGCTATGAGGTCCGGCTCGTCGGCTCCAATCCGTCTGCGGCACATTATGCCGGCATACCTGCGCGGCGCCACCTCATCACTGTCATGCTGCTCTCCGGCGCGGTTGCAGGGCTTGCCGGCATGCTGGAGATCGCCGGCACGGTTCATCGGTTGCAAGGCGGCATATCCAACAATTACGGCTACCTCGGCATCATGGTCGCGGTTCTGGCGCGCAACTCCGCCATCGGCGTGATCTTTTCCGCCGCGCTGATGGCCTTCATCCTCAATTCCGGCATCATCCTGCAGACCCAGGGACTGACGACGTCGGCGGTGCTGGCGATCACCGGTCTCATCCTGTTCCTGACGGCGATCGGCGACGAACTCGCCCATTACCGCATCGCCCGCGACAAGGTTTGAAGGGAAAAGAGACCATGGAACTTCTGACCGGCCTCCTCACCACAGCCTTTCTCGCCGGCGGCGTGCTGGCGCTTGCCGCTCTCGGCGAAGTGCTTGCCGAGCGCGTCGGCATCGTCAATCTCGGCGTCGAGGGCCTGATGGCGATGGGGGCGATAACGGCGATTGCGACGGTCGCAGCCTTCCCCTCGCCGGCAATCGGCTTCATCGCCGCGCTGGCAGTCGGTGCGGTCTTCGGCATGTTGTTTGCCACCGCCACCGTCTTGCTGCGCGCCAATCAGGTGCTCTGCGGCCTGGCGCTGACGCTGATGGGCAACGGCATCGCCTCCAGCATCGGCCGCGCCTATTCCGGCATGCCGGCCCGCGCCACCTTTTCCGGGATCGAGATCCCGCTGCTGAGCGATATCCCCATTCTCGGCAAGGCCTTCTTCTCGCAGAACATCCTCGTCTATCTCATCTACATCATTCTGCCGGTGGCGCTGAGCTACATCATGTTCCGCACCCGCCACGGCCTTAATCTGCGCGCCGTCGGCGAAAACCCAGCTGCAGCGGATGCCGCCGGTATTCCAGTCAATCTCATTCGCTTCGCTTATGTGACGGCCGGTTCGGCGCTTGCAGCCGGGGCCGGCGCCTACCTGACGCTCGCCTTCGTGCCCTCCTGGTCCGACGGGGTGATTGCAGGCCGTGGCTGGATCGCGGTGGCACTGGTGATCTTTGCCGGATACCGGCCGATCCCCGCTGTTCTCTCCGGCCTGCTCTTCGGCCTCATCACCGCGCTCGGCTTCGTCGGCCAGGCACGCGGCTGGCCGATCGCGCCGGCCTTTCTCTCCATGCTGCCCTATCTCGGCACCATGGCCTTCATCATCGTGCCGGTGCTTGCCTGGCAGCGCATGCGCCGTATCATGGCAGCACCCGCCGCAATCGGCCTGCCCTATTATCGCGATGTCCGCTAAAGTAGATCAATGGGCAAGGAAAAGGAGCGCCACATGAGCCAATGTTCCGACAAGGCAGCCCTCGACCAATGGTACGCGCTTGAGACCGAAAAGGAGATTCCGTTCGGAACCTCCGCGAACCGTCTTCTCGGCACCAATCTTACGATCACGCGCGGGAGGGACGGCGCGCTCGTCGTCAAAGCCGACGGACGGGAAGAGTCTTTGCCGTTGATCAAGCGCTTCGGCCTCGTCTGGACCACGCTCGGCACACCGCCGGGCGGGCTCTTCGAGTTGCCGGAAGCCGATGAGCCGGACCGGCGCGTCGTCAATTGCGGTACGGTCGCAGTGCGCGCCTCCGGGCTCAGGATCGTCGAGAACTTTCTCGATCTGGCGCATTTTCCCTTTGTCCACACCGACATTCTCGGCGCCGAGCCGCATACGGAGGTGACGCAGTACAACGTCGAGATCCGCCGCGATGTCGATGAGGTCTGGGCGACCAATTGCCAGTTCTTCCAGCCGCAAGCCGCCCTTTCAGCCAGCGAAGGCATCATGACCGACTACATCTATCGCGTCATGACACCGTTCACGACCCTGCTCTACAAGACCTGCCCGAATGCGGCCAACCGCTGGGACGTGATCTGCCTGTTCGTGCAACCGCTCGATCCGGATCGCTGCCGTGCCCATCCGGTGATGTTCCTGATCGACGATGTCTCGACGACGACGGAGCTGGTGCATTTCCAGCAGCTCATTTTCCTGCAGGACCGCATCATTCTTGAGAACCAGCGCCCCATACTGCTACCGCTGGAGCCGCGCGCGGAAATCCCGACACGGGCCGATGCCACCTCGATCGCCTATCGCCGCTGGTTGAAGGAGAAAGGCATCACCTACGGCACTACGATCATGGCCGCCTGAAAGAGAGTATCCATGGATCTACGCGGCAAGACGCTCAGCGCATCGGGCTTTCATTCGCCCGAGCGCGGCACCATCGATGTACTGGACGACGTGCTGATCGAGATCGATGCCGACGGCGCGATTACCGCCGTTCATCGCCATGGCGATCCAAATTACCGGACCATTCGCGATGCCCGAGAAGCATCCGGCGAGCTCGTGACACTGCCGTCCGGCTCCTACATCCTGCCCGGCTTCGTCGATCTGCATGTGCACGCGCCGCAGTATCCGCAGCTCGGCGACGCGCTCGACGTTCCGCTTGAAGTCTGGCTGCAGAAATACACCTTTCCGCTGGAGGCGCGTTACCAGGACGCAGCCTTTGCCCGCCGCGTCTATGGCCTGCTGGTCGAGGACCTGCTCGACAACGGCACGACCACGGCTCTCTATTTCGCCACCATCCATCAGGAAGCGACGCGGGCGCTGGTCGATACCTGCCTCGAAAAAGGCCAGCGCGCCCTGATCGGCAAGGTGGCGATGGACAATGCCGAGGAATGCCCGGACTATTATCGCGATCTGTCGCCGGCGGAGGCACTCGATGGCACGCGGGCATTGATCGACTATGTGCGCGACCATTCGGACAATCATAAAGGGCGCGTCCTGCCCGTTGTCACACCACGCTTCATTCCCTCCTGCACCGACGCGACGCTCGAAGGTCTCGGCGACATCGCCAGGGAATGCGGCTGCCATGTGCAAACCCATTGTTCGGAAAGCGATTGGGCGCACGGCTATGTTCTTGCCCGGCATGGCATGACGGACACGGATAGCCTCGATCGCTTCGGCCTGCTCGGCCGCAAGACCGTGCTGGCGCATGCGAATTTCCTGACCGCGAAGGATATGGAAACCGTCAAGGCGCGCGAGGCTGCGGTTGCCCACTGCCCGCTCTCGAATGCCTATTTCGCCAATGCCGTCTTTCCCTTGCGCGCCGCGCTTGAAAAAGGGCTGCATGTCGGTCTCGGCACGGACATTTCCGGTGGCCCGAGCGCGTCGATGCTCGAGAACGCTCGCGGCGCGATCCTCGTCTCGGGGATGCTGCAAAGCGGCGTCGATCCGAACTTGTCGCCTGCCGCCCGCTCGACCTTCGGCCCTGCGCAGATCGATTTTCGTGATGCCTTCTATATCGCGACGTCAGGCGGCGGAATCGCGCTTGATCTGCCCGTCGGACAGTTCGCGCCCGGCTATCAGTTCGACGCCGTGCTCATCGACACCGGAGCAGAGAAAGGCACCGTCCGGCTATTCGAAGACTGCGATGAGGGTGAAGGCATCCTGCAAAAGATCATCTATACCGCATCGAAGCCAAACCTTACGACCACTTGGGTCGGCGGCCGCAAGGTTTAGGGCCACACTAAGATTATGCGGCCTTGGTGATACGCACCGGCAGCGACTTATAGGACGGTGTGCCGCTTTGCTTGTCCTGATAGTCGATCGGGATCAGACAATTCGCCTCCGGATAATAGGCGGCGACAGAGCCACGGGCGATATCGTAGGAAATCGCCGTCAGCTTCATCTGTCGCTTGCCGCCAGAGGGCAATGCCGTCGAGATCTCGATGAGGTCGCCATGCTCCAGGCCGTTCGCCGCCAGGTCTCCATCATTCATGAACAGCACGTCGCGCCGGCCGAAGACGCCGCGATAGCGATCGTCGAGGCCATAGATCGTCGTATTGTACTGGTCATGACTGCGGATGGTCGCGAGCTTCAGAATGCTCGCGTCGGCAAGCTCCTTGTCCTCATTGAGGCCCGGAAACAACAAGAACTCCGCCTTGCCCGACGGCGTCTTCCAGATGCGTTCGGTCGGTCCGATGGGCAGGCGGAAGCCGCCGGGCACGCGGATGCGCTCATTGTAGCGCTCGAAATCGGGGAAAACGACTTCGATCTTGTCGCGGATACGGTCGTAATCATCGACCAGATGCATCCACTCGACCTTGCTGTCGGGCAAGGTCGCCTGCGCCATGGCCGCGACGATTGCCGGTTCGGACCGCAACTGATCGGAGGCGGGTTTCAGTTTGCCGCGCGAGGCATGCACCATCGACATGGAATCTTCGATCGTCACCGATTGCGGGCCGGACGCCTGGATATCCACCTCCGTACGGCCGAGCACCGGCAGGATGATCGATTCCTTGCCGATCAGCAGGTTCGAGCGGTTGAGCTTGGTGTTCATGTGGACCGCGAGATCGAGCTTGCGCATGGCTTCGGCGCAAAGCTCGGGATCGGGAAGCGCGATGGCGAGATTGCCGCCGAGGCTGAGCAGCACCTTCGAGCGCCCCTCTGCCATCGCCTGCATGCCGGCAACCGCGTCATGCCCGTGATGTTCCGGCGGCTTGAAGCCGAAAGCGCGCTCGATGCCGGCCAGCAATGCTGCATTGGGCTTTTCAGTGATCCCAACCGTCCGGTCACCCTTAACGTTGGAATGGCCACGCAACGGGCATATGCCGGCGCCGGGCTTGCCGAAATTGCCGCGTAGCAGCAATAGATTGGCGATCTGCTGTACATTGTAAGTGCCCTTGGCGTGCTGGGTAATGCCCATGCCGTAGGGAATGATCGTCGCCTTGGATTTGACGTAAGCCTCGGCAACTCGTTCGAGATCGGCGCGCGTCAGGCCGGAAACCCGCTCGATATCGGCCCATTCCGTCTGCTGGAGATCGGCGGCGAGCGCTTCGAAGCCGTTGGTGTGCTGGTCGATGAAGGCACGATCGATCGCATCCGGCTGCGTCTCCGCCAACACCAGCACCGCCTTCATGATGCCCTTGAGGGCTGCCGCATCACCGCCGATCTTCACCTGATAATAGGAGGAAGCGATCCGCGTCGAACTGAAGGTCCCCATCTCGACCGGGCTCTGCGGATCGGCGAAGCGCTCGAGCGCCCGCTCCTTCAGCGGATTGAAGACGATGATCGGCACGCCGCGCTTCGAACACTCATGCAGCGTCCCCATCATGCGCGGATGGTTGGTACCGGGATTGTGGCCCATCGAGATGATCAGGTCGCAATGGTCGAAATCGTCGAGCGATACCGTGCCCTTGCCGATGCCGATCGAATTCGGCAGACCGGTACTCGTCGCCTCGTGGCACATGTTCGAACAATCGGGGAAATTGTTGGTGCCGTATTCGCGCGCATAGAGCTGGAACAGGAAGGCGGCCTCGTTGGAGGCGCGGCCGGAAGTGTAGAACTCCACCATATCCGGGTCGGGCATGCTGCGCATGACCTCGCCGATCCGGGCAAAGGCTGCATCCCACTCGATCGGCCGATAGGTGTCGGTTGCGCGGTCATAGGCCAAAGGATGCGTGAGCCGGCCGGCATTCTCCAGATCGTAGTCGCTCCATTGGAGCAGCTCGGTCACGGTATGCTCGGCGAAGAATTCAGGCGTCACGCGCTTGTTCGTCGCCTCCCACGTTACGGCCTTCGCGCCGTTCTCGCAGAACTGGAAGGTCGATGTGTGTTCCTTGTCGGGCCATGCGCAGCCGGGGCAATCGAAACCATCAGGCTTGTTGGTGCGAAACAACAGCAGCGGCGCCTCGGTGACATCCATCTGCTCACGAACGGCTTTTGCGGTGGCTTTGAGCGCACCCCAGCCGCCGGCGGGACCATTGTAGGGGTGGATACCCGGGACTTCACGTTTTTGCACCATCGCTCGCTCCTTCAATTCTCTCGCAAACCTCCCTCCCCCAGGCCTGGATGATAAACGAATATTCTGCGGATGTTGGCGAGTAAAGGGCAATCAATTAACCGCCGCAGAGGTGGCTGGCAAATGGCAAAGGTTGCGCTGGAACCTCAATTCCTGAACACAAGACAAAAAGCGCCTTGCTGGCGAATTTGAGCGCAAACCGCATCCGCCTCGGCGCGTGTCTGCCGTCCGATTCTGGCCGCATATCGGACACGGAAACCAAAGTCGCGGTTGCGCTGGCGCACGATGAGCGGCTTCTCCTTGTTGAGCGGTGCCGATAGCTTGCCCACGTTCAGCGAGAAAAGGCGGCAGGCGGCATCGGGCTGGAAATGCTCCGCAAGCTGAACGCCCCAAGGCGCCCAAGGCCGCTCCTGCTCCAAGGCAACCTGCTTCAGCCGCCGTGTGCCGGCGAGCGCCATGCAGGACTCCAGAAATGGCTTGCCCTTGTCCAGTTCCGGCGCGGCGATGTCGGGTGGGTCATCCTTCCATTGCTCCACCGTATGCGCGGTGATCGCCGTCACGTAGCTGCGCGTCTCATAGGGGAGGCTGCCGGAGTCGAGAAAATTCGCCAGGCCGTTTTCGCCGGCATTATAAGCTGCCGCCGCAAGCCCCAGATTGCCGAAACGGCTACGCAACTCATCGAGATAGGTCGCCGCCTTGCCCAAAGCTTCCAATAGATCGTAACTATCGCGAACGCCGCGCAATCTCGCCGTTCCCGGCATGAACTGGGCAATGCCCTGCGCGCCCTTTGGACTGACGGCGTCGGGCCGAAACGTGCTCTCGCGCCAGATCAGCCGGGCCAGATAGTCCGGGGGAAGCTTATTGGCATGGGCGAAATAGTCGATCGCCTTGCAGAGGTCGCGATTGTAGTTTTCCTTGCGGATGCAGAGCGTTTCGCCAGTGTCGGTAATCAAAGGCCCCGAAATGCACGACGGCGGCGCCACGCTCCATTCAGGCTGAGCTCTTGCAGGAAGAACGGCAGACATCAAAAAGCCGGACGCAACAACGAAACCTATGGTCTTTCCGACAAAGCCGGGCCGAAGCTGTCTACCTGCCATTCATGCGAACCCGTTGGAAACCGTCAAATCGCTAGGTGGCTTTAGATAGCATCGATCCGCGATGACGAAAACCGTAAAGGCTGCAAGGGTGACCGCGATGCGATCTATTCGGCAAGCCGTCCGCCGCGCATCGGTGCGGGTACGCCCGTCGTGCCTGGGAAGCTGATCGGCAGGCCCCGGAGCACGCGCACGGCCAAAAAGGCAAAGCATTCGGCTTCGACGGCATCGCCACGCCAGCCGAGCGTTTCCGCCAAGATCGGCTCCGCGCCAGCACGTGTCTGAAGCATCGACATGATCGTCGGATTGTGGCGGCCACCACCGCTCACCACCAGTTTTTTCGGACGGTGCGGCAGCAGGTCCAGCGCCTTGCCGACGGCAGAAGCTGTAAAAGCGGAAAGCGTTGCCGCTCCATCCTCGACACCGAGCCCATCGGCCATGGAGGCGCCGAAGTCGAAACGATCCAGCGATTTCGGATAGGGTGCGCTGAGATAGGGATGTTCCAGGAGCTTGGCGAGCCGAGTTTCGTCCACCGTACCAGCGCGCCCGAGCGCACCGTCCCGGTCCATTTCGCCGAGACCATGGGATTTGACGAAATCATTGAGCGGCGCATTGGCAGGGCCGGTGTCGAAGGCAACGAAATTGCCCTCCCCGTCCGACCAGGTGATGTTGGCGACGCCGCCGAGATTGAGGATGGCGGTATCGTCGCCGGTCCCCGCACTGCGCAGCAGGGCAGTATGATAGGCCGCCGCCAGCGGCGCACCCTGCCCGCCTGCGCGCACATCGGCGGAACGGAAATCATAGGCGACCTTCGTGCCGAGGATCGAACGCATCAACTCGCCATCGCCGAGCTGGCGCGTGTCGCCGAGGCGACCCTTCTGCGGGGCGCGATGAAGCACGGTCTGACCATGGAAGCCGATCACGCCGATATCGGCCATGGTCAAACCAAAGCTCTCGACAAGCTCCTTGACCGCAGCCGATTGCGCGCGTGTCAATGCCTCCTCAGCCTCCTTGAAGATGGTCGGCTCCGGCCCGTTGAAATTCCAGACCCTCGCCTGCGCCAAGGTCTCTTCCAGCAGCCGCCTGATCCAGTCCGGATAGGGTGCCAGCGCATAGGGGCCGAATTCCGCGATCCGCTCGCCATCGGTCTTGATCAAGGCGACATCGATATTGCCGTCGAGAACGGTCCCGGTCATCAGACCGACTGCCCAGATTGGTTCCATGATCAAGCTCCTAAACTCTATTGACGAGATCGCTGACGCTCTGGCGAAGCGCCAGAATCCCACTGTCGAAATGGCGTGTCGGATGAATACGATTGGTGAGCAGGGTCCAGGCCCTGCCCTTGTCGAAATCGATCCAGAGGCCGGTGCCGGTAAAACCGGTATGGCCGATGGTGCCCGGCGAGCATAGCTTGCCGCCGGACCAGTCATCATAGGGACGCTCCCATCCATGGGTGCGCGTCGCCGACAAGGGCGTCCGCATCAGGGTGATTGAACGCTCGGCCGCGCCGGTTCCGCTCAGCAATCCCTCGGCGAAATCGAGAACCGAGCCAGCCGTACCGAAGAGGCCGGCGTGACCGGCACCCTGTAACGCCGAGCAGTTGTCGTCATGGACTTCGCCCGAGAGAACACGATGACGCCAGGTGCAGTCTTCCGTCGCGGCCGCCTGATCCGGCGCGGCGGAAAAGGCGAAACCGGGACCAGCGTCCATGTCGCGGATCGTCTGCCCGGTCAGGCGTTCCAGCGCGAAGCCGAGCAGGATGAAGTTGATGTCGGAATAGACAGGCGGACCGGCTCGCCACTCGCGCTGCAGGATGAAAGCGCGCAGCAGATCGGAGGATTGTCCATAGGTATAGAGCGGCGCGACGGCGGGAAACGGCGTCTGGTGGCCGAGGCACTGGCGAAAAGTCACCTTCCGCTCCCAGGCCGTCGCATCATATTGGCGCAGATCCGGCAGCAGCGAAGTCAGCGGCGCATCGAGATCGATCGTGCCGGCTTCCGCCAAAGCCAGTATGCGCGGTGTCGTGAAGATGACTTTGGTCAGCGAGGCCAGATCGAACCATGTATCGGTGAGCATCGACCGTGTGGCCGGAACCTTCTGCGCCGAGCCGACAGCACGGACCATACGGCCGCCATTAAGATCGACGATGCCGAGCACGCCGCCTGGAATACGCCCGGCCGCTACGGCGGCTTCGACAGGTGCGAATGCCCGGTCGAAACGCTGTGCGAAGTCCGTTTTCCCCGCTGCCGTCATGTCCCCTCCCCACCGCATCTCTCTCTCAAGCTTCCGCCTGGGCCATATGATCCCCGGCGAACCGGCGCCATTCCGGTGCGATCGGCTCGAAACCGAGCGGGCGCACCAATGAAGGAACCTGACGCGTATCCAGCGCAAAATTCTCCCGCCGGCGGTCGACCGTCGGAACAGCCGAGATCAGCCGTCTGGTATAGGAATGTTTCGGCTCAGACAGCACCGAAGCGGCATCGCCGATCTCGACAATCTCTCCGGCATAGATCACGGCGATCCTATGCGCAATCCGCTCGACGACCGCCATGTCATGCGAGATGAACAGATAGGCAAGCTGGTACTCGCGCTGCAATTCGATCAACAGGTCCAGGACCTGCGCCTGAACCGAGACATCAAGCGCCGAAACCGCCTCGTCCAGCACCAGAACCGAAGGGTTCAGCATCAGCGCACGAGCGATGCAGAGCCTCTGGCGTTGCCCGCCCGAAAACTCATGCGGATAGCGTTCAAGGCTGTTTTCGGGCAGGCCGACGCGCTTCAGCAGCATGACCATCCTATCGCGCGTTTCTCCAGAAGCCCGGCCGCCAGCGGCGATGACAGGTTCGGCAAGGATGCTGTCGATGCGAAGCCGGGGATTGAGCGAGGCGTAGGGGTTCTGGAACACCATCTGCACGGCACTCGTCCGATCCACCGTCTTGCCGGAACGTGCCGTGAATGTGCCGCGCGTCGACTTCACCAGTCCGAGGATCGCTCGCGCCGTCGTGGATTTGCCAGAACCGCTCTCACCGACGATCGCCAGCGTTTCGCCGGGTAGCAGATCGAAATCGACACCTTCGACGGCATGCACCGCACCGACCGAACGGCGAAAGAAACTGCTCGAGACTGGAAAACGAACCGTCAGTCCTTCTACCTTTAACGCTGGCGCAGGTTCAGCCACTCCATTGCGACTAAAATCCGATCGTGCCGCGCGGCCAGCCGAAAAATGCGGGACGGAATGAAGAAGATGCTGCGTATAGGGATGCGTGGGTCTGTCGAGGATCTGGTTCAGCTCGCCCTGCTCGACCGCCTGACCGGCCTGCATCACCATGACCTTGTCGGCAATGCCGGCAACGAGGCCGATATCGTGGGTGATGAAGATCATCGACATGCCGGTCTCGCGCTTGAGTTCGGCCAGAAGCGCCATGATCTGCGCCTGCACGGTCACATCGAGCGCCGTCGTCGGTTCGTCGGCAATCAGCAGGCGCGGATTGCAGGCAAGTGCTGTGGCGATCATCACCCGCTGCAGCATGCCGCCGGAGAGTTGGTTCGGGCAATATTTCAGACGCCGCGCGGCGTCAGGGATACGAACGCGATCCAGTGCGTCCTTTGCAGCCGCTCTTGCCTGCCGGCCGGTCAGCCCGCGATGCAGACGGAAAGACTCCTCGATCTGTGTGCCGACGGTCAGCACCGGATTGAGCGAGGTCATCGGCTCCTGAAAGATCATGCCGATCTCGGCGCCACGGATCTTCGTCAGCTCCGCTTCCGACGCCGTCGTCAGATCGAGAATGCTATTGTCGGCGCGTTTCAGCCTGATTGAACCGCCGACAATGCGACCGCCGCCGAAATCGACGAGGCGGTTGATCGACAGTGCGGTGACGGACTTGCCCGAGCCGCTCTCGCCGACAATGGCCAGCGTCTCGCCGGCGGCAAGATCGAAGCTGACGCCACAGACAATCTTGTTTGCTTCTGGGTTGCGTCCGAAACCCACGTCCAGATTGGAGACGGAAAGCAGAGGGCTCACGGGCTTGTCCTCCGCATTTTCGGATCGAGAATATCGCGCAACGCGTCGCCGAGCAAATTGAAGCCGAGGATGCTGATCATGATGGTGATGGCGGGGAAGATCAGCAGCCAGGGGGCGGTTTCCATCAGATTGCGGCTGTCGCTGAGCATCAGCCCGAGCGAAGACGCCGGCGGCTGCGTCCCGAGCCCGAGGAAGCTCAAGCCGGCCTCGGTCAGCAGCGACCAGGCCAGCGCCAGCGTGATCTGCACTGTCAACGGTGCGACGAGATTGAGCAGCAGGTGCCGCGTCAGGATATAGCGCTTGCTACTGCCGAAGGTGCGGGCGGCATCGACGAAATCGCGCGCTTTCAGCGAGAGCGCCGGCCCGCGCACGACGCGGGTGAAGATCGGCGTATAGACGATGGCGATAGCAGCGACGCTGGTCCAGGTGCCGGGGCCGACGATGGCGATGATCAGGAGGGCGAGGAGGATAGCCGGGAAAGCCAGAAGCACATCCATCATCCGCATGATCACCCCGTCCCAGCGCTTTCCGAACCAGGCGGCGGTCAAACCCAGCACTGTGCCGATCAGGCTCGCGAGCGCAACCGAGAGGAAGGCGACGGTGAAGGATTCGCCGATCCCGTTCATCAGCCGGCTTGCGACATCGCGGCCGAAGAGATCGGTGCCCATCCAATAGACGGCGCTCGGTGAATGCAGGCGGTCGATCCGGTTCTGCGTCAGCGGATTATGCGGCGTCAATCCGAGCATGCCGAGAACGGCAAGCATGAAAAAGATAAGGACGATGATACCGCCGATACGGCCGCTCGTGTGTCCGAAAATGGCCCTGACGATACACATCAGCCCTCTCCCAGGCGAACGCGCGGGTCGAGCGCGACATAGGCGAGGTCAACGAGAAGATTGACGACCATGAAGTTGAAGGCGATGAACAAGACGCTGCCCTGCACCAGCGCGTAGTCACGTTGCAGGATGGCATCGAGCACCATGCGTCCGAGCCCGGGAAGAGCATAGATCTGCTCGACCAGAACAGCTCCGCCGAGAAGATAGCCGAACTCTACGCCGCTCAGCGTCACCACAGGAATGAGCGCGTTCGGCAGAGCATGCCGCCAGATGACGCCGCGCGCCGGCACGCCGCGACTACGGGCGGTGCGGACATAATCGTCGCTCAGAACGTCGAGCATCGCCGAGCGCACCACGCGCGTGACGGAAGCCGCGAAGGCAAAGCCGAGCGTCAGCGCCGGCAGGATCATCTGGCCGAGATTGCCGAGCGGATCCTGCCAGATCGGTGTGAAGGCACCCATGGTCGGCAGCACGCCGAAGCCCGCCGAGAGCGCATAGATGATGAGAAGACCGAGAACGAAATTCGGGGTGGACTGCCCGACCATGGCGGCGATACGCACCAGAAGATCGGACGGTTTTCCATTTCGCGTCGCGGCGAAGACGCCCGTCGGCAGGCCGATCAGGAGCGCAATGACCATGGAAAGCAGGGCAAGCTCAAGGGTCAGCGAAAACCGCTCGAGAATGATATCGAGCACCGGCTTGCCGTAGGTGACAGAGAGGCCGAGATTGCCCTGCAACACACCGAACAGCCAACGCCAGTACTGCACGAACCATGATTGGTCGATGCCGAAATAGGCGGAAAGCGCCTGCCGCTGCTCCGGCGTCAGCAGGCCCGCATTGGTTCCCAGCATCGCCGTGATCGCGTCGCCCGGCACCAGCCGGATGGCGATGAACACGAGGACGGACACCCCCAACATGATCAGCGGGAATGTCATCAGCCGGCGCGCCAGATACCCCATGAAACGTCCTCTAGGTCAGGCTTTCCATCACTGGATGGAGACTTTGCTGAGACCGAAGAGAGAGCCCGTCGGCGTCGGCACGAAGCCCTGAACGTTCTTCTGCTCGGCCGTGTAGCCATAGGCGGTGTAGAGCCAGATCCAGGGCGACACCTCGGCGATGTGCTTTTCGAAATCGGCAAAGATCGCCTTGCGCTTGGCCGGATCGGTTTCGACGCGGCCCTTCTGCATCTGGCTATCCAGCGTATCGTCGATATAGTTCGCCACTTTCTGCAGGTTACCGGTCTTCGTCCAGTAGCGGTTATACATCGTATAGGGGTCGGCGCTGCCGCCATTGAGCGCGACGGCCATGTCGAAATTGCCCTTCAGCCACGCGTCGACATAGACGTTGAGCTCCATCACCTGGATGTCGAGCTTGATGCCGATTTCGGCGAGCTGCGACTGGATGACCTGGGCTTCGGCCGTCGCGGTCGGCGGCTCGCCGGTTGCGGCGATGACGGTTGCCGAAAAGCCATTGGCAAAGCCGGCGTCGGCCATCAGCTTCTTGGCTTTTTCGATATCGCGCTTGTAGCAGAAGAGCTGGCTCGGATCAGTCGCGTAGAGCGGCATGGTCAGCGGTCCCGTCACCTTGCCCTCGCCGAGCGCCGCCGTATCCAGCACGTCCTGCCGGTCGATGGCGCAGGAGATTGCCTGGCGCACCGCGAGTTGATCCATCGGCTTGTGCGAGGGGTTAAGCTGCAGGACGTTGTAGGAGAGCCCGGGCGTCCGGGTCAGTTGCAGCTTCGGCTCCTTGGGAACGAGCGTCGCCACCAGCGGGTCGTTCAGCAGCGCGAAATCGATCTGGCCCGTACGCAGCGACGCCAGGATCGCCGTCTCGTCCGGCAGGACGCTGATATCGATGCCATCGACACCGACCGCGCCACCGGCCCAGGCCTTGTTGGCGCTCAGGACTTCCTTGGAATTCGGAACCCAGCTGTCGAGCTTGAAGGGACCGGAGCCGATCGCCTTCGTGCCGATCGAGCCGGCGGTGATTTCGCTGGCCGGAACGATAGAGGCGTTGAGGCTGGTCATCGCCGTGAGGATCGGAACGTCTGGCTGCGACAGATGGAAGACGACGGTCGTCGCGTCAGGCGTATCGATGCTGGCGATCGAGAGGAAATTGGCGCGGGCCACCGCGGCGGTCGCCTGATCGAGAATGCGCTGGAAAGAGGCCTTCACATCGGCCGAAGTGACCGCGGCGCCGTTCTGGAACTTGGCATTCGCGTTGAGCTTAAAGGTCAGCTCCTTGCCGTCGGCCGAAAACTGCCAGCTATCGGCAATGGCCGGTACGATCTGCAAATTGCCGTCGAGCCGGACGAGCGGCTCATAGATCAGCTCCAGCAAACGGATCGAGGAAAAGGCAGTCTGCTTGTGCGGATCGAGCCCGGTTGCATCCTGCGACCATGCCATGCGCAGCGTCGCTGCATGTGCTTGCGCCGATATGGCCGCGATGCCGAGACCGGCCGCAAGTGCGACGCAGGACATCAGCCTGCCTGGAAAATACCTTTTCATTCTTTTTGCCCCCTGAGCTTGTTACCCCAGCCGATTTTGGCCATTTCTTTATGATCGCGATATCACTTCATGCAGTCTTCGCACTGATCGCCTTGCGCAGAAAGCCACCAGCGTTTTGCAACGCCGCGCGGGCTTCTTCAATGCCCATTCCGGTAATTTCCATGAGAATGGCGAGTTTGACGTCATTGCCCGTCTGGTCGAGCACGCGGCGCGCATCCGCCTGTGTGCAACCCGTCGCCTGCATGACGATCCTGATGGCGCGGGCGACCAGCTTCTTGTTGCTCGCATGCACGTCGACCATCAGGTTCTGATAGCTCTTGCCGATGCGGATCATGCTCGCCGTCGTCAGCATGTTGAGAATGAGTTTCTGTGCCGTACCGGATTTCAGCCGGGTCGATCCCGTCAGGATTTCCGGTCCAACGACGGGAGAAATCGCCAGGTCGGCAATGCCGGCAATGATGGAATTGGGATTGCAGGAGAGCGCGATGGTGACAGCGCCGATGCTCTTCGCATAGTTCAGTCCGCCGATGACGTAGGGTGTACGGCCGCTGACGGCGATGCCGACCACGACATCCGCGGAGGTCAGCTTGATATCCTGCAAAGCCTGACGGCCCTGCTCCGGATCGTCCTCGGCGCCCTCGATCGAGTTCTGCAACGCCTCGGGGCCACCGGCGATCAGACCGATCACCATGTCGGGCGGCACGCTGAAGGTCGGCGGGCATTCGGATGCGTCGAGAACGCCAAGCCGGCCGCTGGTGCCGGCACCCATATAGATCAGCCGCCCACCCTTCTGGAAGGCGGCGACGATCTGGTTCACGGCAGCGGCGATCGCCGGAATGACCTTTTCGACCGCCGTCGGAACGGTCTGGTCCTCATAGTTGATTTCGCGCAGGATATCGAAGGTCGGCAGCAGATCGATATGCATCGTGTTCGGATTGCGCCCCTCGGAAACCAACTGCTCCAGTTCGGATATCAATCTCTGTTCTGTCATGGGCCTGTTCTCGAAACTATGCGTCGATATCAATGGATCAGGGATGGCAAGCTCGATCGATCGCGATCGGACCAGCCACGGCAGTCGTTAAATTTTCAACGCAACAAAACGCTCGACTTCAGCTTTAGGCGGTCGGCTTTTTCGGATTCGTTCTCCGCCCATTCCCTGTTTACCTTCGTTAAGATTATGTCCGTTTATTCCGCTCGTCAATTGTTAAAGGAATAAAATATTCCAAATTCAATGTGAGAAATCCGGCGACAAACGTACCGTCCTTTCAATGGCTGGAGGTCGATTTCCTGGCGAGGATAATGGCGCCCGAAACGGCGTCACCATCAATGGGCTTGAGGCGGCGGCGGACATCCGGGGCCAACCACGGTTCGAGCGGACTGGAGAGACCGCCGAGCAGGGAAACGCGTGGAGCGCCCTTGTCGAAGAGCGTACGGATCAGCGTATCGACATGCTCGGCCGCACTCTGGACGATGCGCCTTCCGGCGGCATCTCCCTGATCGGCATGGCGCATGACCATCGGCGCCAAGGCGGCATAATCGGTGGCGGAGGCACGGTCCATCCAGGCAACCGCCTCCATCGGATCCTGCTGAAACCGCTGCATGATCTCGGCCAACAGCGCCGTCTTTTCGTAGCGACCATCATGGGCGCGCAAAGCAAGCTGCACGGCCTTCAGTCCGAGTTCCGCCCCACTGCCCTCGTCGGAAATCGGAAATCCATAACCGCCGACCCGCAAACGACGACCCTCGACAAAGCCGAGACCGATCGATCCCGTTCCGGCAATGACGATCGCACCATCACGCCCGGAATGAGCCCCGAGGCAGGCACCTTCTCCGTCGCTGACGAAATCGATGCCGGCAAAGGGATGTTTTATGGCCCGCAATGCCTCAAGCGCGCCCTTGCGTCCGATCCCGGCAAGTCCGACCCCCGCATGAATCCGCCCGATCTCGTCGGGACCCAAGCCTGCCTCCTCGATCGCGGCACCGAAGGCCCTTGCGATCGATGCCCAGGCCTCTTCTATGCCGAGCCGCGTAGTTGCGGGGCCGGATAGGCCTTGCCCCAGCACGCTTCCCTCCGCATCCTCGATACGGGCACGACAGCCGGTGCCACCGCCGTCGATGCCGAGGAAGTAGTACGTGCCATCCGTTCCGGCGCTCATGACGTCAGCCGCTCGATATCCGCGCCACAGAGGCGGAGCTTGCGATCCAGCTGCTCATAACCACGGTCGAGATGATAGACGCGGTTGACGATGGTTTCGCCTTCAGACACCAGCGCCGCCAGCACCAGCGAGACGGAGGCGCGCAGATCGGTCGCCATCACCTGCGCACCTCGCAAAGACGTTCCGCCGCGCACCAGTGCCGTTGTGCCTTGCAATTTGATGTTCGCGCCAAGGCGGATCAACTCGGGAACATGCATGAAGCGGTTTTCGAAAACCGTCTCGCGGAACAGCGACGCGCCCTCGGCGCAGCAGGCAAGCGCCATGAACTGCGCCTGCAGATCCGTCGGAAAGCCCGGATAGGGCTCGGTGGTGATATCGGCGCCCTTGAGCGGGCCATCCCTCGACACCACAAGGCCACGGTCGCTCGGCCAGATGCTGACGCCCATGGCTTCCAGTATCTGCACGACGGAGGCCAGGTTCTCGAGCCGGGCGTGGATCAGTTCGAGCTGCCCGCCAGTGATGGCAGCGGCAACAGCATAGGTGCCGGCCTCGATCCGGTCGGGTATGCCGTGATGCCTGGCGGGGCGCCAGCTCGTACCGCCGTCGATCAGAATGCGATGCGTGCCGGCACCCTCGATCCTAGCGCCCATGGCACCGAGACAAGCGGCAAGATCAGCCACCTCCGGCTCGCGCGCCGCATTCAATATCTCCGTCTCGCCCTTGGCGGCGCAAGCGGCCATCATCGCCGTCTCGGTCGCGCCGACGGAAGGGGAGCTGAGAACGATCCGCGCACCCTTCAGCCCCTTTGGAGCAGACGCGACGATCAGCCCGTTCTCGATGGCGATATCGGCTCCCAACGTCGCCAGCGCCTTGATATGCATGTCGACCGGCCGCGCGCCGATGGCGCAGCCGCCGGGCAGGGACACGCGGGCGTGGCCGAAGCGCGCCAGCAGCGGCGCAAGCACCAGCACCGTCGCCCGCATTCGCCTCACTGTGTCGTAGGAGGTTTCCTTCGAAACAATGGCGCTCGCATCGATCGTGGTGCCGTGTGCTGAACGGGTCACGATAGCCCCATGAAGCGAGATGACGCCGAGCATGTTCTCGACATCGGTCACGGCCGGCAGGTTCGTCAATTCCAGTGGATGCGGGCTCAGCAGCGCCGCCGCGATCTGCGGCAAGGCGGCATTCTTGGCACCGGCGATCGTCACCGCGCCCTGCAGCCGTCGTCCACCCGATATCCGCAATCTGTCCATAATCTGAAACCCGCCGAAAAAGGGGCGAAGGAGCAAGCGCGATTCCGCATGCTTCAGGAGAGACTATTCGGTCATTCCAATGTGTCAATGTGATTTGGAATTTTTTATTCCGAACACTTATGATAGCGTCGCTCGACCGTATCGACGCATGAACCGGCCTCCATGGCCTGAAGGGGCGGATGTCTATCTTAAAGAAAATCAGCGCGAAGCTCGAGGTCATGGCACCGGCCGATCGCCAGATCGGGCAGTTCATCGTCGAAAATCCCGACCAGATGCTGCGCCTGTCATCCGCCGCCCTTGCCGCCGAGACCGGACGCAGCCAGTCGAGCGTCGTCAAATTCAGCCAGAAGCTCGGCTATGCCGGTTATCAGGAGTTGAAGCTTGCCGTCAGCGAGGCCAAGGCGCAGGAATGGCAGGCTCCGGCTGGGATGATCCATGGCACGATCGAGGTAGACGATGGCTATCTGACGATCCTGCAGAAATTGCTCGGCAGCAAGCTGCAAGCGATGCAGCAGACCATCGCCGTCAACAACGAGCTGGATATCGGCCGGGCGCTGAAAGCGCTGCACGAGGCCCGGCGCATTCATCTGGCCGGTGTCGGCGCATCCTCGCTGGTGGCGCGCGACTTTTCCTACAAGCTGATGAAACTCGGGCGCATCGTCCTGCACGACAGTGACAGCCATGTGCAGATGGCCAATGCGTCAACACTCGGCCCAGACGATTTGCTTTTCGCCCTCTCCTATTCCGGCGCCAGTATCGAGACCCTCAGGATTGCCGAACTTGCCAGCCAGCGGGATGCAACCGTCATCTCCGTCACCGGCCTCCAGGACAATCCCCTGACCCGCGTCGCGGATATCCGTCTCTACACAGTGGGTGACGAAGATCGCGTCCGCTCCTCGGCGATCACGGCGCGCGATGCGCAGCTGATGTTGACCGATCTGCTGTTCATCCTGCTGGTGCAAAGGCAGCCTGACGCCCATGACTATGTCCACAATAGCGAGGCGGCCGTCTCGGTGCTGAAGGCCAAGCACCTGTCCTAGCCGCAACTGAAATCCGGTAAACAGGTCGTGACGAAAGCGATACGATCTGTACTCCGCTGTCGCCAAGACATAGCTTCCAGCTCCCATTGCAATCCATGCGGAGAGAATCAAATGGACCTCGGTCTCGCCAATAAAGTCGCCCTGGTTACCGGCGGCTCGAAGGGCATCGGCTATGCCTGCGCCCGCCTGTTCCTGTCCGAGGGCGCGCGGGTCGGCATCTGCTCGCGAGCGCAAGCGAATATCGACAAGGCGCTGTCCGGCCTGCCCGGTGCCCATGGCTATGTCGCCGATCTGACCTCCGACAGCCAGGCTTTGAAGGTTGTTGACCAGATCGAGAACGAAATCGGCCCCATCGACATTCTCGTCAACAGCGCCGGCGCGGCCACGCGAACGCCAGCCTCGGAGCTTACACCTGCAGCCTGGCGTGCCGCGATGGATGCGAAGTATTTTTCCTATATCAACGTGCTCGATCCGGTCATCAAACGCATGGCCGCGCGCGGTTCGGGCACCATCGTCAATATCATCGGCAATGGCGGTAAGATCGCCTCCCCGGTCCACCTTGCCGGTGGCGCCGCCAACGCCGCGCTGATGCTCGCAAGCGTCGGGCTTGCCAATGCCTATGCCAGCCAGGGCGTGCGTGTCGTCGGCCTCAATCCGGGCCTGACCGAGACGGACCGGGTTGCGGAAGGTCTGAAGGCATCCGCAAAACTTGCCGGCTCCACCGAGGAAGAAGCGCTGGCCGATGCGCTCAAGCGCATCCCGATCGGCCGGATGGCAAGTCCGGACGATATCGCCAATGTCGTCGCTTTCCTGAGTTCATCCAAGGCAAGCTATGTCACCGGCGTCGTCATCAGCATGGATGGAGCGCAGGTTCCGACCGTGGTCTAACAGGGCAGATATCCGGTACTCTTTTATGCGACCGCTTTCCAATCGAGTCCGATATCGAGCGTCGGGGCGCTATGCGTCAGCCAACCGACGGAGATGAGATCGACGCCGGATGCGGCGATGGCCGCGGCGGTTGATGGCGTGATGCGGCCCGATGCCTCCGTGATCGCCCGCCTGGCAACGATGCCCACTGCTTCGCGAAGCTGGTCGGGCGTCATATTGTCGAGCAGCACGGCATCGACGCCCTCCTCCATGGCCTCGCGAAGCTGGTCGAGCGTATCCACCTCGACCTCGATCTTGACCATATGGCCGACGCCGGCCTTGGCCCGGCGGATCGCCTCGGCGACGCCGCCGGCAATCGCCACATGATTGTCCTTGATCAGCACGGCATCATGGAGTGCAAAGCGGTGGTTCGCGCCGCCACCAGCCCGCACCGCATATTTCTCCAGCGCCCGCAGCCCCGGCGTCGTCTTACGGGTGCAGACGATCGATGCTTTCGTGCCACCGATCGCCTCGACGATGCCGGCCGTCACCGTTGCAATACCGGAGAGATGGCCTAGGAAATTCAGCGCCGTGCGCTCCGCCGTCAGGAGCGCGCGAGACGGACCTTCGATCGCCGCGATTACGTCACCAGCCGCGACTTTTGCACCGTCATGACGATGGCGGGTCATGACGATCCTGGGATCGACAAGCTGGAAGGCAAGCTCCGAGGCATCGAGGCCGGCGACTACGCCCGGCTGACGAGCCGCCATCGCAACCGTGGACCGATGATCCTCGGGAATGACAGCTGCAGAGGTGATATCTCCGGCGAGCCCGAGATCTTCCAAGAGGGCGTTGCGTACCAGCGGCTCGACAATGAGGCGCGGGAGAGGAATTAGGGTCATGTCAGGCGCTCCTGGCAAAGGAATGGGGAATGACGGATCGAGCGATGTCCAAAGCATCGGTGAGACGCATCATCCGGCGCTGCGCATATTGCAATTTCAACGGAAAATCCGTGCGGGCATGAGCGCCGCGCGATTCCATGCGCAGGCTGGCAAAAACGGCGATCAACAGCGCTACAACAGCCGGATCGGCAGCCGCATTGTCGCTTTCGGCAAGCGGCAGGAGTGCCGCGATCGCACCATGGATAGCCCCGGCATTGCGAAGCACGCCGAGATGCCGCGACACGATTGGACGCACAAGGGAGGCATCCGGAGCCGCCAAGAGTGAATCCTCCGACAGAGGAGCTGTCGCGCGTGAAGACACGCCACCAATGTCTTGTGCCGCGCGCATGCCCATGACGGCCGCCTCCAACAATGAATTGCTGGCGAGCCGATTGGCGCCATGCAGGCCCGTCGAAGCTGCCTCCCCCGCCACCCAAAGGCCGGGGACGGAACTGCGGCCGCTTCCATCCGTGGCGACGCCGCCCATGTGATAGTGAACCGCCGGGCGTACGGGAATGAGCTCACAGGACGGATCGATGCCGGCTTCCCGGCAGAGCGCATCGATCACCGGAAAACGGACAGCGAAACGGTGGCCGAGTGCCTCGCGGGCATCGAGGAAGACGCGACCGCCCCGGGCGATTTCCGCGCTGATGGCGCGAGCGACAACATCGCGTGGGGCCAGTTCCGCGCCGGGAACCTGCGCCATGAAGCGCTCGCCTTTCTCATTGACGAGCAAGGCGCCCTCGCCTCGCACGGCCTCGCTAACCAGCGCCAGCGGCTTGCGGCGGGAATCGAGCGCGGTCGGATGGAACTGAACGAATTCCATGTCGGCCAGAAGCGCCCCGGCTCTTGCGGCAAGTGCAATGCCTTGGCCGAAGTTGCCCATCGGATTGGTCGTTGCATCGAAGAGACCGCCGATGCCGCCCGTCGCCAGAAGCACCCTGGATGTCGGCAGGATCACCAGCCCCTTTGGCGTTGCGCAGAGCAAACCGCTGATCCGACCTCCGTCCAGAAGCAACCGGCGGGCCTCGCACCCCTCCAGCACAGTGATCGACGGTGTGCGGGCGACAGCCTGCACCAGCGCGTGGACAATCGCAGCGCCCGAGCCATCGCCCTCGGCATGAACGATGCGACGGCGCGAATGCGCGGCCTCAAGGCCTAGCGACAGATTGCCCGCGCTATTCCGGTCAAAGCGGACGCCTGCCCGCTCCAGAGAAGCAATCGCCGCTGGCGCTTCGGCGATAATGCTAGAGGCCACGACCGGATCGCAAAGCCCGTCGCCGGCGGCAAGCGTGTCGGCAAGGTGCAGTTCCGCGCTATCGTCGGCTCCCATGGCGGCGGCGATGCCGCCCTGCGCCCAGGCGCTCGATGTCTCCGCGCCGAGAGCGGCGCGCGTGACGATGACCGTAGGCTGTGGTGCCAGCGTCAACGCTGCCATAAGCCCGGCAAGGCCGCTGCCGACAATGACGACACGGCCCGAAAGATCGTGAAGAATCTCGGTCATATCGCCAACATCCTTTCCACCGCGCGACGCGCGGCGACGGCGATTGCCGGATCGACCGTGACTTCGTGCCGGTTTTCCTCAAGTGCCTTGCGGATATTGCCGAGCGTGATGCGCTTCATGTGCGGGCAGAGATTGCAAGGCCGGATGAACTCGACATTCGGATGGTGCACGGCGACATTGTCGCTCATCGAGCATTCGGTGAGCAGCACAACGCGCGCCGGCTGCTTGTTGCCGACATAGTCGGACATCACGGCGGTGGAGCCGGCGAAATCCGCCTCTCTGACCACATCAGGCGGGCATTCAGGATGCGCAAGCACCATCACGCCAGGATAGTTTTCGCGCAGCTGGCGTATGTCGTCGGCGGTGAAAAGCTCGTGTACCTCGCAATGCCCATGCCAGGCGATGATCTCGACATTGGTCTCGCGCGCCACGTTTTGCGCCAGATATTCGTCCGGGATCATCAGCACCTTGGGAACGCCGAGCGATTCCACGACCTGCTTGGCGTTGCCCGACGTGCAGCAGATGTCGGAGGCCGCCTTCACCGCAGCGGATGTGTTGACGTAAGTGATGATGGGAACGCCGGGATGGGCCTGGCGCAGTAGTGCAATGTCTTCCGGCGTGATCGAGTCCGCAAGAGAACAGCCGGCAGCCATGTCCGGGATCAGCACGGTCTTTTCCGGATTGAGCAGCTTGGCGGTCTCAGCCATGAAATGCACGCCGGCGAGCACGATGATATCGGCATCCACATCGATCGCCTTGCGGGCAAGCGCCAAGCTGTCTCCGACAATATCGGCAACGCCGTGGAAGATCTCCGGCGTCTGGTAGTTATGCGCGAGGATGACGGCGTTGCGGCGGCGCTTCAGCTCGAGGATCGCCTCGACATCGTCCTGAAACGTCATCCATTCGGCTTTGGGGATGACGCGGCTGACGCGATCATAGAGGGAGGATGCGGATATGGCATAATTCATGGCCGGCTCCTTATTATACTCATATTGAGTATATTATGCGCAAATAGATATTCTCGATATGAGCATATGTCAATTGCGGGAGAGTGGTAATTTCGTTCCGGCGAGTTCGCGTTCTTCGAGGATAGCGTGACGGAAGCGGAAGAGCTTGGCCGGGCGGCCGCCCGTTTCGCTTTCGGTTCCACCGGTCTCCTCCACCAGATCCTGCTGCTCGATGAGGCGACGGAAATTCTGCTTGTGCAGCGTCAGGCCGGCTAGCGCCTCGACGGTGCGTTGCAGTTGCAGGAGGGTGAAACTCTCCGGCATGAGTTCGAAGACGACGGGGCGATATTTGATCTTCGCCCTCAGCCGCGCCATGCCGGTCGCGAGAATACGCCGGTGATCGGCAAACATTGGGCGGCCGGACCTGCTTGGTTGCGCGCAGCCCGCCTCAAAAACCAATCCGGCCTCGTAAAGAAGCTCGTAGCGTTGAAGCACAAGATCTTCATTCCAGGCCGCTTCGTTCAACCCAAAGGCAAAATCGGCGCGGCGACGGCGCTGATCGCATCTAGCTGTATCGCTGCCGATCCAGCCATCCAGGCGCTCGACGATGTTGTCGATAATGGCTGGCCGGCCGGCTCTGTGGTCTTCCCAAGGGAAATATTCATACCAACCGTGCCAGCCCGGCCGGCCGGCGCCGGGGGCCGCCTGCTCGCGCACCAGGCCGAGATAGCTGATCGAGATCGTCCGGCCGCCCAGAATTTCATTGTTCCGGTCGCGGTCGGCAAACGTATAGAGCTGTTCCAGATATCCGACAGGATGCGCGGTCTGCTCCTGCACCCATTCCCGAAGACCGCTTTGCAGCGTCCGATGACCAAGCTCGAACGGCCCGGACGGCAAGGCGTCGCCGGAGCGTACTGTCATGACCCTGGGCTCGTTGCCGGTAACGGCCGTCAGAACCGCGATCAGTTCGGCATGCGCAAGTCCAATGGTCAAGGAATCTCCATATCTTGTCTCGTCGATACTTTGTCGCACGAAGAGCGGCCGAAGCCAATAAGCGGCGCTTGCCGCCCGCGCCCCTATCGGCGGACATAATCCGGATATTGTTCGCAAATCAGATCGATGATCGACAGTGTGCCGGTGAGATGCTTGCGCAGGGCGGCAACCGCCAGAGCCGCATCGCCCGACCGGACGGCATCGACAACGGCACGGTGATCGGCGATGACCTGCTGCAGCTTGCCCGGCATCGGCAGATTCAGCCGGCGCAGCCGGTCGAGATGGACACTCTGGCGACGAACGGTTGCCCAGAGCCCCAATATGCCGACCCTCTCGAAGAGAACGCGGTGAAAATCCTTGTCAAGCGAATCGAAGAAGTCGTAGGTCTCGGGCGACATGACATGCTCTTGCCGGGCCAGAACCTGCGCCAGTGCCGCGGCCGTCTCCTCCGGCGTTTCGACCGTCAGACGCCGGATAGCTTCCAGCTCGATCGACAATCTCAGGAAATGCGCCTCCCTGGCGTTGCCGATATCGATCCGTGAAACGACGGTGGCATATTGTGGATAGACCTCGACCAGCCCCTCCTCTTCCAGCCGGATCAACGCGTCGCGAACCGGTGTCTGGCTGACGTTGAATTCGCTCTGCAGCGAGATTCGCGACAGCACCGTCGTCGGCGGCAGGCTCATCGAAAGAATGCGCGCCCTCAGGATTTCCAGGATCTGCGGCGCAACCTGGCGGGAACGGTCCAGGACAAATTCTTTCGGATTTACTTTCACGCGGCCACCTTCCTGATCTGGAATCTCAGCCCATTAAACACAATTTGGGACTTGATGCACTGATACATTAGTGCTTTAGTCGGCTTATGCAAACGACACTCATGCGTTTGGATCATTCTGGGAGGAAATGATGAGAGTTCTTTTTCGCGGCCTGACCGCAGTCTGTCTCGTACTTGCCGGCACATTGTCCGCCGGCGCCGCCGAAAAGACGGATATTTCAATCACGCGCCAGCCGGGCATTCTTTATCTCGTCAGCCACGTCATGGAGACGCAGAAGCTGATCGAAAAGCGGGCGGAGGCAGATGGCCTCGCCGGCGTCAAGGTCGATTGGCGCACCTTCAGCGGCGGCGGCGCACAGACCGATGCGCTGCTTGCCGGTAATGTCGACATCGTCAATACCGGCACCGGCAACCTGCTGCTGCTCTGGGACCGCACCAGAGGCAAGGTCAAGGGTATCGTCACCAACTCCGCCCAGCCGGTCATCATGGTTTCGCGTGATCCACGCATCAAATCCCTGAAGGACATTCAGCCGGGCGACAGGATTGCCGTGCCGACCGTCGGCGTTTCAACGCAGGCAATCCTGCTACAGATGGCCGCCGCCCAGATGTATGGCGACGATCAGGTGCACAAGTTCGACACCAACACGGTACAGCTCGGTCACCCCGACGCGATGGCGGCGCTTGCAAACGCGAACCACGAAGTGAAGAGCCATTTCTCGGCGCCGCCCTTCCAATATCTGGAGCTGAAGCAGCCGGGCGTTCATGAGGTCGTCAATTCGCGCGACATCATCGGCGGCGAGCTGACCCAGGGCACCTTCTTCACGACCACGCAATTCGCCGAGGCCAATCCGACGATCATCAAGGCGGTGCGGGAGGCGACGGCCGACGCCATCGATGTGATCAAGAATGATCCGAAGACCGCGGTCGAAGCCTATAAGACCGTGAGCGGTGACAAGACCAGTGTCGACGATCTGCTGGCGATCCTGAACCAGCCGCATATGATGGAGTTCCGCATGGATCCGCAGGGAACCATGAAGTTCGCGGCCCATCTCCACAAGGTCGGAACCCTGAAGACAATGCCGAAGGCCTGGACGGATTATTATCTGCCCGAAGCCGCCGATCTGAACGGTAATTGATCCGGGAAGGCGGCGCGAATGCCGCCTCTCGATCCAATTCTTGGAGGAGCCTTCATGCTTCAGGCAAAAATCGCAGCCGATCCGACAACGACCCAAACGGCAATCGCCGGCACACCACTCTTGAACGTCGACAAGGTGACGCTTCGCTACAAGACGCCCAACCTTTTGATCACCGCCACCGAGGACGTCAGCTTTTCCGTCGCCCAGTCCGATCGCTTCGTGCTGCTTGGCCCCTCCGGCTGCGGAAAATCGACCCTGCTGAAAGCGATCGGCGGCTATCTGACGCCGACGAGCGGCCGCATCGAGATCAAGGGACAGCTGGTCAAGAAGCCGGGCGCCGACCGCATGATGGTCTTTCAGGAGTTCGACCAGCTCCTGCCCTGGAAGACCGTCCTTGAAAACGTCATGTTTCCGCTGACGACCGCGCGCCGCCTGCCCCGCGCCGAGGCGGAAGCCATTGCCCGCGACTATATCGACAAGGTGAAGCTCACCCGCGCCGTCGATACCTATCCGCATATGCTTTCGGGCGGCATGAAGCAGCGCGTGGCAATCGCCCGCGGCATGGCCATGCAGCCCGATATCCTGCTGATGGACGAACCCTTTGCCGCACTCGACGCGCTGACCCGCCGGCAGATGCAGGACGAGCTTCTGCAGCTCTGGGAAGATACGCGTTTCACCGTCATCTTCGTCACGCATTCGATCGCCGAGGCGATCAAGATCTCCAACCGCATCCTGCTGCTGTCGCCGCATCCCGGCCGCGTCAAGGCCGAGGTCCGCAATGTCGAATCCGTCCGCAACGACACTGCCGCAGCCGCCAAGCTGGAACAGGAAATTCATCACATGCTGTTTGCCGAAGCCGGACATAGGGAATAGGTCATGAGCGCACCGCAGATCATTCTTGCAGCCGATACGGCCGATTCCGCCAACCACATCGCCGCCGTCGAACAGAAACTCGGCGCCCTTGAACTCCTTTGGCAGTCGAGTTTCTTCCGCAAATCGCTGCTGATCGTTGCTCTTGCCATCATCTGGGAGGCCTATGCACGGCACCTCGACAATCCGCTGCTTTTCCCGACGCTCAGCGACACCCTGAGCGCGCTCTACGATCGCTTCGCCGACGGTGTTCTGCCCGAGCGCATTTGGACGACGCTGAAGGTGCTCGTGACGGGCTATGTGACGGGAACGGTCCTCGCCGCCGTCTTGACGGTCGTGGCGATCAACACGCGCATCGGCACCGATTTTCTTGAAACCATGACGGCGATGTTCAATCCGCTGCCGGCGATCTCGCTGCTGCCGCTTGCGCTCATCTGGTTCGGCCTCGGGCCGGCGAGCCTCGTCTTCGTGCTGGTGCATTCCGTTCTGTGGGCGGTTGCGCTCAACACCCATGCCGGCTTTCTCGGCGTGTCGCGCACGTTGCGCATGGTCGGCGCAAATTACGGGCTGACCGGGCTTTCCTATGTGTTCCGCATCCTCATCCCCGCCGCCTTCCCGTCGATCCTGACCGGGTTGAAGATCGGCTGGGCCTTCTCCTGGCGCACCTTGATCGCCGCCGAGCTCGTCTTCGGCGTCTCCTCCGGCCAGGGCGGACTTGGATGGTTCATCTTCGAAAACCGCAATCTCCTCGACATACCCGCCGTCTTCGCCGGCCTGCTGACGGTCATCGTCATTGGGCTTATTGTCGAGAACCTGGTGTTCCAGACGATCGAGCGCCGGACCTTGCTGAAGTGGGGCATGAAGGAATGACACGACGCGCGGATTTGTCTCTTCGACTAATTGTTGAATATAAGGCTTCAATACAATGAAAAACAGGAAGAAACCGGAAGAGCTGCGTAGCGCCAGATGGTTCGCGCCCGACGACCTCAGAAGCTCGGGCCATCGGTCCCGGACCATGCAGATGGGTT
>DASWOH010000193.1:0-1657 GCA_036398815.1 Rhizobium sp. | reverse complement strand
TTGATGATATCGGCAGCCAGTTCGTCGAAGGTCGCGCACTCGACGACGGCCACGTCCACGCCGGCTGCTTGAGCACGATCTAGGAATTCGATCACTGCTGGCAGCAAGCGCGAAACTGACGAGGTGAGCCAGTAAAGCCCGTTGGGAAATGGCGACGGCCCATCCAGAACCGTGTTCAGCGCCTCCATGATCGAAGCGTCGCGTCCGCTATAGCCGACGAAGATCATCCCGAAGCGCTTGCCGGATTCGACCAGCACATGCCGCATCCGGGTGTCCTGTTCCTCCAGTTCTGATCCCGTGTTCTTAATCGTGATCGACTGATAATCGCCGTGGAGCTTCGCTACCAACGGCCAGTCGGATTCATTCAGGCACCGCATGGCACGGTCGGCGGAATCGATCGCCGCCACAGTCGGGCGGTTCTGGTCTTCTACTGGCAGAATCCCATTTGCCGAATGCGCCGACTCCTCGACGAGCGGATCGAAATTCGTCGTGAAAACGCAATTTACCTTACCGGCGGCCATAAGGCTGCCAAGTACCTTGTGCCCAAAACAGGGAGTACCCTTGGAGATCGCATCGTCGATATATTGTCGACGATGCCGAGCCTCTGGATATACCGCTTCGAAGGCCTTGGCATATTCCGTAGGATCGCCGTCAGGCGGCAACAGTGACGTTTGCCGAAAAAAGGCATCGACCCTGTCGATCCACACTGGATCAGCCGTGTCGATCTCTCGCTTTGACAGGTTTGTCTCGCGGCAAAAGATTTGCGCCTTGAAGTCGCGGATCATGGCATAGCCGGTCGGGATGCCGGAGGCGGCCGATGCGCCGGCGCCAAGGAACCACGCCACGAGATTGGGCCTAAGATCGAAGGCGGTCGCGAATTGTGCGGCGGATATAGTTTTTATCGGCACAGGCTCCCCCTTTTTAGGCCGTTGCGGGGAGCGGGTCGGTTCCCTCGCTCAAGATGGCGAGATATCGCCGGTAACTGAACACGCGCCCCCGTTTGCGCCCGGTGATTTCCTCAACGATGCCGAACCGTTCCAGATCGGCGAGTGCCGCATTCACGGTCGGAGCCGAAAGCCCTGTTTGTTGGACGAGCTGGTTGGCCGTCAGGAACGGGTTCTGCTGAAACAGATCGTGGATACGCAGTGCAGAGCCTGCCCGGTCGCTCTCTGTCGTAATCCGCTCGCGGTCTTCCTTGAACAGATCAACAATACGGGTAGCGGCTTCGAACGCCTGATTGGCCGTATCCGCAACGCCGGTGAGGAAGAAATCGAGCCAGGCTTCCCATGCCCCGTGCTCGCGCACCTCCTGAAGCAGTCGATAATAGTCAGCGCGATGAGTCTTCAGGTACAGGCTCAAATAGAGGAGCGGCTTGCGCAGCACGCCGTTGACGCAGAGATACAACGTCACCAGCAAGCGGCCGATCCTGCCATTGCCATCAAGGAACGGATGGATGGTCTCAAACTGAACATGCAGCAGGCCGGCCTTAATCAGGGCGGGTAGACGGGAGCCGTCCTCGTGCATGAAGCGCTCAAGCGCATCGAGACAACCATCCATCTCGGTCGGCGGCGGCGGCACGAACAGCGCGTTTGATGGACGTGAGCCGCCGATCCAGTTCTGAGACCGCCGAAACTCGCCGGGATTTTTCGTCCCGCCG
>DASWOH010000192.1:0-1770 GCA_036398815.1 Rhizobium sp. | reverse complement strand
GCCATCCACAGCGGCATCAGGCAGCGCAGAAAGTTCGAGATCGGGCTCATTGGCAACATTACGATACAGGCTGAGCTTTTGGCCATCAGAGACCGCAATCACGGTGCCTTGAGGTAGCATCATAGATATTTCCTTTTTCGGAATCAAGGGGTTGGACAGAAATCAGCGAGAATGAGAAGCGACGTATCTCGCGCTGCCTATCTCATCTGGACTTTTATTATGGCTATTCGGGGTGCCAATCGCGGAATCCCGGCGAGCCCGTTATTTATTGTTTGACGACGATCCGTGCCTGTTCGGGAACCCGATCGTACAAGTCGATGATATCCTGATTTATGAAGCGCACGCAGCCGGATGACTGGGCTTTCCCGATCGACCGCCAGTTGGGATTTCCATGCAGCCGATACAAGGTGTCCTGACCATTCTGGAAGATATAGAGGGCGCGTGCGCCGAGGGGGTTATCGATGCCTGGCGCCATGCCACCATTCCCGATCGAGTAACGCTTCAGATCGGGCTGACGCGCAACCATCTCGTCCGGAGGATCCCACCGCGGCCACTTCTTGCGCCATTGTATGACACCCTCGCCCTGCCAGGCGAAGCCGTCCTTGCCGATGCTGACGCCGTAACGCATCGCCGTTCCGTCTTCCTCCACGAAATAGAGAAACCGTGCCTTGGTGTCGACGACGACCGTGCCGGGCGGCTCCCCGGTGGGATCAACGACGCGCTGCCGATAAAAGCGCCGGTCTATCTGCCGGTATGGGATAGCAGGCAGCGAGAATCCTTCGTCTGTCTCAGCAGCGTAGATCACAGCCGGATCAGGCTGCTGTGCCAGTGCGGGTCTCGGTCGGACAACGTCAACGACCGGCTGGAACAGGGATCCGATGCCATCAGTCGTACAACCCGTCAGGCTCGCGGCCGAGACGGTACCGACAAGACAAAGAAATTTGCGCCGCGAAAGTAGGCCAACAGACATCATGATAGAATTTTCCAGGAGACAGGAACAAAGGGAAATCCGAAGCCTCCAGGGGCAACGGGCAGGAGAGGAGCGGATTGTTCGCAGGAGGTCAGGCGGGGAACACCATCATGCCGGCTGGCACGATGGCCAGCCGGCCAGTGCGTTTTGCGATAGCGTAGGCAAGTGCCTGTTGAACGGCCCTGTCATCGACAGGCTTCGTCATCACACCCAATGTGCCGGCGATATCTTTGCAGAGCATCTCCGGATTACCAGTCATGAAAATGACCGAGACGCCAAAGTCGTTTGCCAGAATTCGACCGACCTCAGGCCCGGTCCGACCATCGGCCAAGTTCACGTCGACAAACGCGATGTCCGCGTCGGCACCGATCTTGAGAGCATGCTCTTTCTGCGTGGCGAAGCCACTGACCGTTGCCCCCAGTCCGGCGTTCGAAACCGACATTTCGAGATCGAGTGCTATCAGGAACTCGTCCTCGATTATGACCACGCGGCAATCGTTCAGCGGGCTGGACAATGCACTGAGCAAGTTCTCTGTCATGACGCGATACCCATTTTGATGAGGAGGTGTCATAGGAATGCGAGAGACCAGTATTCGTTCCAATTTTATTTTATTTATTCGAAAGACCATATGATTAACTAAGTACTAATTAAATCTATACTTCATAGGATTGAATAGCGGGGAACATTTGGAGCCCCTAATCCTCGCTTCATCGACCGTGGTGGATCGACGGATGCATATCCGCCACGCCATCGGTATTTATGTCTGTACCGGCGCGGAAGCATCTGCGATGCTAGTGGCA
>DASWOH010000191.1:0-16699 GCA_036398815.1 Rhizobium sp. | reverse complement strand
GGTCGTCGACGACGTTGGCCATGTGATAGGTCGGCATGCCATCGGCCTTGAGCAGGACCTGCATGTCGACCGCATCCCACGGGATTTCGACGTCGCCGTAGACGCCGTCATGGAACTTGCAGGTGCCTTCGGTCGGGATCTTCATGCGAACGACATGCGGCTCGCCGGCGGCAACGCGCGACGAGACTTCCTCGGCAGAGAGATTCAAACAGTGGCCGTCATACTTCGGCGGCAGGCCGGCGGCGCGCTGGGCGGCGCGCATCTGTTCCAGGCGCTCCGGCGTGCAGAAGCAGCGAAAGCCGTGGCCGGCATCGACGATCTTCTCGACGTAGGGCTTGTAGAGGTCCTTGCGGTCGCTCTGACGGTAAGGGCCGTAGGGGCCGCCGATATCGGGACCTTCCGACCATTTAAGGCCGCACCATTTCAGCGCATCGAGCACCTTGGTCTCGAATTCCGGCGTCGAGCGCGTCGCGTCGGTGTCTTCGATGCGCAGGATAAACTCGCCGCCATGCTTCTTGGCGAAGAGATAATTGAACAGCGCGATATAGGCGGTGCCGACATGCGGCTCGCCGGTCGGGGAGGGTGCGATGCGGACGCGAACGCCTGAAGTGGTCATTTTGTTTGCCCGTCAGAAAAAGCCAGGCCGCTGCGTGGGATAAGCGCTGCCCGGCTGGAAATGTTTATCTGGATCAGGAAACCGGCCGGAAAAGGGCGTCTTGCCGCTTCAATTCCGCGTTTTCCGTTTGGCTGGCCTTAGGCCATATTCAATGGATGACGTCAAGGGAAAGTGCGTCGTGACATAGCGTGGGCGCGAGCGCGAAGCCGGCACGCCGCTTCGTCCGTCACGATGCCTCCGCCTATTTCCATTAGAAAAAGTCGAGATAGAGACATGTATGCATCATTTTTCATTTGCAATTTTTGCGACAGTAGCGGAATTGGTCCTCAATTGATCAATGGGAGAAAGCGATGAAGAAATTCATTTTGAGCTTTTTATTCGTGGGAACCATGCTTAGCCCCGCCGCCGCCCAATCGACGATCACGCGCGATGGTTCGGCCCCTCTTCTCGATAGCTATCGAGCCTATATCGGTCATGACGATCTCTATAATTCCAAGGGAGAGCGCCTGACGCTGCCCTGGCAGATCATCCGGCAGGATCGCGCGAATTACCATGCCTATAGACGCCGTGATCGGGGCGATCAGGGCGACGGCTTCTTCTCGGACCCCGCCAACCGGCAGCGTCTGGAAGCGATGCTCGCGAGCGGCACCATCACCGACGATGCCGCAAACGATATCGTTCGTGGCAACATATGGATCAGAGTCGACATTTACGGTCGGGGTGACATTGGCGAATGGGTCGACGTTCACGTCCAGGAGTGAACGCCGTACCCATTATGCAGGTGCGGATTTTTCCTCAATGGCCGCCAGCCGCCTTTTTCCGCCTGTTCCGCGCCAGCATGTTCAGCACCTCGACGAGGGCCGAGAAGGCCATGGCCGCGTAGACGTAGCCCTTGGGGACGTGGAAGCCCATGCCCTCGGCGATCAGCGTCGTGCCGATCATCAGCAGGAAGGCCAGCGCCAGCATGACGATGGTCGGGTTCTTCTCGATGAAGTTGGCAAGCGGCGTGGCGGCCACCAGCATGACGGTGACGGCGGCGATGACGGCGACGAACATGATCGGCAGATGCGGCGTCATGCCGACGGCGGTGATGATGCTGTCGATCGAGAAGACGAGGTCGAGCAGCAGGATCTGGCCGATCGCCGCGGCGAAGCCGGTCGTGGTCGATTTGGCGATGAAGTCCTCGCCCTTTTCCTCGGGATCGACGTTGTGATGGATTTCCTTGGTCGCTTTCCAAACCAGGAACAGGCCGCCGCCGATCAGGATCATGTCCTTCCAGGAGAAGCCCTGGCCGAAGACTTCGAAGACCGGCTGTGTCAGCTGCACGATCCAGGCGACGGTGCCGAGCAGGGCAAGACGCATGACCAGGGCGAGGCCGATGCCGATCTTGCGCGCTTTTTCGCGGTGTTCGGGCGGCAGTTTGTTGGTCAGGATCGAGATGAAGATGAGGTTGTCGATACCGAGGACCACCTCCATGACGACAAGCGTGATCAGCGCAACCCATGCGCTCGGATCTTGCACCAAACCAACAATGTTCATCAACGATTCCCTCTGGTCAGCGTTTGCCGAACGCTGACCCCCAGCTCCGGCTCCTCAACAATGGTCGGTAATGTAAGGAGCGAAATCGCCGGTACAAGCGCCACCACTATTTTCGCGGCCGGCGCGTATATTTCCATGCCCTCAAGGGAAGCCGGATCTCCTTCACGCCCATGCCGGTCTGGGGATCGAAGCGGTCGTCGAAGCGTTCCATCATGCCGGACACGCCGCCATGCCGTTCACAGGATTGCGGGATCGGGGCGGATATCCGCTGACTATCGGAAGGCGGTCAGGCCTGATCTTTTCGATCGATACCATAAGCAGCCATGAAGACGCGCACCGCGCCGCGCACGACATAGTCGATCTCCTCCTTCGAAGGAGGAGCATCCATGTCGCCGAACAATCTCAGCTTGAAGTAGCTGCCACTGGCCATGTCGAGGAAATGACGTGCGGCCATGTCGAAGTCCTCGATGCGAAGACGAGCGGCCGAGACCTGACGTTCGAGGAAGCTGCGCAGAACGGTGCGCAGATTTTCCGGGCCGGTAAAGAAGCGTTGACAAAGGGATGGCATGCGTTCGCGCACACCGATGACCGTGCGCATGGCGCTGATAGTCTTTTCCGATGTGACGTGGGTCACGAACACCATGCCGAATTCATAGAGGCTGGCTGCCACATCGGTATCGTCGGCAAGCGCTGTGCGCACGATCTCGACGAAATGCGCGCGCTCGTTGTCCACCATCGCGGAGAACAGGTCTTCCTTGTTGGCGAAGTAGACGTAGAGCGTGCCCTTGGAGACGCCCGCTTCGCGCGTGACGTCGTTCATGCTCGCTGCATCGAACCCCATCTTCATGAAGACGCGCTTGGCGCCCTCCAGAATTTGCTGGCGCTTGACCGGATCTTCACCAGCGGCCCACCGTCCGCCGGACGCGGGTGCGTTCAAGACGGCGGCATTTTGCGGTTCGTGCTTCATGGTCTCCTTCACCCGATCGCTTTTTGAAAGCCTTAATCAGATTCGCCAAATAAATCGAACTCAGCGGTTCGATATGACTTGATATGGAATTAAAAACACTCTATGTCAACTGAACTGAACCGTTCGGTTCGATTATTTTGCACAGATTTCCGGTGGTAGGGCAATGTCGTCAAGTCATGGTAACAACGTAGCGCGCATCGTTGACGATGCTGCTGATACCGAAGCGGAAGCACGGGAAGCCGGCGTATCCGCCGAAGCGCCCGCCGCGGAAACGCGCCGCAATCCAGCCCCCGCCCAGGCTGCGCCTGCATCTCCGGCCGAGGCGGCCCCACCGCCCGCCGAGAAGAAGCGGCGCAGCCTGGTTTTACCGATCATTGTCGTTTTGGCGCTCGTCGGCGGCGGTTGGTACGGTTATGACTGGTGGACGACCGGCCGCTTCATGGTCTCCACCGACGACGCCTATATCGAAGGTGACATCGCGACCATCCAGCCGAAGGTCACCGGCTACGTCGCCAAGGTGAATGTCGTCGCCAACCAGTTAGTCAAGACAGGCGATGTGCTCGCCACGCTCGACGACGGCGACTACAAGCTGGCGTTGGAGCAGGCGCAGGCTTCGCTCGTCACCGAGCAGCTGTCGCTGCAAACCATCGATGCGCAGATTGCCGCCGGTCAGGCTACTCTTGCTCAGTCGCAGGCCCAGAAGGTCGCGTTGGAAGCAACGGTACGCGGCGCGCAGATCACCCAGACCCGCGCCGCCGAGCTTCAGGCGAAGTCGGTCGGCACCACGGCCTCGCTCGATAGCGCCAATATCGCCCTCGACCAGGCGAAAGCCAATCTCGTCGGTGGCGACGCCGCCATCGCGTCGGCCCAGGCCAATATCAACCTGCTGCGGGCACAGCGTACGCAGGCCGAGAGCACGATCAAGGGCCTGGAAGCCGCTCGCGACAAGGCCGCCCGCGATCTCTCCTTCACCGTATTGAAGGCGCCCTATGACGGCGTCGTCGGCAACCGGTCCGTGCAGGAAGGCGACCTCGTCTCTCCCGGCCAGAAGTTGATGGCGATCGTTCCGACCCGGCAGCTCTATATCGATGCCAACTTCAAGGAAACACAGATCCAGCATCTGGTTCCCGGCTCGAAGGTCAACGTCCAGGTGGACGCCTATAGCGATCATCCGATCGTCGGCACCGTGGAATCGATTTCGCCGGCTTCCGGCTCGGTCTTCTCGCTGCTGCCGCCGGAAAACGCGACGGGCAATTTCACCAAGATCATCCAGCGCGTGCCGGTTCGCATCGCCCTGCCGCAGGATGCGCTCGATAGCGGTCGCCTGCGCGCCGGCCTGAGTGTCGTCGTCGATGTCGACACCCGCACGGCGCCGGACAAGTAAGCTCGGGAGGGACAGATCATGTCGTCGGCCAGCACTACCGCAGGCTCCCCTCCGCGGGCGCCGGCTCCCGCCCTTTCTCCGGCGGATGACCGCATTGACCCCAAAAAGCTCATCGCCTTCCTCGCGATGGTGCTCGGCATGTTCATGTCGATCCTCGACATTCAGATCGTCTCGGCCTCGCTCAGCGAAATCCAGGCCGGCCTCAGCGCCGGCTCGGATGAAATCGGCTGGGTGCAGACGGCCTATCTGATCGCCGAAGTCATCATGATCCCATTGTCGGGAACGCTGGCGCGCATCATTTCGACGCGGTACCTCTTCGCGATCTCGGCCGCCGGCTTCACGATGGCGAGCGCGCTCGCGGCAACCGCCACCAACATCGACCAGATGATCGTCTATCGCGCGCTGCAGGGCTTTATCGGCGGCGGCATGATCCCGTCGGTCTTCGCGGCCGCCTTTACCATCTTCCCGCCGTCGAAGCGCAATGTCGTCTCGCCGATCATCGGCCTGATCGCCACGCTGGCGCCGACCATCGGTCCGACCGTCGGCGGCTATCTCTCCAATGCCTTCTCCTGGCATTGGCTGTTCCTGGTCAATATTCCGCCGGGCATCGTCGTTGCCATCGTCACCTGGAATTTCATCGACTTCGACAAGCCCGAGCTGTCGCTGATGAAGAAGTTCGACTGGTGGGGCCTGTTCTCCATGGGTGTTTTCCTCGGTGCGCTGGAATATGTGCTGGAAGAGGGCAATACCAACGACTGGTTCAACGACAGCTACATCACCATTGCCGCCATTGCCTCCGGCATCGGCGCGATTATCTTCTTCTATCGCGCCTTCACGGCGGAATTCCCGGTGGTCGATCTCAAGGCGTTCACCAACAAGAACTTTTCCTTCGGCTCGGTGTTCTCCTTCGTGATGGGCATCGGTCTTTACGGCCTGACCTACATCTACCCGCTCTATCTTGCCCGCATTCGTGGCTACGATTCGCTGCAGATCGGCGAGACGATGTTCGTTTCGGGCCTGACGATGTTTTTCACCGCGCCGCTTGCCGGTTTCCTGTCGAGCAAGCTCGATCTGCGCATCATGATGATCATCGGCTTCACGAGTTTCTCGGCCGGCACCTACATCATGATGCATCTGACGACGGACTGGGACTTCTGGGAGTTGCTGATCCCGCAGATCCTGCGCGGCTTCGGGTTGATGCTCTGCATGGTGCCGATCAATAATATCGCGCTCGGAACCATGCCGCCCGCCCGCATGCGGGGTGCTTCCGGCCTCTTCAACCTGACGCGTAACCTCGGCGGCGCTGTGGGCCTTGCCATCATCAACACACTTCTGACGAACCGGCAGGACCATCATTACTTCTACCTGCGTGACAATATCCAATGGGGCAACCAGGCTGCCGTCGACCAGTTGAACAACATGGCCACCAGTTTCAGCGCCTCCGGTCTGAACGGTCAACTGGCGGCGCTGCAGCAGATGGTCAATATGACGACGCAGCAGGCGATGATCCTGTCCTTCAGCGATATCTTCCTGATGCTGACCATTCTGTTCCTGACGATGATTCTCGGTGTGCTGATGTTGAGCAAGCCGAAGACGGCGGGCGGCGGTGGCGGCGGAGGTCATTGATCTGGTCCTATGTTCTTGCAATGAAAGGGCTTCTCGCATCGAGGAGCCCTTTTTCGTTGTAGCGATCGACAGGAAAGTTTCGGGGTTGGAAAAATTTCTGATTTACGTACATCAGAAATCGCGGTAAGGATCTCGACAGGAGGAACTGATGAGACCCACCGTTTACGATATCGCCGCAGCCGCGGGCGTCAGCCTTGCGACCGTGGATCGGGTGCTGAACCAGCGCCCGGGCGTGCGTATCGTGACGCGCGAGAAGGTGGAAGCGGCAATCCGCGACATCGGCTATGTGCGTGACGTGGCGGCGGCCAACCTTGCCAAGGGTCGTGTTTATCCGCTGGTCTTCATCCTGCCGGTCGGCGACAATTCCTTCATGCGCGGGCTTTACGCCGAGGTGCGCCAGGCGATGACGCGCTCGGCCTTCGAGCGCACCGAAATCCGCATCGTCGAAGTGCCCGCCTTCGATCCGCCGGCACTGGTGGCTGCGCTCGATGCTTTGCGGGTGCAGGATGTCGCCGGTGTGGCGCTGGTGGCGACCGACGCGCCGGATGTGCGCGCCGCCGTCGACCGATTGGTGAATGCGCGCATTCCCGTCGTCACCCTCGTCTCCGATCTCACCGGCTCCACGCGGCATCATTATGCCGGCGTCGACAATATTGCCGCCGGCCGGACGGCTGCGCGGCTGCTTGGCCGTTTCCTTGGCGGGCGTAGCGGCGACATCACCGTTCTCGCCGGCTCCATGCTGGTGCGCGACCATCGTGAGCGCCTCGAAGGATTTGCCGCCGTGATGGCGGCGGAGTTTCCCAAGTTGCGGCTGTTGCCGGTGCTTGAAGGCCGCGACGATCCGGAGATCACCAGCCGACTTATCTCCGCAGCACTTGCCGGCAGTAGCGACATCATCGGCGTCTATAGTCTCGGCGCCGGCAATCGCGGCCTGATCAGGGCGCTGAAGGCGGCCGGGCAGGGGCGCGGCTTGACGGTGGTCGCGCACGAACTCACCGAACATACCCGCGCGGCACTGCAGGATGGCACGATCGATGCCGTGCTCAATCAGGATGCCGGCCATGAGGTGCGCAGCGCTATCCGCGTCCTGAAGGCGACGGCGGACGGCCAGGACTTCATCGCCGGCCAGGAACGCATACGCCTCGACATTTTCGTGAAGGACAATCTGCCGTGAACGGCGGAATCTAGGGAGTATCATCTGATGTATTTGGGTCTCGATCTCGGAACGTCCGGCGTCAAAGCGATGCTGATCGACGGTGACCAGAAGATCATCGGCTCGGCCAATGGCGGGCTCGACGTATCGCGTCCGCATCCGGGCTGGTCGGAACAGGAACCGTCGCACTGGATCCGCGCCACGGAAGAGGCGGTCGCCGGTCTGAAGGCGGCGCATCCGAAGGAGCTGGCGGCCGTGCGCGGTATCGGGCTTTCCGGCCAGATGCATGGCGCGACGCTGCTCGACGCCGACGACAAGGTGCTGCGCCCCTGCATCCTCTGGAACGATACGCGCAGCTATCATGAGGCCGCAGCACTCGACGCCGATCCGCGTTTCCGGGCGCTGACCGGCAATATCGTTTTCCCCGGCTTCACCGCGCCGAAGCTCGCCTGGGTCGCCAAGCATGAGCCCGATGTTTTCGCCAAGGTGCGCTGGGTGCTGCTGCCGAAGGACTATCTGCGCCTGTGGCTGACGGGCGAGCACATCTCGGAAATGTCGGATTCCGCCGGCACCTCCTGGCTCGACACCGGCAAGCGCAAATGGTCGTCCGAGTTGCTGGCCGCAACCAACCTCGATGAGAAGCAGATGCCGACGCTGGTCGAGGGCACTGAAGTCGCCGGCAAGCTGCGCGGCGAACTGGCGTCGAAATGGGGCATCAACGGCGATGTCGTCGTCGCCGGCGGGGCAGGAGACAATGCGGCCTCCGCCTGCGGTATGGGCACGGTGAGCCATGGCGCCGCCTTCGTCTCGCTCGGCACCTAGGGGGTGCTCTTTGCCGCCAACGGCTCTTATCTGCCGAAGCCGGAAAGCGCCGTTCATGCCTTCTGCCATGCGCTGCCGAACACCTGGCATCAGATGGGCGTCATCCTGTCGGCGACCGATGCGCTGAACTGGCATTCGACCGTCACCGGCAAATCCGCCGCAGACCTTACCGGCGAGCTCGGTGATACGCTGAAGGCGCCGTCGAGCGTCACCTTCCTTCCCTATCTTTCCGGCGAGCGCACGCCGTACAATGACGCGACCATCCGCGGCGCCTTCATCGGCCTCGGGCATGAGAGCGGTCGCGCCGTGCTGACGCAGGCGGTGCTCGAAGGCGTCAGCTTCGCCATCAGGGACAATCTCGAAGCGCTGCGCTCGGCCGGCACGGACATTGCCCGCGTCACGGCCATCGGCGGCGGTTCGCGGTCGCGCTACTGGCTGGCCTCGATTGCGACCGCGCTCGGCGTTCCCGTCGATCTGCCGGCCGACGGCGATTTCGGCGCGGCCTTCGGCGCTGCCCGCCTCGGCCTGATCGCGGCGACGGGGGCTGACCCCGTCGCAGTGTGCTTGGCCCCGGAAACTGCCGGCACGATCGAGCCGGTCGCGGCGCTGACGGGTGCCTACGAGGATGCCTACAAGCGTTACCGGGCGCTTTATCCGGCGATCAAGCCGTTGAGCGCGCATTGAAATACTGTGGCGTAAAGCCCCTCATCCGCCCTCCTGAGCGTGTCGAAGGGCGGGCACCTTCTCCCCGTTTTGACGGGGAGAAGGGGATAGACGCACCCTCACCCTAGCCCTCTCCCCGCTTGCGGGGAGAGGGCTAGGGTGAGGGGCAGGGCTGCACGGCACGAATAACAATACTGAAATACTTAAAACCCTGAGGAGACAGGACATGAACACTGGATTTTTCGGCGACATCAGCAAGGTAAAATACGAAGGCCCCGACAGCACCAATCCGCTGGCCTTCCGCCACTACAACAAGGATGAAGTGGTTTTCGGCAAGCGCATGGAAGACCATCTGCGGTTTGCCGTTGCCTACTGGCACACCTTCACCTGGCCGGGCGGTGATCCTTTCGGCGGCCAGACCTTCCTCCGGCCCTGGTTCCAGGACACGATGGAAGCGGCCAAGCTGAAGGCTGACGTCGCCTTCGAATTCTTCACTCTGCTCGGCTCGCCCTACTATTGCTTCCACGATGCCGATGTGCGTCCGGAAGGCAAGAATTTCGCCGAAAACACCAGGAACCTCAACGAGATCGTCGATTACTTCGCCCAGAAGCAGGCCGACACCGGCGTCAAGCTTTTGTGGGGTACGGCGAACCTCTTCTCCAATCGCCGCTTCATGTCGGGCGCCGCGACCAATCCCGATCCGGATGTCTTCGCTTTCTCGGCCGCGACCGTGAAGACCTGCCTGGATGCAACGCATAAGCTCGGCGGCGAGAACTACGTGCTCTGGGGCGGCCGCGAAGGCTACGAAACGCTGCTCAACACCGATCTGTCGCGCGAGTTGGACCAGATGGGCCGCTTCCTCAACCTCGTGGTCGAGTACAAGCACAAGATCGGCTTCAAGGGCACGATCCTGATCGAGCCGAAGCCACAGGAGCCGACCAAGCATCAGTACGACTACGACGTCGCGACCGTCTACGGCTTCCTGAAGAAGAACGGCCTTGAAAACGAAGTGAAGCTCAACATCGAGCAGGGCCATGCGATCCTCGCCGGCCATTCCTTCGAGCATGAGTTGGCGCTTGCCAACGCGCTCGGCATCTTCGGCTCGATCGACATGAACCGCAACGACTACCAGTCCGGCTGGGACACCGACCAGTTCCCGAACAACGTTCCGGAAATGACGCTTGCCTATTACCAGGTACTGGCAGGTGGCGGCTTCAAGAGCGGCGGCACCAACTTCGACTCGAAGCTGCGCCGTCAGTCGCTCGATCCGGAAGATCTGCTGATCGGCCATATCGGCGGCATGGATTGCTGCGCCCGTGGCCTCAAGGCTGCCGCCAAGATGATTGAGGACAAGGCCCTGTCGCAACCGCTCGCCGACCGTTACGCCGGCTGGGATTCCGCAGAAGGGCAGAAGCTGCTCCGCGGCGAATATTCGCTCGACCAGATCGCGCAGTGGGTCGAGAGCAAGGATATCAATCCGCAGCCGAAGTCCGGCAAGCAGGAACTGCTGGAAAACATCGTCAATCGTTACGTTTGATCGACGACATCCGGGAGGCGGTGCTCATCGCCTCCCGGATTATCTATCGCCGCATACGCGATGGTGCCGAGACCGAGTTGCGCACCACCAGATCGGGCAGCAGCAGGATTTCCGTCTCGGCGGGCTGGCCGTCCGACAGGAGTTCGAGCAGAAGCGCCATCGCATGCTTGCCGATGGCGGTGCGCGGTTGCCGGATCGTCGTCAGCGACGGCGACATGAACCCGGCCTGCGGCACGTCGTCGAAGCCGGTTACTGAAAAATCTCCCGGAATGTCATAGCCGCGTGCCTTCAGCCCGATCATGACGCCGATGGCGGTCTGATCGTTGACGCACATGAAGGCCGACGGCAGCGTATCGCGCATGAAAAGCTGCTCGACGGCCAACCGTCCGCTTTCGATGGTGCCGTCGCCTTCGAAGACGATGCGAAGCTCCGCGCCGATATTGGCGGCGTCCAGCCCCGCCTCATAACCCATGCGCCGCCGGCTATAGGCGAGGCGGGTGCGGGAATCGCCGATGAACGCAATCTTCCGGTGGCCTTCGGCGATCAAGAGGTCGACGGCCTTGCGGGCGCCGGCGATATCGTCGACGCCGACATAGGGAATGCCGCCGTTGAAGACCGGCTCGAAGACGCCGACGCTCGGCGGCAGCCGCGCCGTCATCGTCTGGTGTCCGAAGGGCAGGATGCCGGTGAAGAGGATCAATCCCGCCGCCTGGTTGGAATTCAGGAATTTCAGATATTCCAGTCCGCGCTGGGCATCGTTCTGCGTGTGGCCGATCAGAACGCCGTAGCCGTGCGAACGTGCCTCGTTTTCAAGTCCGATGAGGATATTGGAGAAATTGGGGTCGCCGATATCAGGTGCGACGACCAGAATCATGTTCGACCGGCCGAGCCGCAGGCTGCGCGCCATGGCGTTGGTCGTATAACCGGTGACGGCAATCGCCTGGTTGACCTTCAGCCGCGTCGAATTTGCGACTTTCTCCGGCATATGGATTGCCCGGGAGACCGTTGCGATCGAAACATTGGCAATTCTGGCGACGTCTTCGATGGTTGCGGGCGTGGAATTCGACACTGCGCTCTGCCTTGGGTCTCGTCTCGGACCGGACACTACACAGACTTCCGTGGAGGTCAAAGGCGACCGCAAGAAATTGTGCAATACCGGACGATGTAAACCTTTACACGCAATATGTAAAGGTTTACACAGCTTGGAAAGTGGGTGGAGCCACAGGGAGGAAGCGATGGGTTCGGAGGCCGTCGACGGTGCGGTGGTGCTGTCCGCGAGGCGAATTTGCAAGTCCTTCAGCGGCGTGCAGGTTCTGTTCAGCGTCAACTTCGATCTTCGGGCCGGCGAAATCCATGCGCTGATGGGTGAGAACGGTGCCGGCAAATCGACGCTCGTCAAGGTTCTCTCCGGTTTCGAACAGCCGAGCTCCGGCGAGATCCTGCTCGACGGCAAGCCGGTGAAGCTGCCGCCGAACGGCGCCGCCGAAGCGCTCGGCATCGTCATCATCCACCAGGAATTCAATCTTGCCGAACATCTGACTGTCACCGAGAGCCTGTTTCTCGGCCGCGAGGTCACACGTTTCGGTGTGCTCGACCGTAAGCATATGCGGGCGGAAACGCGGCGCGTTCTCGACCTGCTCGGTTCGCATGTCGATGAGAATGCGATGATAGGCACGCTTTCCATCGCCGACAAGCAGATGGTCGAGATCGCCAAGGCGATCAGCCGGGATGCGAGGATCGTCTTCATGGACGAGCCGACCGCCGTGCTGTCGCGGGAGGAAACCAACTTCCTGTTCAAGCAGGTGCGCAAGCTGCGCGACCAGGGGACGAGCTTCGTGTTCGTGTCCCACAAGCTCGATGAGGTCATGGAACTGACGGACCGGGTCACGGTCCTGCGCGACGGCCAATGGGTGAAGACATCGCCGACCTCGCTGCTCGACGGCGAATCGATCGCCCAGTTGATGGTCGGGCGCGAGCTCTCCAGCCTCTATCCGGCCAAGCATGAGCCCGATGTCGACGAGAAGGTTGTGCTCGCCGTGAATTCCGTGTCGACGGGCTATGTCCGTGACGCCAGCTTCGAGCTGCGCAAGGGCGAGATTCTCGGCTTTTCCGGCATGATCGGCTCCGGTCGTACTGAGCTGATGGAGGCCATCGTCGGGCTGCGCTCGCGCGCTGCCGGGGAGGTTGTCGTCAATGGGCAATCCGTGCCGGCCCATGATGTGCACGCGGCAATCGGCGCCGGTCTCGCCTACATGACCAAGGACCGCAAATCGAAGGGCCTGCTTCTTAATTCGGGCATGACGGCGAACCTCACCCTGCAATCCCTCGATCGGCATGGCAAGTTCGGCTATCTCAGCGCCGCGAGCGAAGCGAATGCCTTGGCGCGAGCACGCCGCCGTTTCGATATCCGCGTGCGCGACGGCAATATCGTCGCCGGCCGCATGTCCGGCGGCAATCAGCAGAAATTGCTTCTGGCCAAGGTCATGGAGACCGAGCCGCAGATCATCATCATCGACGAGCCGACCCGCGGCATCGACGTCGGCACGAAGCAGCAGATCTATCATTTCATTTCGGCGCTGGCGCGCGACGGTCATTCGATCATCGTGGTCTCGTCGGAGATGCCGGAGGTCATCGGGCTGTGCACGCGGGTTGCCGTGATGCGCGAGGGCCGGATCGTCGGCGTGCTCGAAGGCGAGGAAATCTCCGAGCAGGAAATCATGCGTTATGCGGCGGGCCTGAAGAAAAAGACGGCTGCCTGAAGGGGCGGCGAAGGCAAGGACGAATTCCCAAGCAATAATGGGACGGGAGGTTGGTTTTGGATATGAGCGTGGGCGAGGATAGCGGCGAAAAGACAGGCAGACGGGGCCGCCGATCCTGGCGGGATGTCGATCTGCGGGCAGTCGCACCATTTGCGGCACTGGTGCTGCTTCTCATTCTGGGGGCACTGGTCAACCCGAATTTCATCGGCATGACCAATCTTACCAACGTCGCGACGAGATGCGCCTTTATTGCGATCATCGCGGTGGGAGCAACCTTCGTCATCTCGGCGGGCGATCTCGATTTGTCTGTCGGTGCGATGGTCGCCTTCGTCGCGAGCCTGATGATCCTCTTCATGAACTCAGGCGTCATCGCCGATCCCAGTCTGATGCTGGCGGCTGCTGTGTTGTTCTCGATCGTTGCCGGTGTCCTGTGCGGCCTGGCCAATGGTCTGATCACGACCATGGGCAAGATCGAACCATTCATCGCGACGCTGGGCACGATGGGCGTCTACCGCGGCTTGACGACCTGGCTGTCACAGGGCGGCGCGATCACCTTGCGCCCGGCGGATCTGCAGGCGCTCTACAAGCCCGCCTATTATGGCTCCGTGTTCGGCATGCCGGTGCCGATCTTGGCCATCCTCGTCGTCACCTGCGTCGCAGCTTTCATTCTTTATCGTACCCGTTACGGGCGGCATGTCATCGCAGTCGGCTCTAATCGCGACGTTGCGCGCTATTCAGGCGTTGCGGTCAATCGCGTCCGCACTGTTGCCTTCGTCATCCAGGGCCTGTGTGTGGCGATTGCCGTGCTTCTCTACGTGCCGCGGCTTGGTTCGACGTCGGCAACGACGGGTATTCTCTGGGAGTTGCAGGCGATTACCGCCGTCGTCGTTGGCGGAACGGCGCTGAAGGGCGGTGCGGGCAGGGTGTGGGGCACGATTTGCGGCGCCTTCATCCTCGAACTCGTCGGCAACATCATGCTGCTGTCCAATTTCATCAGCGAGTATCTGCTGAGCGCCATCCAGGGCGCGATCATCATCATCGCCATGCTGGTCCAACGCTCGCTGGCGCGCAAATCATGAATAACCGGGTCAAGGGGCGCCCGGTCATCAGGACAAGGCCCTATTTCTATCTGGGAGGATAAATCATGCGTAAAAGATTATTGGGCCTGGCTATCGCGATGGCGGCTCTGGCCGGCACGGTGCACGCCGAGGACAAGAAGGTGACCATCGGCGTTTCCATTCCGGCGGCGGACCATGGCTGGACCTCGGGCGTCGTCTTCCATGCCGAGCGCGTCGCCAAGCTCTTGATGGCGGAGCATCCGGGGCTGAACGTCATCGTCAAGACTTCGCCGGATGCGGCAAGTCAGGCCAATGCGGTGCAGGACCTCGAGACCCAGGGCATCGACGCCCTTGTGATCCTTCCGTCCGACCCCGATCCGCTCGTCAACGCCATCAAGGAAGTCAAGGACAAGGGCAAATTCGTGACCCTCGTCGACCGTGCGCCGAGCAACAACGACAATTCCGTCCGCGACCTCTATGTCGCCGGCAACAATCCGGCGCTGGGTCAGACGGCGGGTGAATATATCAAGGCCACGACGCCGGACGCGCAGGTCGTCATTATCCGCGGCCTGCCGATCCCGATCGATCAGCAGCGTCAGGATGGTTTCGACAAGGGCATCGCCGGTTCGAACGTGAAGATTCTCGACCGTCAATATGGCAACTGGAACCGCGACGACGCCTTCAAGGTCATGCAGGATTATCTGACCAAGTTCCCGAAGATCGATGTCGTCTGGTGCCAGGATGACGATATGGCCGTCGGCGTGCTGCAGGCGATCGACCAGGCGAAGCGCACCGACATCCAGTATGTCATCGCCGGCGCCGGCTCGAAGGACATGATCAAGAAGGTCATGGACGGCGACAAGCTGATCCCGGTCGACGTTCTTTATCCGCCGGCAATGGTCGGGACGGCCATGGAGCTGACCGCCGCCAACTTCTACGATCAGGTTCCGGTTCGCGGCAACTATATCCTGGACGCGACACTGGTCACCAAGGATAATGCCAAGGATTTTTACTTCCCCGACTCGCCGTTCTGATCGGTTGATTTAAACAGGTGCGCCCGCCGGTTCCGGCGGGCGTTTTTTATGCATTCCGCCAAAGAGTTTAGCACGTCGCGACGATTTTTGCGGCACGTACCTCTTGCCGTCCGTGGCGGGCCATGATTAGGTCTCGACGCATTCGACTTTCGGCCGGACGGCCCTATTCTTTTTCGAAGAAATTGCGCCTTGTTCATCTGGAACTGGGCATTAAGATGGATCGGAAACGTTTACAGAACGCGATCAGGGAGGAATTACGTATGAAGACGATTAAAGGCCCCGGCCTGTTTCTTGGACAATTCGCAGGCGACGCAGCACCGTTCAATTCGTGGGATTCGATCACGAAATGGGCGGCCGATGCCGGCTATGTCGGCGTGCAGGTGCCGACCTGGGCCGGCCAGCTCATCGACCTGAAGAAGGCGGCTTCTTCCAAGGATTATTGCGACGAATTCGCCGGTGTCGCGCGCGCCAACGGCGTCGAGGTCACCGAGCTTTCGACCCATCTGCAGGGTCAGCTCGTCGCCGTCCATCCGGCCTATGACGAGGCCTTCGACGGCTTCGCAGCGCCGGAAGTGCGCGGCAATCCGAAGGCGCGGCAGGAATGGGCCGTCGAGCAGGTGAAGCTGGCGCTGACGGCCTCGAAGCATCTCGGCATCAAGGCGCATGCGACCTTCTCCGGCGCTCTCGCCTGGCCCTTCATCTACCCGTGGCCGCAGCGCCCGGCGGGTCTCGTCGAAACCGCCTTCGATGAGCTTGCGCGCCGCTGGACGCCGATCCTCAACCATGCGGACGAAAACGGCGTCGATGTCTGCTACGAGATCCATCCGGGCGAGGACCTGCATGACGGCATCACCTTCGAGATGTTCCTGGAGCGCGTGAAGAACCATCCGCGCGCCAACATGCTCTACGACCCCTCGCACTATGTCCTGCAGTGCCTCGACTATCTCGACAACATCGACATCTACAAGGACCGGATCAAGATGTTCCACGTCAAGGATGCGGAATTCAACCCGACCGGTCGCCAGGGCGTCTATGGCGGTTATCAGGGCTGGGTCGAGCGTGCCGGCCGCTTCCGCTCCCTCGGCGACGGTCAGGTCGATTTCGGCGCGGTGTTCTCGAAGATGACGGCCAACAACTTCGATGGCTGGGCCGTGGTCGAGTGGGAATGCGCGCTGAAGCATCCGGAAGACGGTGCGCGCGAAGGCGCCGAGTTCGTCAAGTCGCACATCATTCGCGTCACCGAAAAAGCCTTCGACGACTTCGCCGGCAGCGGCACGGATCAGGCGGCCAACCGGCGCATGCTGGGGCTTTGATCCCAACCCTTCGCCCCGCAAGTGCGGGGAGAAGGTGGACTCGAACGGGCGAGCGGAGCGACACCGTGAGAGGACGGATGAGGGGCCTTCTCGATATTCATCGCGGCGGCAGAGTTCGCCGTATCAGCGGTAGCCCCTCACCCTAACCCTCTCCCCGCAGGCGGGGAGAGGGGACGATCGCGGTAAGCGATCGCATCCACACAATTCAATTTCCCAGGAGGAACCTAT
>DASWOH010000190.1:0-5620 GCA_036398815.1 Rhizobium sp. | reverse complement strand
AATTGTATCGCCGCGCCGGGTGACCGCTCGGCGACGCGGAATTTGCGCATCAGCCGGGCTGAGACATTCTCCAGCATAGTGCTGTCGGCGGTGCGTGATGCCTCACGCCAGATCAGCGTTGCCTCGACGAAAACGACGCTGATATCGCGCGGCAGTCCGGCGGATTCATAAAGTGCCCGGACGGCATAGACGCGACCGGTCGAAAGGATCGAACGGACGCGCCGCTCGTCGCAGCCGGAGAGACTTGTGATCGCGCCGGCGAAGAAATCGACCTTCCCGGAACAAAGCGCATGCATCAGGAATGCCGGCGTCAGCCAGCCGGACTGTCGCAGATGCTCGGCCAGATCCGGAATATCGTCGTGCTGAACCGATCCGGCGATGGAAACTGTCGCCGTCTCACTGGCCTCACGGGTAATATGCTGCAGCCGGCCGGCGCCGATCGTGGCCTGAATGAGGTTCGAGCCCGCCAATGCGTCGCAAACATGCCGCATCAGCAGGTGGCGGACATCCGAAGACAGGCCGTCGCGGGCAAGCAGCAGGCCCCGAATCTCGGCTTGATCGCCAAGCCGCTCGGCAATGCGCTTCAGCGAAGCGCGCGACAATGAAGCGGCGTCGTTTTCCAGCAGGCAGAGTATCTCGTTTTCGCCGCCGATCTCGGCCAATGCCGCGGAAACCGGCCGCGGCACTTGCCCGCGCGACGCGATCAGCACTCGCGTCACATCACTGCCGCGCAGTGCAAGATCGACGAGATCGCCATCGGTGAATACCGGCGAAAAGAGAATGACCTGTCCTGCGATTTCCGGCTGATCCTCGGCCAGGGAGAGGATGATATTGCGCGGCGCGTTCGCAGCGCGCGCCACGGCTTGCGCTAGCGACAGGCGCACGCGCGGCGACGGATCATCGAGAATATAGATCATCGCCATTTCGGCGGCGGTACGCTCTTCCGGCGGCATCGCCGATTGCAGATAGGCACGTCCGAGGGCGTTGGCCGCCCTTGCCCTGCCCTCTGCCTTGGCGGTCTCGGCCCAGCGAAGAAATGCTTCTATGATCACGTAACGCCCCGATATCGGCGGGACGATTCTTGTCCCGCAAACCCATGGGGGACACGTTAGTGGCGAAAGGTTTACGGCCCGTTTACCTTATTTATTAACCACTAATGCGCGAACTCGCGTCACGGCGTCTTCGGCCGCAACAATTCGAAGACATTGCTGCCTTCGCTGTAATCCATATAGCCCATGCGCGCGACTGGCCGCGCGAGCGCCATGTCGAGCCGGCCGTCGCGAATGATCGCTTCATCGATATGGATGCCGAGGACCTGGCCGAAAACCATGACATTGTCAGTCGGCTCGCCATCGAGGTCCCTGGGTCGGATGATCTCCGTCACCCGGCATTCGAGGACGGCAAAGGCTTCGGCGACATAGGGCGCATCCACCAATCGGCCGGGCTCGGCGGTCAGGCCCGCGAGCGCGAACTCGTCGATCCCGTAGGGGACGGAAATGGATGAATGATTCATCTTCTCGACAAGGTTGCGGCTGACGAGATTGGTGGTGAAAACCCCTGTCTCCTCGACATTGCGGGCGCTGTCCTTGCGGCCCGTCGAGGAAAACATCACCAGCTTCGGCCGATCGCTGACGGCGTTGAAGAAGGAGTAGGGCGACAGATTGAGCGAACCGTCCCTGCCCTTGCTGCCGATCCAGCCGATCGGCCGCGGCGCGACGATCGCCTTGAAGGGATCGTGGGACAGGCCGTGCCGATTGGTGTCGGTCGTGTAGAACATCATGCGTCCTCGCCGCCGACCCAGGTCACGGTTTCCGTCAGTTCCGGACGCGGGCGTTCGGTCGACGGGAAGGTGGATGAGCCGATATGGATGAAGCCGGCGACCTTTTCACCCGGCTGGATGCCGAGCAGCGGATAGGCGCGCTCGTCATAGGCGAACCATTCGGTCAGCCAGTTCGAGACCCAGCCATGCGCATTGGCCGAGATCAGCAGATTGAGGCAAAGCGCCCCCGCCGACATCAGTTGCTCCCATTCCGGGATCTTGAAATGCGGTCCCGCCGTGCTGACGACCGCAATGACGACCGGCGCGCGGGTGAAGCGTGTGCGCTCGACCTGGATCATCTCCTCGGACAGCTCCGGCTTGGCTTCCAGGGCGAGCTTGAGCAGCTCTTCGCCAATCTGCACCCGCTTCTCTCCGCGATAGACGATGAAGCGCCACGGAGCGAGCTTTCCGTGATCCGGCACGCGGGAGGCGAGACGTAGAATGTCCTCGATTTCGGCCTTGTCCGGGCCTGGCTCCGCCATTTGAAACGCGGGAATGGATCGGCGAACCGCCAGATAGTCGACCAGCTTGATATCGGTTTTCATGGAATGATTGCTTTCATTTTCATGCGCGGGAGGAAGTGGGTCTTGAATTTGCCACCGCATTGGTCTTGAAGTGGCCTGTGTTTTATCGGAAGTCAATCAGTTGGGAACGCATGTCAGGTATTTCATCCGCTCGCCGATTGGGCGCGGCTTTCGCCATGCTCGCAAGCCTGAGCACGGCTGCCTTGGCGCAGGATGCCTTTCAGGAGTTCAAGCAGCTCGACGGCAGCATGAAAATGCCGAAGCTCGACGCTTTCGTGGCGCCGGACGGTGAAAACTCGTCCGCTCGGACATTGCGGGACGTTTCGCTGGAGGCCAAGCTCTCACCCGATAGCGGCCCGCAACAGCAGGGCCTATCCTGGTATGTCTTCAGCCCCTTCGCCGGGGCCGACGGCAAGCTTCCGCTGGTGGCGAGTTCCAGGGGCGGTTCGGCTTCCTTTCATCTCCTGCCAGGTGACTATTTCGTCAATGTCTCCTTCGGCCGGGCCGGCGTCACCAAGAAAATCACCGTGCCCGAAAGCGGCGAACAACGGAAACAGACCATGGTGCTGGATGCAGGCGGCATGGTGCTGAATGCCGTATCCGGCTCCGACGTGCGCATCCCGCCGGACGAGTTGAGCTTTTCGATCTATGCCGGCGATGCCAAGGAAGACGGCGAGCGCGGCCTTGTCATGTCCGACGTCAAGCCGAATACCCTGGTGGGCCTCAGCACCGGCACCTATCACATTGTTTCCGAATACGGCGCCGTCAACGCCGTCATCCGGGCCGACATCCAGGTCGAGGCCGGCAAGGTGACCGAGGCGACGATCCAGCACAGGGCGGCGAAGATCACCTTCAAGCTGGTCTCGGATGCCGGCGGCGAGGCGATCGCCGATACGGCATGGTCGATCCTGACTTCGGCCGGCGATATCGTCGGCGAAAGCCTCAGCGCCTTTCCGGTGATGGTGCTTGCCGAAGGCCAGTATACCGCCGTCGCCCGCAACAAGGACAAGATCTATCAGCGCGATTTCACTGTCGTGGCCGGCAGAAACACCGATGTCGAAGTGCTGATGAAGGAACAGCAGCCGCAGGACGCCGACGATCAGCAGCCCGCGCAACAGCTTCCCGTGCAGTTGCCGCAGGCACAGCAGAACCAGGCGCCGTCGGGCCAGCCAGCTGCGTCAAGCCAACAGCGTCCGCTGCCGACCTACGAACAATTGTCGCCGTCTGCCGGCGGCGATGACGGCGCCAGCATGGATTGACGGCGAGGCAGCTCTCGCCTCACCCGGCTTTTTTCCGCAGCGTCCGCTTCGGAGGCGCCATGGAAAACACCGCGCCATAGAGCTTCGACAACAGATCCTTGCGGTCGCTGCCTTCGCTCAATGCCTCCCAGGTCATCAGCTTGCCGACATGCGCCGTGATCGTGCTGCCGGAAAGGCGGCGGAATTCGCGGATCAGCAGCGAGATGCGCAGCGTCATCGATACGCGGCTGGCGAGATGGAACAGCCGGCCGTTCTGTCCCTCGAAATAGATGGGAATGACGCTGGCGCGGGCTGCCTGAATGAGTTTTGCCGGAAAAATCTTCCACGGCAGGTCCTCGGCGCGGCCAAAGCCCTTCTTGGCCGTCGCGACGCCGCCGGCCGGAAAGACGATGATGGTGGTGCCTTCCCTGAGCAGACGAACGGCTTCGTGGCGCGTCTTCATGTTGATCGCCATCGCCTCCTTGGTTTCCTCGAAGGAAACCGGCAGCGAATAGTCGTTCATTTCAGGCACTTTCAGCAGCTCGTTGTTGATCAGCACCTTGAAGGGGCGGCCAAGCTGTTCGGCAAGCGCCAGCACCGCGATCCCGTCGCCGATGCCGAAGGGATGGTTGGCGACGATGACGATCGGCGCATCGGGAACATCGCGCGGCGGCCATTCGCCCTTGGCAAGAAGGCGGACATCGATAAGGTCGAGCATCTTGCCGAAGACGCGCTCGCTTTTGCCGACGATATCGCTGCGCCAGATATCGTAGAGCCGGGCAAAACGATCGCGGCCGGACAGGCCTTCGATGGAGCGGATGAACCAGCGCTTGATGCGTGTATCCCGTTCATTGGCGTAGGATAATTCTTTGAAATCCAAATCCGCGACGGGCTGCCCCGCTCCTATGACCTGCTGCGCCGCATGTCCTTCTGGGCATGCAACGGGCGCGGCAACATTCTTTTCAGCACATATATGAAAGTTCTATGTCAGTTGTCTGACGGCGCGCTGAAGGCGCCGTCAGACAACATCTGTTGTATCAAGCGACCTTGGCCCGCTTGGCTTCGCGCTTGCGCAGGATGTCCGGCGCGGTGGCTTCGAGCGAGAGCGAAGCGATCGCCTCGTCGAGCGACATTGCCGTCTGCGCCTGGCTGCCGAAACGGCGGATGTTGACCGAGCGTTCCTCGGCTTCCTTCTTGCCGCAGACGATGATCACCGGAACCTTCGTCACCGAATGCTCGCGGATCTTGTAGTTGATCTTCTCGTTGCGGAAGTCGGTCTCGACCGTGAGCCCGACGTCGCGCAGCGCTTCCGCCACTTCCTCGCCATACCCATCGGCTTCCGAGGTAATGGTTGCGACAACCACCTGCAGCGGCGAGACCCAAAGCGGCATATGGCCGGCGAAGTTCTCGATCAAGATGCCGAGGAAGCGCTCCATAGAGCCGCAGATGGCGCGGTGGATCATCACCGGCTGCGTCTTTTCGGAGTGCTGGTCGATATAGAAGGCGCCAAAGCGTTCCGGCAGGTTGAAATCGACCTGCGTCGTGCCGCATTGCCATTCACGGCCGATGGCGTCCCTCAGCGTATATTCGAATTTCGGCCCGTAGAACGCGCCTTCGCCGGGCAGAATGCCCGTCTTGATGCGTCCTTCGGACTGCTCCTCGATCGTCTTCAGCACCTCCATCATCACGCTTTCGGCGCGATCCCATAGCGCATCGGAACCGACGCGTTTGTCCGGACGGGTCGAGAGCTTGACGACGATCTCCTTGAAGCCGAAATCCTCGTAGACCGACAGGATCAAGTCGTTGATCTTCAGGCATTCGGCCGCCATCTGCTCGTCGGTGCAGAAGATATGCGCGTCGTCCTGCGTGAAGCCGCGCACACGCATCAGCCCGTGCAGCGCGCCCGAGGGCTCGTAGCGGTGCACGGCACCGAATTCCGCAAGTCGGATCGGCAGTTCGCGGTAGGACTTCAAGCCATGCTTGAAGATCTGGATGTGGCCGGGGCAGTTCATCGGCTTCAGCGCGAAGACGCGATCGTC
>DASWOH010000189.1:0-30930 GCA_036398815.1 Rhizobium sp. | reverse complement strand
ATAGGCGTCGCCGACGCCGTTGATCAGCGCATTCGCCTCCGTCGAACCGAACCGCACCGTGCTGCTGGTCGAGACCGTCGGCGTGACGGCGGCGACATAGGTGAGCTTGGTCAAGGCATCGGCATCGGCGACCACCAAGGTTTTTATGCGTCCCGACCGGGTGTCGCCGAAGCTCTTGCCAGGAAAGATCTCCAGCGTATTGGTTCCGAGATTGTTGATATTCGCCAGTACCTTGCGCTGGGATCCTTCACCAAGCGCAATGACGCAGACGACCGAGGCAATGCCGATGATGATGCCGAGCATGGTGAGGAACGTGCGCAGCCGGTGGGCTTTGAGCGCAAGGACCGCCATGAGGAAGGCTTCGGTCAGGCGGCTGCCGAGTTCGCGCCAGCCGGCCTTGCCTGGAGCCGTCTTCGGCGAGGAGCCGTGGCCGCGGGGATTTTCGCCGGACGAGCGCCTGTCGGCGATGATATTGCCGTCGGAGATCTCGATAATGCGATCAGCGCGGGCCGCGACCTGCATATCATGGGTGACGATGATCACCGTATGGCCTTCGGCATGCAACTCGGCGAGGATGCGCAGCACTTCGTCGCCGCTTTCCCGATCGAGCGCGCCGGTCGGCTCGTCGGCGAGGATGACATTGCCGTTGTTCATCAGGGCGCGCGCAATGGAAACGCGTTGCTGTTGGCCGCCGGAAAGCTGACCCGGCCGGTGTGCGGACCTTTCGGCCATGCCGAGGCGGTGAAGAAGAGCGGCGGCGCGCTCGCCGCGCGCCTCGCCGGACTGCCCCGCGTAAATCGCAGGCACTTCGACATTGCCGAGCGCCGTCAGCTCGGAGAGCAGATGATAGCGCTGGAAGATGAAGCCGAAATGCTCGCGCCGCAGCTGCGAAAGCGCATCGCTGTCGAGGAGATGCGTTTCGGAGCCGGCGATGGCATAGGTGCCGGCGGTCGGGCGGTCGAGCAGCCCGATAATGTTCATGAGCGTCGACTTGCCGGAACCGGAAGGGCCGACGATGGCGACCATCTCGCCTTCGGCGATCGACAGATCGATGTCCTTCAGCACTGCGATGGTGCGATCGCCGGACTGGTATTCGCGGCGGACGCTTTTCAGTTCTATGAGAGGGGACGACACGGTTTAGAACCCCATCGGCGGCGGGCCGCCACCCATGCTGCTCTTCGTAACCGTCGCACTTGCCTCGCCGATCACGACGCGCTCGCCTTCAGACAGGCCGGATAGAACCTCGGCGGTGACATTATTGTTGAGCCCGATGACGACCGTTCTGGCCGCCTGCTTGCCATCGTCGCCAACGACCTGCACCTCATACGAGCCGTCGGTGGTTTTCGCGCCGAGCGCCGAGGAAGGAATGGTCAGCGCATTTTTCGCCGCGCCGAGCACGATATGGACTTCGGCCGACATATAGGTGCGGAAATGGTTGTCCTGGTTCGACACGGCGAAGACGCCGTTGTAGTAGATCGCGGAGGACGAGGAAGACGACGTCGAACTGCTGGAGGAGGTGGTGCTGGTCGTGGTGCTGGAAGACGTGACGCTGCTATCGCTGGTGATCGATTCAGGCGCCGGCTCGATCGATTGCAGCACGGCATCGTAGCGGGTGGCGGGATCGCCGAGGATGGTAAAATAGACCGGCTGGCCCACCTTGACCCTGACGATATCGGCTTCCGATATCTCGGTACGGACGATCATCGTGTCGAGTTCGCCGAGAATGACGATCGTCGGCGCCGACTGGGCCGCATTGACGGTCTGGCCCTGCTGATTGACGATGGCAAGCACGGTGCCGTCCGTCGGTGCGGTGATGCGGGTATAGGAGAGATTGGCCCGCGCCGTCTCTACCGCGACCTCCGCCGCGATGATCTGCGCGTCGAGGGCGGCTATCTGGGCGGTGATCTTCTTGACATTGGCTTCCGCCGTATCGAGGTCGGCCTTGGAGCCGGCCTGACTTCGAAAGATGGTCTGTTGTCGCGTAAGGATCAGTTGTGCATTGCCGAGATCGGCTTCGCTTTCCTGGCGCTGCGCCCTGACATTGGCGAGCGAAGCCTGGGCGGTTTTCAGATCGTTGCTTTGCGTCGTGGAGTCGATCTCGGCAATCAGCGTGTCTTTCTGGACCTTGTCGCCAAGTTTGACATTCAGCGCGGTGATCCGCCCGGAAACCTGCGCGCCGACGGCGACGAGCTTGATCGGCTTGAACGTACCCGACGCGAGTACCGCTTCCTCGACATTGCCGCGGGTAACCGCTGCCGTGATGGCGGATGACGCCTGCTCGGGAAATATGGTGTCGTGAAACAGGAATGCGCCGGCGCAGACGAGCAGGGCCGCTGCGGCCAGAGCCAGGCCTCGGCGTCGAAACTGCTTGTGTCGTGAAGGGTTCGCTGGCGGAGCGCGCAGCACGGTTTCGTGCGCCTGCTCCGGTTCGGTTCGTGGGGCTATCCGGTTCGGGGAATTCAGCATGATATCATCTGGTTGCGGTCAGGGGCGGGGCCGGTGTCTATCGCGGCAGCTTGAAAGTTGTCGATCTGACTGATCCATTCTCCGGGAGGGCGTTGGTCATCTCCGATGAGAGATGGCCTTACATGAATCGGTCCGAGGACGCCGGGCGGGGCGTCCTCGGACCTTTCGGCCCATTGCGGTGGACCGCTCCTTCCACGCGAGGGGGATCGGACAAGCCGCGTCCGGCCAGGGCAATCCTTTGCGGGTGGAGGTGGAGTTGATGTATTCGGGATCTGTTTCGTCCTAGTGGAAGCCGTGGGGGCGTGGAGCCAGCGACCGCTCGGCATCCTCGAGCTTGGCGAACTGGTCCGGGGTCAGAACATTGTGAAGCGCCGTCGCCTTGTCCTTCAGGACACGCGCCTTGGCAGCGCGGTCCAGCGCGCGGTCGGCTTCCTCTTCGCCAAACAGTCCATGTGGCTTCCCGGCGTCGTTGTCCGCATCTGCCGGCTTTGCGCCGTCGGCGGGCGGCGGGCCCATCGGCTTATGTTCCGGCGGAGCGAAGAAATCGGTCAGGGCGCTGGTGTAATCCCTCCAGGCATCGAGCTGGGCGGAATGAATGCCGATCAGCGTTTCCAATGCCGACAGCTTGCTTGCAAGCTCAAGCGCGGGGTCGGGCCGATGAAAATCGTCGGGCATCCCTTGCGGTGGCGGGAAGGGCATGCCTTTCCCGAATGCCGTCATGCGATCGTCGCTCCGAGGGTCGCCGCAAGGGCCAGGGCATGGCAGCCCCTTCGGCGCCATCGCTTCCGGCATGGGATGCGTCATCTCGGCGCCGGCAGGAGGCTGGTTGTTGGGCGCGGTTGCGGGCTCTGCGGCAAGAACAGTGGTGCTCATGCCGCCGATGGCGGTCATCAATACAGTCGCGACGATACGCAGTTGCCTCATGATCAGTGCCTTTGGTCTGGTTCAATTCACTGAAGCTAATCTAATCAGGCCAGGTGAATGCAATGCGTCTCTATGTTTCTGAATGTTTCTGCGGACGGCAGCTATTGCGAATGAAGTTTGCCGTGAGCGGTCCTGTGATAATTGGTTACAAATTTTTTCGTGGCTCGTTCGCGTTGCTCAAGCCTCCACCGCGGTGATCGCCGGGAATCGTCGAATGATTCCCGATGGGAAAATGCTGCTGGAGGCAGCATGCGCGGCGAAACGGGCTTGAACATCGCTATCGATGCGGACGAAGATCGGCCGACATATAACCGGAGTAGTGAAATGAAATTCGATGAGGAAAAGCTGAACGCACTGCGCAAGAAGTATGGCGAGAGTCACGGCGGCGAGCTTTTCGATGCCAAGTTCCGCAAGGTCGCCGATAAGATCTTCTCGAAAAGCGGAACGCGGCTTGCGCCATATGCAGGCGTCCCGGCGTTCCTTTCGGCGCCCTATATGCCGGTCGATGCCGAAAGCCCGGACTTCGGTAACCTGCAGGTCGCAATCCTGGGCATACCGATGGATCTCGGCGTCACCAACCGGCCCGGCTCCCGCTTCGGACCCCGTGCGCTCCGCACGATCGAGCGCATCGGACCATACAATCATGTTCTCGGTTGCGCGCCTGTCTTTGATCTACGGGTCGCCGATATCGGTGACGTCCCTTTTCAGAGCCGCTATCGCCTCGAACTCAGCCATGACGATATCGAAAAACGCGTCAATCAGATCGTCGATGCGGGCGTGATCCCGCTTTCCGTCGGCGGGGACCATTCCATCACCCATCCGATCATGAAAGCGGTCGGCAAGAAGACGCCGGTCGGCATGATCCATATCGATGCGCATTGCGACACGAGCGGGGCGTTCGACCAGACGAAATTCCATCATGGCGGCCCCTTCAGAAATGCGGTTCTTGACGGCGTGCTCGACCCGACGCGTACGATCCAGATCGGTATCCGAGGATCGGCGGAATATCTTTGGGAGTTTTCCTATGAGTCCGGCATGACGGTCGTCCATGCGGAGGAGGTGACGGGTCTCGGCATCCCGGCGATCATCGAGAAGGCGAGGAAGATTGTCGGTGATGGGCCGACCTATCTCTCCTTCGACATCGACAGTCTCGATCCGAGCTTTGCTCCCGGTACGGGAACGCCCGAAGTCGGCGGGCTTACGACCCGCGAGGTCCTTGAGCTCATCCGTGGCCTGAAGGGCGTCAATCTGGTCGGTGGGGACGTTGTCGAGGTGGCCCCGCAATATGATGCGACGACCAACACGGCCCATGCCGGCGCGCAGGTGCTGTTCGAGATTTTGAGCCTGATGGTCTTCAGCCCTTCGGTGAAATAGGACTAGTCCGAGAGTTTTATGTCGAGCAGGGTGATGACAGGGCAGCGGAGGAGATTCCGCTGCCCATTCTGCTCGTACCTTCCGACAAAGCGGTTGAGAAGGCGATCGATATCGGTGTAGCAATCGGTTTCAAAGGATAATCGATATGCCCGCCGCAGAACCCAATTCGCTCATCGCCCGTCTTTCGCCACCACCAATTCCTTCCGTCATTGCCTGGAGCCGCGAATATTCCGGCGGCAAAGGACCGTTGATCGATCTGTCGCAGGCCGTGCCCGGATATCCCGCGCATCCCGAGATGCTGCGGCTTCTCGGCGAAACGGCTTCTTCGCAGGCGATGACCGGATATGGGCCGATCGAGGGAGAGACTGTGCTGCGGGACGCCTATGCAGGACATGTGAGCGAGGTCTATCGCGCCCCGCTCCAGGCGGCGAATGTCCACATTACCTCCGGCTGCAATCAGGCGTTCATGTCCACGGCCATCGCGCTTGCCGGGGCAGGCGATACAGTGGCGCTGACGAACCCCTTCTATTTCAATCACGAGACGACCCTGTCGATGCTCGGCATTAAGCGCGCATTGGTGCAGTGCGACGCGGCGAATGGATTTCTTCCGGATGCCGGCTCGGCAGAGCAGGCGCTTGCCGCCGGGGCAAGGGTGCTGGCGGTGGTCACGCCCAACAATCCGACCGGCGCCGTCTACCCGCCGGCGCTGCTGCGCGATCTTTTCCTGCTTTGCCGGAAATACGGCGCCTGGCTGATCCTCGACGAAACCTATCGCGACTTCCTTCCGGAGAGCTACGGACCGCCGCATGCACTTTTGTCCGAGCCGGGCTGGGAAGATACGCTCGTCCTGCTCTATAGCTTCTCAAAGTCCTTTTGCATTCCGGGCCATAGGCTCGGCGCGGTAACGGCGGGGCCGAAGCTGCTCGCCGAGATCACCAAGGTCATGGATAACATGCAGATCTGCGCGCCGCGCTCCGCGCAGCATGCCGTGGCTGCGGCGCTGCCCATCCTCGCCGACTGGCGGGCCGGCAACCGCCTGGAGATCGCGTGCCGCGCGGAGGCGCTGAGAAGCACCATGTCGGAGTTGCCCGGCTGGGATGTCGCTGCGATCGGCGCCTATTTTGCCTTCATCCGCCATCCCTTCGCCGACCAGTCGTCCACGACGGTCGCCGAAAGGCTGGCAAAACAGGCGGGCATCATCTCGATCCCCGGAAGCTATTTCGGTGAGGGGCAGGAGCGCTATCTGCGCCTTGCCTTCGCCAATGCCGATGTTGCCTCGATCGGTCTGCTGGGCGAACGCCTGCGGTGATGCAGGCTAGGCTTTCGTAAACCGATTGACAGGCATCGAGAGCCCAAGATTTTCGCGAAGGGTGGAGCCCTCATATTCTTCGCGGAAAAGCCCGCGGCGGCGCAGTTCCGGCAACACGAGCGTGACGAAATCGTCAAGGCTTGCCGGCAAGGTCGGGAACATCAGGATGAAGCCGTCGGCGGCGCGCGTCTCGAACCATTCCTCCATGAAGTCGGCGATCTGCATTGGCGTGCCGGTAATGCCGTTGCCCGTGTGCTTTTCCGCATAATGGCGGATGAGTTCGCCGACCGTGTGGCCGCTTTTGACAAAGTCGACGAGTTCGTCGAAGAGCGCACGGGAACCTTTCGGCGCGGCGGGCAGCCGGTCCATCGGAAAAGGCTTGTCCAGCGGCACGCCCCGCAGATCTGTCTCCAGGAACTCGGACAGCATCAACCGGCCGACATCCGGATGCATCTTGTCGATCAGATAATCGACCTTCGCCTGCGCTTCGGCTTCGGTCTCGCCGACATTGATGACGACGCCGGGCATGATCTTCAGGTCATCCGGATCGCGGCCATAGGCCGGCATGCGCCTCTTCACATTGTCATAGAAGGCGCGGTTGCGGTCGATGTTGGAGGCGAGGCTGAAGACAATCTCGGCGGTGCGTGCCGCCATGTCCATGCCGGGCTCCGATCCGCCGGCTTGGGCGATGATCGGACGGCCTTGCGGCGAGCGGGCGATGTTGAGCGGGCCGCGCACCTGGAAATGCTTGCCCTTGTGGTTCAGCGTGTGATGCTTCGTCTTGTCGTAATAGATGCCGCTCTCCCGGTCGAGCAGCAGGGCGCCATCCTCGAAACTGTCCCACAGGCCGAAGACGACATCGACGAACTCATTGCCCCGCTCGTAGCGCAAGGCATGCGGGTCCAGTCCCTCGCGATTGAAGTTGTAACCGGTCTCGTCGTGATCGGAGGTCACGACATTCCAGCAGGCGCGGCCGCCGCTCAGGTGATCTATGGACGCGAAGAGGCGGGCGACGTTGTAGGGCTCGTAGTAGCTCGTCGAGACGGTTGCGACGAGACCGAGGTTCTGGGTGGTGACCGACAGGGCCGAGAGCAACGAAAGCGGTTCGAAGCGGTTCATCTTCGTGGGAATGCGCGCAAGGGCGTCGGGATCGCCGACAGCCGCGGCCGGCGAATCCGCCATGAACATGAAGTCGAATTTCGCCGCTTCCGAGCGCTGAGCAACATTAAGAAGATGACGGAAGTCGTTGGCACCGTTGACATCGCTCTCGGGGTGGAGCCAGGACGCCGGATGGAAACCGAACGTATAGACAAAGGTGCCGAGCTTCATCTTATCGGTGCGCGCCATGAAATGCTTCCAATCTCGATCGTTGATGTCTGCGCAAATTATCGCCACGCACGTTTTTTCATCAATATCGGCGAAGCTATTTTTCGTTTTAGTTTTTCTAAAATGTCACATCGAGGCGGAGGTCCGCGCTTGCTGTCGGGAAATGGCGACGACCCAATCACGAAAGGCGGCGCCGTAGGGCTTTTGAAGCGCGGATCTGTCCCAGGCCAGGAAATAGCTTTCGCGCAGCGGGATCCTGATATCGACGGGAATGACGAGCGTCTGGGCTTCCAGTTCATCGGCGATCATCGACATCTGCGCGAGAACAACACCCCGTTTGTTGATGGCTGCGTCGATTGCGCTGCTCGACAGGGTGAAAGACAGGCCGGGTGCCGCTTCCTTGAGCGATTCGCCCACTTTCGCGGCGAATTCCGTCCAGCTGGGATACGGCGTAAAATGCCGCTCCCATTCGACATGCAGCAGCGGAAAATCGAGAAGCTCCGACACCGAAGGAGTCCGACCTTGCATCAGCGCTGGCGAGCAGGCGGGGACAACCCAATCGCGGAAGAGTTCGGTATAGTGTTCGTGCTGCAGCACGTCCGATCCGTAGCTGATGCGGAAGTCGATCTCGTCGTAGCCCATGCGCGGCTCCTTGTCGCGACCGATGATCCTGACATGCGCGTCCGGATGAAGGGCCTGCCAATCGAAGATGCGGCGGCCGATCCATTTGTTGACCACGGAAGACAGCGCACTGAGCACCAGCGCATTCTCGTTGCGAGCCCGTTCCAGCATCCGTTCGGCGATGGCGAATTGTTCGAAGCCCTTCGATATCTCCTGATGGTAGAGCCTGCCCCATAAGGTCAGTTCGGCGGTGCGGCCATTGCGCTCCAGCAGCGTGACGCCGAGGAAGCTTTCGATCTTGCGGACCTGCTGGCTGATCGCGCCGGGCGACACCTTCAATTCCAGAGCCGCGGCCGTCACACTGCCGCAGCGGCCGACGGCCTCGAAAGCCTGGAGCCCCTTGAGCGGAATGGTCTTAAAGGGGCGTTTGTCGGTCACTTCGCACTTCTCCTGGCCATGTGGTCAGACGCATCCTTCTCGGCGGGTTGAAAATCACCGGCGAATTGAAAGCGGTCGCCGGGATGCGTGATCTCCACATAGGTGATGGTATGGCCATTCTGCCAGGTCTGACGGATGAGTGTGAGGCAGGCTTCGCCGCGTTCGGTTTCAAGCAAACGCGCCGTCGCCGCATCGGCCGAAACCGCGCGAATGATATGTCTGGCTTTCGACCAGGGAACCTGCGCCAGCAGCCACTTGGCCGGCGGCACGGAGGCAAAGGTCTCGTCTCTGGCAAGCGGCACTGCATCGAGCATGATGATCCGCCGCTCGATGGCGTTCGGCTTGCCGTCGACCAGATGCAGGCATTGAAGCCGCAGGATCTCCGCACCCGGCGGCTCGCGCAACAGCGCGGCGTCGGACGCATCCAGCCTTTCGATCCTGCGCATCAGCATCCGATAGTCGTGTTGATATCCGGCAAGCTCCGCTTCGGTGCTGATATCCTGGATATCCATCACCGTGCGGTCGATCTGCTGTGTGGCGACGAAGGAGCCGGCCTTGCGCCGGCGCACGATCATGCCGCGCTCCGCCAGCGCCGACAGCGCCTTGTTGACGGTCATCCGCGAGCATCGATAGTCCGCGGCCAGTTCGTGCTCGATAGGGATGCGCTGGCCTGGTTGCCAGTCGCCGTTCATGATCCTTGTCTCGATATCTCGGTAGATTCTCTGATGAATTGAGACCAACACTTAACCTCGATCCAGCGACAGGGCTCAAATCCGGAAGTCAGCACCCGCCGCTTCCAACTTGGCCGTCCGGCACAATTTTTGCGTTCTCTGAGTTTTACATTGACAGTGTAGGCCTGCCTATATCTATTTGTATAGACAAAAGCGGGTCATAGAAGCCCGTTCGGCGGGAATACGCTGGGGAACTTGAACTCTTCCGCTGGAAGGGCAAAAAACTGGAGAGAAGACCATGAAGAAAAATTCATTGCTCAAGGGGCTGGTCGGCGCCGCGTTCCTGTTCGGGGCGACGCTTTCCGCTCATGCGGCCGACACGCTCGCAGCCGTCAAGGCGGCCGGCACCCTGAAGGTCGGAACCGAAACGGCTTTCGCGCCGTTCGACTTTATCGATGCCGGCGAACATGCCGGATTGAACGTCGACCTTTTCGCCGAGATCGGTAAGGAGCTCGGCGTGAAGGTCGAGTGGGTGGCGCTTCCCTGGGATGGCGTTTTCCCCGCTCTCGAGGCCGGCAAGTTCGACATCGTCGCTGGCCCGGCGACGATCACCAAGAAGCGCATGGAGCGCTACCGCTTCACGCCGCCGATCGCCGAAGCCACCATCGCCATCCTCAAGAAGGCCGGTGATACGACGATCAACAAACCGGAAGATATTGCCGGCAAGAAGATCGGCGTCGGCAAGGCAACCTCGCAGCTCGACCAGCTCAAGGAATTCTCCGATACGCTGCCGACGAAGGCGGAGATCCGCGAATATCCGGCCTTCACGGAATCCTACGCCGATCTCGCCGCCGGCCGCATCGCCGGCGTCGCCAACTCGCTGCCGAACATCGCTTTCGTCGCCAAGCAGCGCGAAGGGACGTTCGAGGTCGTGCTGCCGCCCTTCGGCAAGAAGTCCTATTTCGGCTTCATCGGCCTGAAGGATGCCGACCACGCGCCGCTGATGGACGCAGTGGACGCCGCTCTCCTGAAGATCAAGGCCGATGGCCGCATGGCCGCGCTGCAGAAGAAGTGGTTCGGCGCGAGCTTCGACACGCCGGATTCGATCAAGGATCCGGCATTCTGATAGGCCTGTCAGCAATCGATCATGCCTCGGCTTTTGCCGGGGCATGATCCGCGACTGTCAAGTGGACGACATCCGAACATATGTCCTTCAAACTCTTCGAATTGCTGCTGCAGGCGTCGATCTACACGGTGACGATCAGCGTCGTGTCGATCCTGATCGGCTTTGCGATCGCGATCCTCGTGTCGGGAATGCTTCTGTCGCGGCGCCGCCGCCTCATGCTGCCTGCCCAGATTTTCATCAGCTTTTTCCGTGGCGTGCCGCTGCTTGTGCAACTGCTGCTGATTTACAATCTGCTGCCGGTCATCGGCATCAATGTGCCGAGCATCGTCGCGGCCATTATCGGCCTGTCGCTTTGCACGGCGGCCTATCAGGCGGAGAACCTGCGCGGCGGTTTCGCCAGCGTTCCCGTCGGCCTGGTCGAATCCGCCGAGATGGTCGGCCTCTCGCCCGGCCAGATATTCCGGCGCATCAAGGTCCCGATCGCCCTGCGTCTCACCTTTCCGGCTCTCGTCAACGAGGCGATCCTCATTCTCAAGGCGTCTTCCCTGGTCTCCGTCGTCGGCATCATCGAATTGACGCGCATGGCGCAGGACCTTGCCGGCAGCACCTTCCTGCCGCTGCAGCTCTTCGCTTCTGCCGGGCTCATCTATCTGGTGATCAACTGGATCGTCGCGCTTGCCGGTGGCCTGATCGAGCGCCGACTTCCGGGAGTGCCGCAATGAGTTTCGACATCAACGTCATCCTCGACCAATGGCCGGCGATCGTCAGCGGCGCCGGCGTGACGATCATGATCTGGGTTGTCGGCACGATTGCCGCCGCCATCATCGGCTTCCTGGTGGCTGTGGGAAGGCAATATGGCGGCTGGTTGCTCGACAAGGCGCTCGGCTTCGTCGTTGCGATCCTGCGCGGGACGCCTTTCCTGATCCAGATCTTCCTGGTTTACTATGGCGGTCCCTTCGTCGGGCTGTCGCTCGATCCGCTGCCGGCCGGGCTGATCGGCATCTCGATCTATGGAGCCGCCTATTTCAGCGAAATCTTCCGCTCCGGTTTCCAGGCGGTGCCCAGGGGCCATATCGAGGCCGGCGAGTGCGTTGGCCTGACGCAGGGCCAGATTGTCCGGCGTATCCTGCTGCCCGAAATGACCATGCTGGTGCTGCCGCCGTCGGTGAACATGGCGATCGTCCTGATGAAGGAAACGGCGGTGCTGTCGATCATCACCGTGCCGGAACTGACGGCGACGCTGAGCGCCATCGGATCGCAGCAATATGCCTTCGTCGAGGCGCTCTCCGTGCTCGCGCTCTTCTATTGGGTGCTTGTCGAATTCACCGGCTGGCTTGGCAATCTCGCCGAAACGAAACTCTCCAGATTCAGGTTTTTCAACGCATGAGCGTCCCCGCAATCGCAGTCAGGAATCTCGTCAAGAAGTTCGGGGACTCCACCGTCCTGCACGGCATCGATGTCGAGATCGCGCAAGGCCAGGTCTCGTGCCTGATCGGCCCGTCCGGCTCCGGCAAGAGCACGCTTCTGCGCTGCATGGCCTTTCTCGAAGAGGCGACCCGCGGCACGATCGCGATCAACGGCGAGGTGCTCGGCTTCACCGAAAACGCTCAAGGGGTGCGCGAACGCATTTCAGCCGCCACCAACCGTGCAATCCGCGCGCAGATCGGCATGGTTTTCCAGCAGTTCAATCTCTGGCCGCATATGACGGCGCTCGGCAATGTTAGCGAGGCGCTGAAGACGGTGCACAGGATGAGCCGCAAGGAAGCCGAGGATGTGGCGATGGCGCAGCTCATCAAGGTCGGGCTGGAAGCGCGCGCGGGGCACTATCCGTCGCAGCTCTCCGGCGGACAGCAGCAGCGTGTGGCCATCGCCCGTGCACTGGCGCTCAAGCCGAAGATCATGCTGTTCGACGAGCCGACTTCGTCGCTCGATCCGGAACTGACGGGCGAAGTGCTGAACGTCATGCGCGATCTGGCGGCCGAGGGCATGACCATGGTCGTCGTCTCCCACGAAATCGGCTTTGCCGCGACCGTCGGCCAGCAGATCATCTTTCTCGATCACGGCAAGGTGTTGTTTACCGGAGAACCGAAAGAGGTTTTCAAGAAGCCGAGAAATCCGCGTCTCGAGCAGTTTCTGGATACCTATCTCGACCGCGGCGCGTCGATGCTTCTGTAGGCCCATTCCTGACGCGGGCTGAATGGCTCATAGGAAGAGAAAGCCGGCAATCGCCTGAACCGCGATTGCCGGTTTTTCTGTATCAAAAGATCAAGCGGCCTGGCGCACCTTGGAGGGGCGGGTGGCGGCTGCCTTTTCGACCATGGCAGTGACTTCAGCGCGGCGCGCGCCGGACAGCGGCAGGCGCGGCATGCGGACGCGTTCGGAGCCGCGGCCCATGATTTGTTCGGCAAGCTTGATCGACTGCACGAGGTCGTGTTCGGCATCGAGATGCAGAAGCGGCATGAACCAGCGATAAATCCTGCGGGCCTCTTCCCAATCGCCACGTTCGGCGGCGGCGACCAGTTGCACGGATTCCTGCGGGAAGGCGCTGGTCAGGCCGGAGACCCAGCCCTTGGCGCCGAGCATCAGGCCTTCGAGCGCGACATCGTCGAGACCGGCGAAAATGTCGAAACGATCGCCGAATGCGTTGATCAGATCGGTGAAGCGGCGCGGATCCGGCGCGCTCTCCTTCACGGCCTTGATGTTCGGCACATCGGCGAGCGCCTGAAGCACATCGGCGCCGATATTGACGCGGTAGGCCGGCGGGTTGTTGTAGAGCATGATCGGCAGCGAGGTCGCTTCGGCGACTGTGCGGAAATGCGCGATCAGCTCCTCCGGCTTCGGCACGTAGACCATGGCCGGCAGCAGCATCAGACCATCGGCGCCGAGCTTCTCGGCATCGCGGGCATAGGCGACGGCGCGGCGCGTATCGAATTCGGATACGCCTGTGACGACGGGAACGCGGCCATTGACCACCTCGACGGCGGCCTTCAGGATCGTACGCTTTTCCTCAGGGTCGAGCGAGTTGTTCTCGCCGCAGGTGCCCATGACGATCAGCCCGTTGACGCCGTCGTTCACGAGGGCGTCCTGAACGCCCTGCGTGGCCGGGAGATCCACGGACAAATCTTCCTTGAACTGTGTCGTTACGGCGGGAAATACGCCCTTCCATCCAGTCGTCATCACTCGATCCTCATTGAAAGCTGACGGCGTTATATACAAACTGTCGACAAAGCTCAAGAAGCGGGCTAGAAAAGTTTCGGGAAGGGCGGGCGGCCTTGCCTAAACCGGCCGAAGCGACATACGAAGACGATGGTCGCAAGGAATATTAGAATGCAGAATGATCTGGAAAATGTGCGTGTGCGCGGTTCAGGCACGCAAAGCGTCTATAGCGCGCTGCGCCGGGAAATCCTGTCGATGGCGCTGGAGCCCGGCAGCCCGCTCGACGAGGTGCGGCTGTCGGAACGCTTCAAGATGTCGAGAACGCCGATCCGCGAGGCGCTGTTGCGGCTTGCCGGCGAAGGGCTGGTCACGACCCTGCCGAACAGGAACACGATCGTCGCGACGATCGATTTCGCCAGCCTGCCCACCTATTTCGAATCCCTTACGCTGATGTATCGCGTCACCATGCGGGGGGCGGCCCAGCGGCGGGATGCCGGGATCATGAAGACCATCCGCGCCCATCAGAAGGATTTCGCCGATGCCGTCATCGCCCGCGATGCCTATGCGATGATCGAGGTGAACCGCGAGTTTCACGTCGCAATCGCCGAGCTTGCCGGCAACTCTTATTATACGAGTTTTTTCGCCCGGTTGCTCGACGAGGGCCGGCGCATTCTTCGCCTTTATTATTCGACATTCGACGACCGTCTGCCGCGTCAATATGTCGATGAGCACGAGGAGATGATCGCCGCGATCGAGGCGGGCGATGTCGAGCGCGCCGACAGGCTGGCGATCGATCACGCCGCGCAGATCGTCCGGCAGATACAGGACTATGTTGCACGCGATATGGGCCGGCCGCTGGCGATCACGTTGTCCTGAGATCTCGGGACGAAAGCACTCTCATCTCCGCCTCTCGATCGAATGGATTGGAAAACAGCATGTCTTGGCAGCATCCCGTACCCCGTATAACTCAGGAGGAAAGGCAGCGTAGACTTTCAAAGCTCCGTCAAGTGTTGGAGGCCGAAGGTCTCGCCGGCATGCTGCTCGGACCGAGCGAGAGCCTGCGCTATTTCACCGGACTTGTCTGGCATGTGAGCGAGCGGTTTCTTGGAGCGCTCGTTACCCCGGCCGGGCTTCACTATATCGTTCCGGGCTTCGAGCGCAGCCGTGTCGAAACGCTTCCGCGCCTGCCAGGCGACATCCTGGAATGGCAGGAGGAGGAAAGCAGCGCGGCTCTTGTCTCCCATCTTGTCGGCGGCTCCGGCAAGGTTGCCCTCGATGATAGCATGCCGCTTTTCCTCTACCATGCATTGGCGGCGGAGCTTGGACCCGAAAGGCTGACGGATGGTGGGCCGCTTATCCATGGTCTGCGCCGGATCAAATCGCCGGCGGAAATCGCGCTCATTCAATATGCGATGGACCTGACGCTCGATGTCCATAAACAGGCGCATGCGCTTCTAAAGCCGGGTATCAGGGCATCCGAGGTGGTGGAGTTCATCGACAGGCGACATCGCGACGCCGGTGCCGATGGCGGCTCGACCTTCTGTATCGTTTCTTTCGGAGCGGCAACGTCACTTCCGCATGGGGCCGATGGCGACCAGGCCCTTGCCGATGGAGACGTCATTCTGGTCGACACCGGCTGCCGGCTCGACGGCTATCATTCGGACATCACCAGAACCTATATGCTCGATGGCGGCAACAACACGTTCGAACGAGCCTGGGCGATCGAGCGCGAGGCGCAACAGGCCGTCTTCAACGCGGCCCGGCTCGGTGCGGCATGTTCAAGCCTCGATGATGCAGCCCGCGAGGTGCTTGCGAAGCACTCGCTCGGCCCGGACTATCGTTTGCCCGGATTGCCGCACCGCGCCGGTCATGGCCTTGGCCTGGAAATCCACGAAGAGCCCTATATCGTCCGCGGCAACGCGACGCTGCTTGCCGCCGGCATGTGTTTCTCCAACGAGCCGATGATCGTCTTTCCGGAAAAATTCGGTATCCGGCTGGAGGATCACATCTATATGACGGCGGATGGGCCGCGTTGGTTCACCAAGCCGGCCAAGGGGCCGACCGAGCCTTTTGCCGACTAAGGAAAGTCGTCATCGTAGGAGTACTGAGCAAGGCATCCCTTCGCTCAGGCCGCTCTTTTTCCGTCTTCATCGAACACATGCAGATGTTGCGATGGAAACGCCACATTCACCTGCGGTCCCGCGCTAAGTGCCTCGCGATTGAGCGTGAACACCTTGAACGGCAGGCCGTGCAGCGACAGGTGCAGGATGATGCCGAAGCCGGTCGGTTCGATGAGTTCCACGTTGGCGCTGAGGTCGGCACTATCCGATGACAGAACCACATGCTCGGGCCGAATTCCGACCGTCGTCTTGGCGCCGGCCGGCAGGTTCAGCGGCGCCGGCAACGGAACGATGGTTCCGTCCTTCAGCCTCATGCCGTCAGCCTCGTAGGTCGCATCGAGGAAATTCATTCCCGGCGAGCCGATGAAGCCGGCAACGAAGAGGTTAGCGGGGCGGTCGTAAAGTTGGAGCGGACTGCCGACCTGCTGCACCACCCCGCCATGCATGGCAACGATGCGGTCCGCCAGCGTCATCGCCTCGATCTGATCGTGCGTCACGTAGATCGAGGTCGCCTTCAGGTCGCTATGCAATTTTTTGATTTCGGCCCGCATCTGTTCGCGCAGGCGCGCGTCGAGGTTCGAAAGCGGCTCGTCGAAGAGGAACGCCTTCGGCTGGCGCACGATGGCACGGCCCATGGCGACACGCTGACGCTGGCCGCCCGAAAGCGCCTTCGGTCGGCGCTCCAGCAACGGATCGAGGCCGAGTTTCGATGCGGCGCCCCCGACCGCGCTCGCAATCTTGTCCTTCGCCATCTTCCGAAGCTTGAGACTGTAGCTCATGTTGCCAGCGACATTCATGTGCGGATAGAGCGCATAGGACTGGAACACCATGGCAATGTCGCGGTCCTTCGGATGCAGCTCGTTGACGCGCTTGCCGGCGATGCGAACCTCGCCGCCGCTGATGTCCTCAAGACCGGCGATCATCCGGAGCAGCGTGGACTTGCCGCAGCCCGACGGCCCGACGAGAACGACGAATTCGCCGTCCTTTATCCTGAGATCGATGTCGTGCAGCACCTGCACATGGCCATAGGCTTTTCTGACGTTCTGGATATCGATCGATGCCATTTGACTAACCCTTGACCGCGCCGGCCGTCAGGCCCTGCACGAGATAACGCTGGATGAGCAGGAAGAAGAGGCAGGCCGGAATGAGCGCCATGACGCCCGCCGCCATCATCTGCCCGAAATCCACGGAGAATTTCGAAACGAAGGTGAGTAGCCCGACCGGGAAGGTTGCGGCCTGATTGCCGTTGATGAGCATCAGGGCGAAGAGCAGTTCGCTCCAGGCCGCCGTGAAGACGAAACCGAGCGTCGCGGCGATGCCGGGCAGCGTCAGCGGCAGGATGATCTGCCGGAACGCCGTGAACTGGGTCGCACCGTCGATCATGGCTGCCTCTTCCAAATCCTTCGGAATGCCGTCGAAGAAGGACTGCATCAGGAAGGTGGCGAAGGGCACGTTGAAGGCCGTGTAGACGATAACGAGGCCGGTCAGGCTGTTGGTCAGATGTAGCGGCGTCAGGATCTTGAAGATCGGTGCCACCAGCATGACCAGCGGAAACATCTGCGTCAGCAGCATCAAGGCCACGATCCAGTATTTGGCGCGGAAGGTGAAACGAGACAGCGCATAGCCGGACAGCGACGCGCAGACAGTTACCGCAATCGCCGTCGATGCGGAGACAATCAGGCTGTTCTTGAAGAATGTCGGAAAGTCGCTGTGTTGCAGCACGAAAGCGTAGTGCTCCCATGTCGTGCGCGACGGCCACATGCGTACGCCCTCGGTATAGAGCAGGTCGTTCGGCGTCAGCGAGACCTTGAGCAGCCAGAAGAGCGGGAAGAGCGCGAAGACGACGTAGCAGAGGATCGCCAGGCGATGCGCGATGGTGGGGAGGATGGATCGTCTCATGGCTCAATCCTTGTTCAGCAAGGTCTGCCGCAGCAGGATGATCAGCATGGAATAGGCGAGCAGCAGCACGAGCAGGACCAGCGCGATGGCCGAGGCATAGCCGAAATCCAGTCGCTTGAAGGCCTGGGTGAAGATGTAGCTGGCGACGATCTGGGTACGATCGGCCGGTCCGCCTCCGGTCATGACCACGATCAGATCGGCAAAGTTCGAGACCCAGACCGTGCGCAGCAACACGGTGATGGCGATGGTCGGGGCGAGGAAGGGGAGCGTGATCGAACCGAAGCGCTGGAACCAGCCGGCGCCGTCGATGGAAGCTGCCTCATAGAGGTCGCGCGGGATCGCCTGGAGGGCGGCCAGCAGCGTGATCGCAAAGAAGGGAATGCCCCACCAGACATTGGCGACGATCGGTCCCCACATCGCATATTGCGGATCGGAGAGGATGTTGCGGGGCTCACTCATCAAGCCGAGATCGAAGAGCCAATGTGGGATTGGCCCGATTACCGGGTTAAACAGCCAGGCCCAATTGAGGCCGGCAAGGAAGGAGGGAACCGCCCAGGGCAGAAACACCAAGGCCTGTACGAGCGCTCTGCCAAAAAACGGCTTGTCCAGCAAAAGGGCAAGGATCAGCCCGAAGACGAATTGCAGGATAACAGAGGCGCCGGTCCACCAGAGCGTGTTCTTCAGCGCGCCATAGAAGGCGGCGTCCTTCGAGAGATCGCGGAAATGCTCCAGGCCGATAAACCCGCCGGAAAACGGATTGAGCAGCTGGATATCGCGAAACGCGTAGGAAACGCCGATTGCCAGCGGCACCAGCATGACGGCGATAATGAGGATGAGTGCGGGCGCGCTGTAGAGGTAAGGCTCCGAGGCATCGGCAAAGCGTTTCAGCCACGGCCTGCGGTCGTGACGCCTGCCCTGCATGTCGGCGGTCATGGTCATAAGCCAGTTCCCATTCGCGGCGTTCAAGCGCCGTCTGTTTCATGTGCGGATAAAACGGCGGCGGAATGATCCGCCGCCGGGGAGGAGTTTATTTCTTGGCGAGGAACTTCTGCTGCGCCTTGGTCAGATAGTCGGCCCATTGATCGGCCAGATCCTTCGCCGAGATATCGCCGATCAGTGCCTGCTGCGACGTCTTGATGGCGAGCGAATCCTTGAAGAAGGCGAATTCTTCCAGATAGGTCGGCATAACGGTCGGAACCGTGTCCTTGTCGGCCAGTTCCTCGAACCAGCCCTTGAACTGGTCGGTCGCATAGAAGGGGTCCTTCTCGGCCGAGGTATAGGCCGGCAGAGCGCCGATCTTCTTGTTCCATTCGAGGTTGCCCTCCTGACCTTCAAGCGTTGCTATCAGTTTCCAGGACAAGTCTTTGTTCTGGCTGGTAGAAAACATTGACCATCCGGCATAACCGATGGTCGGGAAGGACTTGCCGTCCGGGCCCTTCGGCAGCGGCATGACGCCGAAATCGTCCTTGCTCATGCGCTCGGCAATCGCGATCAGGGCATCCGGGTCCTGGTCGAGGAAGGCGCAGGTGCCGGAATAGAAGCCGGCGACGACTTCGTTGAAGCCCCAGTTGACGCTATCCTTCGGCGCCAATCCCTTCTTATAGAGATCGACCATCCATTCGATGCCCTTCGCCCAGCCGGCGCTGTTCATCGTGGACGTGCCATCGGCGGTGAAATACTTGTTGTCGCCGGCCATGGAGGCGGCGAAAATCATCCAGCCGTTCAGGCCGCCTGGGCCGCCGCGCATGCAATAGCCGTATTTGCCGGGGAGCTTGGCGACCGCCTCGGAGGCCTTGACGAACTCATCCATCGTCTTCGGCGGCTCGGCCACGCCGGCCTGCTGCAGGAGCTTCTTGTTGTAGAACATGGCGCGAAGATAGAAGCCGTAGGGCAGCATATAGGCCGTGTTCTTCACGTCGCGACCAAGCTCGAGGGCACGCGGCGTCAGTTCTTTCGTGTTATCCCATTTGGCGAGGTAAGGCTCGAGGCTTTCGAGCATGCCGTTGTTGCCATAGAGCGACAGCCAGGTATCCGGCATTTCCATCACATCCGGCGTGTCGCCGGCCGAAACCATGGTCGCGAACTTCTGGAAAGCTTCGTTCCAGGGCAGCGAAATGATATCGACCTTCGTGCCCGGATTGGCCGCCTCGAACTTGGCAACGATCGATTTCAGCGTCTCGGTGCGTTCAGGGCTGGTGATGACTTCGACGAGTTTCAGGGTCGTATCGGCAAAGGCGGTGCCCGCCATCATCGCGGTAAAGAGTGCTGCTGTTATCAGTCTTTTCATGCTTAGTTCCCCCTTTTTAGGTTCTTCTCTCAAGTTGAAGGTTTAAGAGCGGCGGCGAGCGCTTTCTCGATATCTCTCCACAGCGCCTCGGTTCCTTCGAGGCCGACATGGACACGTACGGATCGCGGGTTGATACCAAAGGTATGCGCGGAATTCGGCTGCGCCTTTTGCTGAAGCACGACCTCGCCCGGTACGATCAGGCTTTCGTGGCCACCCCAGCTCACACCCAGCTTGAAGAGCTTGAGGTGGTCGGCGAAGGCTCGGATATCGACGCCCTCGCGGAAAATGAAGGAAAACAGGCCCGAGGTGCCGTTGAGGCCGGCGGGCAGGCGGTTGGCAAGGCCCGGATGGCAGACCTGTTCGACGGCATCGAGTTCCTGCAGCCGCCGCGCGATCGTCAGGGCCGCGGTCTCATGTGCCTGCATGCGGATCGGCAGGGTGCGAAGGCCGCGGATCAGGAGCCAGGCATCGAAGGGCGACAGCTTGCCGCCGAGATAGGGATAGGCTTCGGCCTTCAGCCGCGCGATCATCTCTTTCGAGCCGGCAACTACGCCGGCGACGACATCGCTGTGACCGCCCAGATATTTGGAGGCGGAGTGGATGACAAGATCGACGCCGAGCGTCAGCGGCCTTTGGAAATAGGGGGTGGCCCAACTGTTGTCGATCATCGAGACGACGCCGTGTCGCCTGGCGAGCGCTGCGAGCGCACCGACATCATGGGCTTCCATCACCCAGCTCGTCGGGCTTTCCATGTAGAAGACCTTGGCGCCGGGAAGCGCCTTGGCGACGGCTTCCTCGTCGCGACCGTCGACATAGGTCACCTCGACCTTCATGCGCTTCAGAATGGTGCCGAACAGGCGAAAGGCGTCGGGGTAGACATGCTTGACCGCGACGATCCGGTCGCCCGGCTCGACGAAGCTCAACACCGCGGACGAGATCGCCGCCATGCCGCTCGCAAAGCCGAGCGCGTCCTCGCCGCCTTCGAGCTTCGCCAGCATTTCCTCAAACATGCGCACGGTCGGGTTGAGGCCGCGGGTATAGATCGGCCGCACTTTCTCGCCGCGATAGCAGGCGATCATCTCGTCGTAACTGGAAAAGGTGAAAAGCGATGTCTGGAAAATCGGCGGCACCACGGCCTCGGCGAAATTGCCGTCGTCATGGGCCGTGATCAGAGAAGCGAGTTCGAACGGCTCTAGCCCGTCAGTCATTTGGACATTTCCTTGATGTCTTCCTCGACGACGTCGAGAATTTTCAGTGTTTCGGCGCGTGCCGCCTCGGGATTCCGGGCGACGATCGCGTTGAATAGCGTGCGGTGAAAGGGGAAGGACCGACGGGCAAAATCCTGCCGGTCGAAGGGGTGCGTCCAGAAACGTTCGAAGGTTCCGCGCATCTGTTCGAGAAGCTGCTTGAACAGCGGATTATGGGTGGCGTCGTAGACGGCAAGATGAAACGCCAGATCTTCCGGGCCGGAGCTGCCCTTTGCGATATGGACGCGCTCCATCTCGTTGAGTTTCTCCTCGATGACCGCGATATCCGCGGTCGTGCGCTTCCTGGCGGCGACCATTCCCGCCTCGCATTCGATGCCGCGGCGAACCTCTAGGGTCTGCAGCAGCACATCACGCAGATGCGTCGTGTCGAGCGACAACGGCATATGAATGGTCGATTTGGAAACCGGCTTCAGCAGATAGGTGCCGCTACCCTTGCGGGTCTCCATCACGCCCAGGGCCTGAAAATGCGTGAGCACCTCCCGGATCGTCGAGCGTCCTACCGAAAGGGCGGCCATCAGTTCACGCTCGGTCGGCAGCCGTTCACCGGCCTTGAGTTCCGACGACTCGATGAAATCGGAAAGCGCATCGATCACTTGCTGCGTCCGATCGATCGAGGGGAGTGGGGTCAGCATCGCTTTGGTCATCATGAAGATAAAATTGGTCTGACATCTGCTATCAGGTCAATCCTTTTTCCTGTCCATCGTCATCTTTTTTGGGATGTTTCTCCGACTAAGGGATCGGCAGCGGTCTTCAAGAGCGCAAAAAGCACTGATAGAAGGAACCGGATTGAGTCACGGATTGGAAGAGAATGGCTGCACGCGATCGATATTCACGAAAGCTGGAATGCTCTAAATGCGGCCATACCGGCTTCGCGGAGGTTTCCGAAAGCGACGATCGTTCCGGATCCAGTCGGGATTTCAGGATCGATGAGATGCCGCGCGGCTTTTCCACGGAACGGGCGTCGGTCGATCCGCGCAAGCATATGATTCGTTGCGGTTGCGGAACCGTCTTCCGCTTCGAGCGGAACACCGTCTATGCGCCTGGCGGCGAACCCCGGCGATAAAGCTGAGCAAGAGTACGGCGGGTTGAGAAGCAGCGCTCCCGGCCGGCACGATCTTCGCAAAAGAAAAAAGGCCCCGCGGAGGCGAGGCCAAGCTTGATCTGCTCCGGGGAAATCGGAAGCAGCGCCGCGTGTTTAGCTCCGGCGATGTGATGCGACTAGGTCAGATTACGTCATAGCGGTACTGCCGATAGAAAAAGCGCGCCGGGGAACCATTTTTTTCCAGATCGACGCCTCTCTTCGCGGTGGCGATCGTCTCCAACGAGTAGGGACAGGCGATCGCATCGTCCTTTCCGGTCGAGTTCGAGTGTGGCGAAGAACATATGCCCTCACTTATAAAGCGCATGCATGTTCAGCTAACGTTCATTTAGCGGAAGGCAAATAAGTAGTCGCCGCAACGCCTTGCGGTTGGTTGAGGCTCGACTGCCGACTAAGCTCACGAGGCCGGTGGTCGGGCCTCTCACGTTCCAAAAGAACATGGATGCTCGCATGCGGCTGTTTCACGCTTTGATTGACTGGATCGTTAGGTGGCGCCGGCAGCGGATGGATCGCGAGGCGATTCAGTATTCCGCCGATGATCCATGGGTCCTCCAGCAGATCGAGGAATTCGAGCGGGAACTGAAGAAATAAAGCGTCGCCTACCGATCACCCATAGCGTCGAAAAGTCGTTTCTCTTTCCAGGCAGAGGACAAGTCGGAAAAAATACTATTATAAATCCTGGGCCATTCCGATGGCGAAGAACCTTACCGAGGACGCGGAATGTTGACACGCCGATCGATACTGGCCGGAATGAGTGCTACAGCATTCTTCCGCAACGTGCAGGCTGCTCCCGTTGCCGCCTCGCTTCCGCTTTGGTCGGCAGAGCCACCTGGCGGCGGCGGCCCATCCGGTCCGATGGCGATCAATGCCTGGGGCGCGATCACCAACATCGCCGTACCGTCGATTACGGTCTATATGCCAGCGCATCCCAACGGCGATGCCATGCTCGTAGCGGCGGGCGGTGGCTACAAGCGGATTGAGGAAGGCCAGGAAGCGCTTCCGGCAGCCTCATGGCTGAACGATCACGGTATCACGGCTTTCGTTTTCCGTTATCGGCTTCCGAGGGAGGGATGGACCGATGGACCGCTCGCGCCGCTGCAGGATGCCCAGCGCGCCATCCGCCTCATTCGGGCCAACGCGAAGAGCTTCCGCATCAATCCGAAACGGTTGGGCGTGCTCGGTTTCTCGGCCGGCGGTCACCTGCTCGGTCTTGCCGCGGCGCGTTCGGCCTTTGCCTCCTATCCTGCCGCCGATAAGATCGATGCGCTTTCGGCGCGCCCGGATTTCGCGGCCTTGATCTATCCGGTGATTACGCTGGAGCCGCCTTACGATCACACTTCGACCCGGCGCATCTTTGTCGGCGATCATCCGAGTCCGGAGATGAGCGCCGCTTGGTCGGTCGAGACGTATGTTGGCAGCGACTGCCCGCCCATGTTTCTCGTTCAGGCGGAAAATGATCCGGTTTCCGATCCGGTCAACACGCTGATCATGCAGGCCGCGTGCGAACGGGCTGGCGTGCCCGTCGAACTGCACCGTCTCGCAAGCGGCGGGCATGGGTTCTCCATGGGCAAGAAAGGCACACCTTCCGGCGAATGGCCCGGCTTCTTTGCCACCTGGCTGCACAAGACTCTCCGAAGCTGATTGGCGAAGACTATCGTCTGCATGCTGCTCCTCAGTCTGATGGATAAAGCAGGTGTGCCCGTGGGCGGCTGAATGTCTGTCGTCCGCTTTTCCAGCCGGCGATCGGAAGACGGACCTCGCGGATTGCGGAAAGAGGATCGGCGGCATCGAGCATGACGATGTCCGCCGGCGCTCCCGCTTGGAGAGCATATTCGCGCCGCATGAGGCGGGCGGCATTGCCGGTCACCATGTCGAATGCAGTGGCGATGTCTTCATCGCGCGAAAGCTGCGCCGCATTGGCGAAGAGATTGGCGATACGGCCGAGCGAGGCGTCGCCGTAAGGCGTAAAAGGATTGAGCACGTTGTTGGTCGCGGCCGTCACCGTAACGCCATGCGCGGCGAGAAGCAGTGCGGGGGCTATTCCGCGCGGCACGAGATGGTCCCGGTCCCGGCCGAGCAGGAACATGTCGGTGGCCGGCAGGACCGTAACGGCGATGCCGGCGTCGGCCAGGCGTATAGCGACCTCGACGGCCTCTCGTTTCGGCATGGCGGAAAGCTTGGTGGCGTGACCTATGGAAACTCGCCCGCCATAGCCCCGCCGCCGCGTCTCGGCGATAACGGCCGGAATGGCCGAGTTCGCTGGATTGAGATCGAAATCGAGATGAAAGTCGACATCGACACCGTGGCGCCCGGCAAGATCGAATATCCACCGGATATGTGCCTGCGGGTCGGGATCGGTATAGGGGCAGCCGCCGAGCAGATCGGCGCCGTCGGCAAGCGCCTTGTCCAGCATCGATGCCGTCTCGGGTTCGTTGGTCAGGCCCTCCTGCGCAAAGGCACAGATCTGGATGTCGATCGCCCAGCGATAATCATGCTTGATTTTCCGGATGGCCTCGAACGACCGAAAGCCGGCGCGCGGGTCGACTTCCACGAACGTCCGCATCGCCGTCGTGCCGTTGACGATGGCGCTCTCCACGACGCGCACCCCACGCGCATAGACATCTTCAACCGTGAAGGCGGATTTCGCCTTGGCGGTTTCGCGCACGGCCTCTTCCAGCGTGCCTTCGCAGATAAGGCAGCGATCGAGAATGCACGCTTTGTCGAGATGGATATGGCTGTCGATGAAGCCGTTGAATGCAAAACAGCCGCACATGTCCGTGCGCGGCGCGTCCGACGCAAAACCTGTACCGAGAGCGGCGATCCTGCCATCCTTGATGCCGATGTCGACCGGCTCATCGCGGCCGGCTATATGCACATTCGAAATCACCAGATCAAGCATTATGACACCTTTTCAATAGACTATGGGCAAGTCTGAATGCCAGATCCGAAGTATGTCAAGCCCGAATGACGGCTCCGTTCCTGGCGACAAGCCGGCCGGACTTGTAGACCGATCGCTCCTTCGGAATGGCAACGACTGCTTCGGGCACATGCTCCGCCTTCAGCGCCACGAAATCCGCTTTCGCGCCGATCTTCAACCCGTAACCGTCGAGACGCAGCGCCTTGGCCCCGCTGTCGGTGACCACGTCGAAGGCCGCTTTCAATTCGTCGTCGGTATAGAAGCCCGAGCGGTAGCCGATCATCATCGCTCGGCCGAGCATGTCGCCATCGCCATAAGGCCACCAGGAATCGCGGATATTGTCGCTGCCGCTGAAAACCGTCACGCCCGCCGCCCGAAGCAGGGCCACCGGCGGGAAAGCGTGGTTACCGGGCGCGTTGGTCATGATGGAAACGCCGCTGGCCGCGATCGTCTCGGCGGCACGCTTCGCCGCATCCACCGGGAGATCGCCGAGCCCATAGGCGTGGCTGATGGCGACATGTCCGTTCATCGAAAGAGCGTGCGTGCGGGCGCAGATCTGTTCGATGGTGAAAAGGCCAAGCGTGCCGCCGTCGTGAAGATGGATATCGACATCGACGCCGTGCTTCTCGGCAAGGCCGAAGACGACATCCAGATGCCCCTCAACATCGCGGTCGAAGCTGGCCGGGTCCAGCCCGCCGACAACGTTCGCGCCTAGCGCGATGGCCTCGTCCATCAGTTGCGGCGTGCCGGCGCTTTTCAGGATGCCGCTCTGGGGAAAGGCGACAAGCTGGATGTCGATATAGTCACGATAGTCCTCGCGGACGGCGAGAACGGTCTCCAGCGATTTCAGCCCGACCGATCCATCGACCATGACGTGGCTGCGCATCTGCGTGCTGCCATTGGCAATGCAGAGATCCAGCTGATTGCGCGCCCTGACGTCCATCGGGGCGGCCTGCGCCATGTTCTGCGCCTGGAACGCGACGCGTTCATGCACGTCGAAGCCGTTGGTGCAGGGCTTATGCGGTATCCAGGCATCGCCGTAGAAGCTGGTGTCGAGATGGATATGCCCTTCGACGAAGCCGGGCACGAGGAGCGCACCGCCGAGATCGACGCTTTCGGCAAGCGGGGCCTCCGCACTTGACGGTTCGATCGAGATGATGCGGCCGCCGGATACGCCGATGTCCTTGAGGGAGCCATCGGCAAGTTTTGCTCGGGTGAAAAGGGTCTCGATCGGGCTCAAATCTATCTCCATGATATGTTGTGAGGAGGAAATCCCGAGATGCGTACCGGTGGCCGGTCTATTGCTCGAAGGCTTCCCTCAGGCCGACGCTCTTGCGCTCGCGCAGATCGAGATCGGCTTCGATATGCGAAATATGGTGGAGCATGAGATGGCGTGCCGTCTCGATATCCTTGCGCTCGATGGCGGCGATGATGTCGCCATGTTCCGCATGGCCGCAACTCGACGCGCTCGATTGGCCATAGAGCGCGATCACGAGGGATGAGCGGGCGACGAGTTCCTCCATGAAGCGCTGCATGATCAAATTGCCGGAGATCGAGACGAGCATGAGATGGAAATCGCCGGAAGCCTTGATCTCGGCGCGCCGCGCGGACTGACCGCGCTCCGCCATGAGCCGGCCTTCTTCGAGCAGGAGCTGCTTCAGGTGCTGAATCTGCGAAGGCGTGATCCGTTCAGCCGCCTCCCTGAGAATGCCAGGTTCCACCAGACGGCGGGCGGCGAAGATCTGCCGTGCTTCCTCGGGCGAAGGATAGGCAACGAATGCGCCGCGGTTCTTCTCAACGCTGACGAGTCCCTCGTAGGACAGGGCCTGCAGGGCGGCGCGCGCCAACGTGCGGCTGACATTGAATAGATTGCCGACATCACCCTCGGAAAGCTTCGTGCCGGGGGAAAGCCTGCGCTCGACGATCGCCTCGCGAATGGCGTCACGGATCTGCTGCGCGCCGGTTTCAGTGGAATCGGTGGTCGTCTGGAGCGCGTCGGCTGTGGAGTTCATGAGAGCGGATACCTGATAATCCACGGAATGATATCCGTGTTCGCCGCAAAAGTTAAACGGAATTTGTCGCAAAAGGAAAGTGCGATTGTATACGATTCAATGCACATATTGCAGACGAAAGCCTATTTCATGTGCAAACATCCGTTTGCCTTACATAAGGCATTTTGTTGAGGCTGCGCCGAAACTCCATGTTTCGCAAAAGGTTAGCGGTGCACAACAGACTTGGCACGCCAGATGCATTGTCTTTCCCAAACAGAGGGAGATACGATGTCGAAAGCGGCAGAGATCGATATAGCATCCGTTTCGAAGGTCTATGGTACGACGACCGCCGTCCATGCCATAAGCCTGAAGATACCGGCTGGCTCCTATTGCTGCTTCCTGGGGCCATCCGGCTGCGGCAAGACCTCCACGCTTCGCATGATCGCGGGTCATGAAAGCATCTCATCGGGCGATATCCGGCTCGGAAACGTCGTCGTGACTGATTTTCCGCCGGCCAAGCGCGGCACGGCGATGATGTTCCAGTCCTATGCGCTCTTTCCGCATCTCGACCTCATCGACAATGTCGCCTTCAGCCTGAAGATGAAGGGTGTAGACAAGGATGAGCGCCGCGCCAAGGCGCTTGAGATGCTGAAGCTGATGCAGATGGAGGCCTATGCCACGCGGCGCCCGGCGCAGCTTTCCGGCGGGCAGCAGCAGCGCGTGGCGCTCGCCCGCGCGCTGATCACCGATCCCGAGGCCCTGTTGCTGGACGAGCCGCTGTCGGCGCTCGATCCCTTCTTGAAGATCCGCATGCGCGCCGAGCTGAAGAAGCTGCAAAAGACGCTCGGGATCACCTTCGTGCATGTCACGCACAGCCAGGAAGAGGCCATGGCGCTCGCCGACATCATGGTCATCATGAATGACGGCAAGATCGAGCAGGCGGCAGCACCGCGCGACGTCTTCGAGCGTCCGGCGACCGCCTTCGTCGCCCGATTCATGGGAGACCATAACGTGCTCTCCGGCCGGGTGACGTCCAGCGAGGACGGCGTGCTAATATTGACCGTGCCGGAGGGCCAGAGCTTTTCCGTGCGCGGCGCGGGCCGGGACGTGGGCGAGACCGTCGATATCGGCATCCGCACCGACCGCGTGCGCCTTGCGGCGACCTCCGACAAGGGCGTCGGCTTCAACGGCATCGTCTCCAATATCGAATATCGCGGCGCCTCGGTGAAGATCACCGTCATCGGCGCGGGCAGCGACGATTTCACGGTCATCGCGAGCGACGGTGATTATTTTTCCACACCCGTATCGGTCGGCGATGCGGTGTCTTTGAGTTGGACCTTGGAGGACGCGGTCCTCCTCGGTCGTGTTTCCGCATGAATCCTGAGCATCACAAAAGGGGAACTGACATGACGACTGAGACGAAGACAACCAAGGCGGCAAAGGGCATCTCCCGCCGCTCGCTGCTGAAGACCGGCGCTGCCGCTGCCGGCGCCATCGCCGGCTCCGGTCTCGTTACCGGCTTTCCGACCATCTGGGCGCAATCGAACATCACGCTTCGCCAGTTCGGCACAGGCGTTTCCAACATCAATGCGATCGCCGAGAAGTGCAAGGCCGATCTCGGCATCACGCTGGAGATGACGGCGACCGATTCCGACGCCGCCGCCCAGCGCGCCGTCACCCAGCCGAACAGCTACGACATCGCCGACATCGAATACTGGATCGCCAAGAAGGTGTTCCCGGCCGGCGTCCTGCAGCCGATGGACGTCAAGAAGCTCAAATACTACGACAAGATCGTGCCGCTGTTCATCAACGGCAAGCTGAAGCCGGACAGCGTCATCGCCCAGGGCACTGCGCCGCACACGGTCGGCTTCGTGGAAGCACAGGACTCGAAGAAATTCGCCAAGGAGCCGACGCAGTGGATGACGATGGTTCCGACCATCTACAATGCCGACACGCTCGGCATTCGTCCCGACCTCACCGGTCGTCCGATCACCAGCTGGGCCGACATTCTCGATCCGGCCTTCAAGGGCAAGACCGCGATCCTCAACATCCCGTCGATCGGCATCATGGATGCCGCGATGATCATGGAAGCCGCCGGCAAGATCAAATATGCCGACAAGGGCAACATGACGAAGGCGGAAATCGATCAGACGATCGACTTCCTGATCAAGACCAAGGGCGAGGGCCAGTTCCGCGCCTTCTGGAAGTCCTTCGACGAAAGCGTCAACCTGATGGCGTCGGGCGAGGTCGTCATCCAGTCGATGTGGTCGCCGGCCGTCGCCGCCGTCCGCTCCAAGGGTATCCCCTGCACCTTCCAGCCGCTCAAGGAAGGTTATCGCGCCTGGGGCGGCGGTCTCGGCCTCGCCTCGCATCTCAAGGGCGCGCAGCTCGACGCCGCCTATGAATACATCAACTGGTACACGTCCGGCTGGGTCGGCGGCTATCTCAACCGCCAGGGCTACTATTCCGCCTGCATGGAAACCGCCAAGGGCTTCATGTCGGCCGACGAATGGGGCTACTGGATCGAAGGCAAGCCGGCGCAGGGCGATATCCTGTCTCCGGAAGGCAAGGTCATGGAGAAGGCCGGCGCCGTTCGCGACGGCGGTTCCTTCGAGGCCCGCATGGGCGCGGTTGCTTGCTGGAACTCGGTGATGGACGAAGACCGCTACATGGTCCGCCGCTGGAACGAGTTCATCGCTGCCTAATCGGTATCGCCTCCACCCATCAAATCCTCTCCCCGCGCAAGCGGGGGGAGAAAGCCGCTAACGGAGAAACCGGACCATGGCGACGATCGCTTCATCAGAAACGGACCAGGCAACAGGAAAACCGGGGCGCGGGTTTCGCGTGCCCCTGTGGCTCGTTTCCTATCTTCAGGCGGCGCCGCTCTTTCTGATCCTCGGCTTCTTCTTCCTGCTGCCGATCGCGATGATCGGTGTCGTCAGTTTCTGGGACTATGATTTCGCCAGTCTCTATCCCGCCTTCCTGACTACGAACTACACCGATACGCTGGGTTCATGGGTTACTTGGAAAACCTATCTCAACACATTGAAATTCACGGCCATTGTCTGGGCGCTGACGTTGTTCATCGGTTTCTGGGTCGCCTATTTCCTCGCCTTCCATATCCGCCGTACGTCGACGCAGATGATCCTCTTCCTCGTCTGCACCGTGCCGTTCATGACGTCCAATATCATCCGCATGATCTCCTGGATCCCGGTGCTCGGACGCAACGGTCTCGTCAATTCGACGCTGATCGAGATGGGTCTCATTCCAAAGCCGATCGAATGGCTTCTCTATTCCGATTTCGCCGTCGTGCTCGCGATGGTGCATCTCTATACGCTGTTCATGGTAACGCCGATCTTCAACACGCTGATGCGCATCGACCGCTCTCTGTTCGAAGCAGCCCGCGACGCTGGTGCCAGCGGCTGGCAGGTTCTATGGAACGTGGTGATCCCGCTCGCCAAGCCCGGCATGGCGATCGGCACGATCTTCGTCGTCACCCTGGTCATGGCGGATTTCTCCACCGTGCAGGTCATGTCCGGCGGACAGAGCGCCTCCATCGCGCTGATGATGAAAAACCAGATGTCGCTGCTGCAATATCCGGCGGCGGCGGCCAATGCCGTCGTGTTGCTGGTCCTCGTCCTGCTGATGGTCTCCGCCATCCTGCGGGTCGTCGATATCCGCAAGGAGCTTTGAGATGAACCACGAGAAGCGCGGCCTGGAATTCTACGTTCTGGCAATCTTTTTCATTGTCTTCGTGCTGTTTCTCTACGGCCCGCTTTCGGCGATCCTCATCCTTTCATTCCAGGGCGAGCATGGCGGGCTGACGTTTCCGCTCAATGGCGTTTCGCTGCACTGGTTCGCGAATTTGTTCGAGCGGCAGGCCGTCGGCGATTTCGGCGGCAGTTTCAGGCGGTCCCTGGTCCTGGGCCTGATGGTGA
>DASWOH010000188.1:0-45696 GCA_036398815.1 Rhizobium sp. | reverse complement strand
CTGATGCTCAAACGCTCGCCGAAAGCGGACATGGATCAGCGGGTCAACAAGGCCGCGGAAATCCTCGGCCTCACAAAGCTTCTCGACCGCTATCCGCGCCAGCTTTCCGGCGGCCAGCGGCAGCGCGTCGCCATGGGCCGGGCGATCGTGCGCGATCCGCAGGTCTTCCTCTTCGACGAACCACTTTCCAACCTTGATGCCAAGCTCCGGGTCGCCATGCGCGCGGAGATCAAGGAGCTTCATCAACGCCTCGGCACCACGACCGTTTACGTCACGCATGATCAGATCGAGGCCATGACGATGGCCGACAAGATCGTCGTCATGCATGACGGCATCGTGGAGCAAGTGGGAAAGCCGCTCGATCTCTACGACACGCCAGCCAATCTTTTCGTTGCGGGCTTCATCGGCTCGCCGGCGATGAACATGATCAAGGGCCGCCTTAATCCGGAGAACGGCAGCCAGTTCATCGCGTCGGACGGAACCGTCCTGCCTGTCGCGAATCCACCCGCCGGCGCAAAGGGTCGCGATCTCGTCTATGGGCTGCGTCCGGAATACATCGCGCTCGACCCCAACGGTCTGCCGGCGGAAATCAGCGTGATCGAACCGACCGGCTATGAGACGCAGATGATTGTCCGGTTTGGCGGCAGCGACGTCAATTGCATCTTCCGGGAGCGGATCGATGCCCGACCCGGCGATACGCTGCGCATTTCCATCGATGTGCCGCATGTCCATCTCTTCGACGCCGAAAGCGGGCAAAGATTGAGTATCTGATGCCGCCTCGACGGTGAGCGGGAGGAAGAGGAGTCTTCCCGCTCACCCGTCGATGCGGAGGCATCCGGCAGGTTCGGATGCGAGGTCGTCGTTCACCAAGCGGGAAGGTGGGCGCCGGGGGATTGGCTCCCGTTTTCAAAGGAGGAGAATATCATGACATTCAAGAGACGTGACTTTCTTGCCGCATCGGCGGCGGCAGCCGGTATCGCCGGCCTTTCGCCGCTCGGCATACGCCCGGCTTTCGCCCAGGCCGAACCCAACTACACGCCCGAAAAGGGCGCCAGTCTCAGGCTTCTTCGCTGGACGCCCTTCGTCAAGGGGGACGAGGATGCCTGGCTTGCCAATACCAAGAAGTTCACGGAGGCAACGGGCGTCGAGGTTCGCGTCGACAAGGAGAGCTGGGAAGATATCCGGCCGAAGGCGGCCGTCGCCGCCAATGTCGGTTCCGGCCCCGACATGGTGATGTGCTGGTTCGACGATGCTCACCAATATCCCGACAAGCTGGTCGACCTGACGGAACTTGCGACCTATCTCGGCAATAAATATGGCGGCTGGTATGACGGCCTGCGTGGCTATGCAACCCGTGGCGACAAGTTCATCGCCATGCCGCTGACCGCGATCGGCAACGCCGTCGTCTATCGCGACAGCCATGTGAAGGCCGCGGGCTTCAGCGAATTCCCCAAGGACACCGCGGGCTTTCTCGAGCTTTGCAAGGCAATGAAGGCCAAGGGCACGCCCGCCGGCTTCCCGCACGGCAAGGCCGTCGGCGACGGCAACAACTACGCCCATTGGCTGCTGTGGAGCCATGGCGGCAAGATGGTGGACGAAAGCGGCAAGGTGACGATCAACAGCCCTGAAACGCTGGAGGCCATCCATTATGCGAAGGAGCTTTATGCCACCTTCATTCCGGGCACAGAAAGCTGGCAGGACATCAACAACAACCGCGCCTTTCTTGCCGGACAGGTATCGCTGATCGCCAACGGTGTGTCGGTTTATTATGCGGCCAAGAACGATCCGAAACTTGCCGAGATCGCGGCCGATATCCGCAGCACAAACTTCCCGATCGGCCCCATCGGCAAGAGCGTCGAGCTGCACCAGACGAGCTCGCTGCTGCTTTTCAGCCATACCAAATATCCGGAAGCCGCCAAGGCCTATATCAAGTTCATGATGGAAGGCGACCAGATGAACGCCTGGATCCAAGGGTCGAGCGCCTATTGCTGCCAACCCCTGAAGGCCTTTGCCGACAACCCTGTCTGGGCCGCCGACCCGGTCCATGCACCCTATGCCCGCGCTTCGGAAACGCTGCGTCCGAACGGCTATGCCGGCCCCCTGGGCTATGCTTCGGCAGGCGTGATGGCCGATTACGTGCTCGTCGACATGTTCGCCGCCGCCGTGACCGGCCAGCTGACGCCGGAGGATGCGATGAAGGAAGCCGAGCGCCGGGCGAACCGTTACTACAAGGTTTGATCCCGCGCGAAGATCTGCAGCATGCCGGCGACGGCATGCTGCAACCGTCCATCAGGAGATACTACCATGTCGACCGTGACATCCGGGGATACGACGCGCAGTCCGATCAGATCGCTCATGCGGAACAACAATATGCTCGGTTTCCTCTTCATGTTGCCGGCGGCCATCTTTCTCGTCTGTTTTCTCACCTATCCGCTCGGACTTGGGGTCTGGCTCGGTTTCACCGACACGCGGATCGGGCGCACAGGCAATTTCGTCGGATTGGAGAACTATGAATTCCTGGCTCAGGACTCCGTCTTCTGGCTGTCGGTCTTCAACACGCTGCTCTACACCTTCGTGGCCTCCATCCTGAAATTCGTACTCGGACTTTGGCTGGCGCTGCTTCTTAACCAGCATCTGCCGTTCAAGTCGTTCTTCCGGGCGATCGTGCTTCTGCCCTGGGTCGTTCCGACGGTGCTGTCGGGATTGGCATTCTGGTGGATCTACGATGCCCAGTTTTCCATTCTTTCATGGTCCCTGATGAAGATGGGCCTGATCGATGGCCCGATCAATTTCCTTGGGAATCCGATCAATGCACGTATCTCGGTCATCGTCGCCAATGTCTGGCGCGGCATTCCCTTCGTGGCGATTTCGCTGCTTGCCGGCCTGCAGACCATTCCTGCCTCGCTTCAGGAAGCGGCATCCCTGGATGGCGCCACGGGTTGGCAGCGCTTTCGCTACGTGACGCTGCCGATGTTGACGCCGATCATCGCCGTGGTGATGACGTTCTCCGTGCTGTTCACCTTTACGGACTTCCAGCTCATCTATGTGCTGACCAAGGGCGGACCGGTCAACGCGACGCATCTGATGGCGACGCTTTCCTTCCAGCGCGGCATCCCCGGCGGTCAGCTCGGCGAGGGTGCGGCGATCGCGGTGGCAATGATCCCATTCCTGCTTGCCGCCATCATGTTCAGCTTCTTCGGTCTGCAGCGCCGCAAATGGCAGCAGGGCGGACAGGATTGAGATCGGGAGAACGCCATGAACGCCGAAGCCAACACCGCCAATCCGGTTCTTACCGACAATGTCGAAGGCATGGGTTATCTCAACCGTCTGCCTCGACGCATCGTCATGCTCTATCTGCCGATGGCGATCTTCGTCTTCGTGCTGCTGTTTCCCTTCTATTGGATGGCCATAACGGCGATCAAGCCGAACGCGCAGTTGACCGATTACGACAACTACAGTCCCTTCTGGGTCGTGGAGCCGACGCTCGATCACATCAAATACCTGTTCTTCGAGACCTCCTATCCAGGCTGGCTCTGGAACACGATATTGGTGGCGGTCGGATCGACGGTGCTGTCGCTGCTGGCCTCCGTCTTCGGGGCCTATGCCATCGAGCGCATACGCTTTACCGGCTCGCGTTCGATCGGGCTGCTGATCTTCCTGGCCTATCTCGTTCCGCCTTCGATCCTTTTCATTCCCCTGGCCTTCATCGTCTTCAAGCTGGGAATCTACGATTCCAGGCTGGCTCTCATCTTCACCTATCCGACCTTCCTCATCCCGTTCTGCACATGGTTGCTGATGGGCTATTTCAGGTCGATACCCTTCGAGCTGGAAGAAAGCGCGCTGGTCGATGGCGCCAACCGGTGGCAGATCCTGATGAAGATCATCCTCCCGCTGGCCGTGCCGGGGCTGATATCGGCGGGCATCTTCGCCTTCACGCTCTCCTGGAACGAGTTCATATATGCGCTCACCTTCATTCAATCCTCGGAAAACAAGACCATTCCGGTCGGCGTTCTGACGGAACTGGTGCGCGGCGATGTCTTCGAGTGGGGTTCACTGATGGCCGGCGCCCTGTTCGGTTCATTGCCGGTGGTCATTCTCTACTCCTTCTTCGTCGATTACTACGTTTCGTCGATGACCGGCGCGGTGAAGGAGTGACAGAGCCTTCATGCGGACAATACCAATTTGCCGAGGGGACTGCCGATGGCAAATCGTGGTCGCCGTCCCTGTGATGAATTCTCCACAAATATTGCCTTCGGAACCCTCGAAGTAACCGGGTTACCCCCATCAATCATAAATCTCGTCCGAGAGGCGAATTGGTCGTTACATACCCATTGACGTAAATTTAACCTCGTATACCATATCTTGTGTTCGAGGTTCTTCCGATTCTGCTTTGGATCGGAAGCTAAGACGGGAATACGGTGCGCCGGGCCAGAAAGGCTTGGCAATGCCGGAGCTGCCCCCGCAACTGTAAGCGGTGAGCATCTATCCAATGAAAACCACTGAAGCACGACGCTTCGGGAAGGTGAGGGTGGATGCAACGACCCGTGAGCCAGGAGACCTGCCTCAAACGAAACGTCCACGGGCGGGGTGTCCGGAAGGTCGCGTGACGGCAAATGGAATAAGTCCGCCGTTCACGTTCCCTGCCGAAATTCCGTCGAAACACTTCGGGGTGAAGGCATGCGCGCAATTTCCGTAAACGATCCTGCGTTGAAGCGAAGGCGTTCGCCCAAGCGGGCCTGACGCTCTCTCATTTTACATCCCAATCCATTGTTCGAACTTCGGCGGCGAAGTCTTCGAAGCCTTTTCTGTGGCCAGAACTCAAGACTCAACGAGGATATCATGACCATCATCGTCTACAGCAAACCCGCCTGCGTCCAGTGCACGGCGACTACCCGCGCCCTCGATCGCCAGGGGCTCGACTATCGCGTGGTCGATATCTCCACCGATGACGCCGCCCTGGCGACCGTGGAAAGCCTTGGCTATCGCCAGGTTCCCGTCGTCGTCGCCGGCGATGCCCATTGGGCCGGCTTTCGGCCCGACATGATCGGCACCTTGGCCTGAGAGGGGAGACGGCGATGGGTAGGATCGTCTATTTCTCCAGCCGGTCGGAAAACACCCGTCGCTTTGTCGCCAAGCTCGGCCTTCCCGCATCGCGCATTCCCATTGGAACCGACGAGACGCTCAGGGCTCAGGAACCGTATGTCCTCGTCGTTCCCACCTATTGCGGCGACGGCGGCAAAGGGGCCGTTCCCAAACAGGTCATCCGTTTCCTCAACGATGCGGACAACCGTTCTAACCTCCGTGGCGTGATTGCCGCGGGCAACAGCAATTTCGGTGCGACCTTCGGGATCGCCGGCGACGTCATCTCTGCCAAGTGCCTGGTGCCTTACCTTTACAGGTTCGAACTGCTGGGCACGGAAGAGGACGTCGTCAATGTCAGGCAGGGGATGGAGAGATTTTGGATACGCTCACACTCGAACGACCGCTAAAGGCTGCGGAGCAGGCGCTGGACTACCACGCGCTGAACGCCATGCTGAACCTCTATGACGAGGACGGCAAAATTCAGCTCGACAAGGACCGGCTGGCGGCGAAGCAATACTTCCTGCAGCACGTCAACCAGAACACCGTCTTCTTCCATAATCTCCGGGAGAAGCTCGATTATCTCGTGACCGAGGGTTATTACGAGCAGGAGGTTCTGGACCAATATTCCTTCAACTTCGTGCGCGATCTCTTCGATCACGCCTACGCCAGGAAGTTCCGCTTTCCGACCTTTCTCGGGGCCTTCAAATATTACACCAGCTACACGCTGAAGACCTTCGACGGTAAGCGCTATCTGGAGCGCTACGAGGATCGCATCTGCATGGTGGCGCTCGCGCTTGCGCGCGGCGACGAAGCGCTTGCCCGTGATATGGTCGAGGAGATCATCTCGGGCCGCTATCAGCCGGCGACGCCGACCTTCCTCAATGCCGGCAAGAAGCAGCGCGGCGAACTTGTTTCCTGCTTCCTGCTGAGGATCGAAGACAACATGGAGTCGATCGCGCGCGGCATCAATTCCGCATTGCAGCTCTCCAAGCGCGGCGGCGGTGTTGCGCTCTCGCTCACCAACATCCGCGAGGCGGGCGCGCCGATCAAACAGATCGAAAACCAGTCCTCCGGCATCATCCCGGTGATGAAGCTGCTGGAGGATTCCTTCTCCTACGCCAACCAGCTTGGCGCGCGGCAGGGGGCAGGGGCGGTCTATCTCAATGCCCATCACCCCGACATCATGCGCTTTCTCGATACCAAGCGCGAAAATGCCGACGAGAAGATCCGCATCAAGACGCTGTCGCTCGGCGTCGTCGTGCCCGACATCACCTTCGAATTGGCGAAGAACAACGAGGACATGTACCTGTTCTCACCCTATGACGTCGAGCGTGTCTACGGCGTCCCCTTCACCGATATTTCGGTCACGGAAAAATATAGGGACATGGTCGCCGATAGCCGCATCCGCAAGAAAAAGATCAAGGCGCGGGATTTCTTTCAGGTGTTGGCCGAAATCCAGTTCGAGAGCGGCTATCCCTACATCATGTTCGAAGACACGGTGAACCGGGCCAATCCAATCGCGGGCCGCATCACCATGAGCAATCTCTGCTCGGAAATCCTGCAGGTGAGCGAAGCCAGCGAATATAATGATGATCTTTCCTACAAGCATCTCGGCAAGGACATCTCCTGCAATCTCGGCTCGCTGAACATCGCAGCGGCGATGGATTCCACCGACTTCGGCAAGACGATCGAGACCGCCATCCGGGCACTGACAGCCGTCTCCGACATGAGCCATATCTCGTCGGTTCCGTCGGTGGAAAAGGGCAATGACGACAGCCACGCCATCGGCCTCGGCCAGATGAACCTGCACGGCTATCTCGCCCGCGAACGCATCTATTACGGCTCGGAAGAAGGTGTCGATTTCACCAATATGTATTTCTATACGGTCGCCTATCACGCGATCCGCGCATCGAACCGGATCGCCGTCGAGCGCGGCAAGAGCTTCAAGGGTTTCGAGAATTCGAAATATGCTTCCGGCGAATATTTCGACAAATACACGAAAAAGGAATGGGCGCCCGCCACGGAGCGCGTGCGCGAACTGTTCGTGACCGCGGGCATTCATATCCCGACGCAGGACGACTGGCAGGCGCTGAAGCGGGCGGTCATGACGTCCGGCCTCTATAATCAGAACCTGCAGGCGGTGCCGCCGACGGGATCGATCTCCTACATCAATCACTCGACGTCCTCTATCCATCCGATCGTCTCGAAGATCGAAATTCGCAAGGAGGGCATGATCGGCCGGGTCTATTATCCCGCCGCCTTCATGACCAACGACAATCTCGACTACTACCAGGATGCCTACGAGATCGGGCCTGAGAAGATCATCGACACCTATGCGGCCGCCACGCAGCACGTCGATCAGGGCCTGTCGCTGACCCTGTTCTTCCGCGATACGGCAACGACCCGCGACATCAACAAGGCTCAGATCTACGCCTGGAAGAAGGGCATCAAGACCATCTACTACATCCGCCTTCGCCAGATGGCGCTGTCCGGCACGGAAGTGCAGGGCTGCGTATCCTGCGCACTCTGATCCCTTGGGGAACCAAAATGAACATTCAATTGAAAACCAAGACCCCCAAGCGTTCCGCGCCGGTACGCGCCATCAATTGGAACCGGATCGATGACGACAAGGATCTCGAAGTCTGGAACCGGCTGACGGGCAATTTCTGGCTGCCGGAAAAGGTGCCGCTCTCGAACGACATTCCGTCCTGGGCGGCGCTGAAGCCGGAAGAGCAGCAACTCACCATCCGTGTCTTCACCGGCCTGACATTGCTCGACACGATCCAGAACGGCGTCGGCTCGGTCAGGCTGATGGAGGATGCCGTGACCCCGCATGAAGAAGCGGTACTGTCCAATATTTCTTTCATGGAGGCGGTGCATGCCCGCTCCTATTCCTCCATTTTCTCGACGCTGTGCTCGACGCCGGATGTCGACGATGCCTATCGCTGGTCGGAGGAAAACGAATTCCTGCAGCGGAAATCATCGCTGATCATGGAGCAATACAACTCGGGCGATCCGTTGCGGAAGAAGGTCGCGAGCGTATTTCTGGAAAGTTTCCTGTTCTATTCCGGTTTCTATCTGCCGATGTACTGGTCGAGCCGTGCCAAGCTCACCAATACCGCGGACATGATCCGCCTCATCATCCGCGACGAGGCCGTGCACGGCTACTATATCGGCTACAAGTTCCAGCGCGGGCTGGAGCGTCTGAGCGAGGAAGGCCGTCAGGAGATCAAGGATTTCGCTTTCGATCTGCTGCTCGAACTCTACGAGAACGAGGCAAAATACACCGAGGCGCTCTGTGACGGCGTCGGCTTGACCGAGGACGTCAAGAAGTTCCTGCATTACAACGCCAACAAGGCGCTGATGAATCTCGGCTACGAGGCGTTGTTTCCGCCCGAGGCCTGCAGGGTCAATCCCGCGATCCTGTCGGCGCTGTCGCCGAATGCCGACGAGAACCACGACTTCTTTTCCGGCTCCGGTTCTTCGTATGTGATCGGGAAGGCCGTCTCGACCGAGGATGAGGATTGGGACTTCTGAGCGACACGTTGTTCGAAGTCGGTGCACGCTTCAAGGCGTGCACCGTTATCGTCTGATACCACCGCGCAATCTTATCGGTCGAAGATCAGAACTCTTCCCAGCTGTCGGCGCTGGAGTTTGCTTTCGGGGCGCTCGATCCACCGCTGAAGGCCTGGGCGAGGTTGCTGACCATCTTGCGGGCTGGCGAAGCAACCGGACGTGCCGAGATTTCGGCCGAGCGCGGTGCCGTAACACGCGCAGCCGGGGCGGCCGGGCGGCGGGCCGGGGTATAGCTCTGCGCAGGGGCGGTCAGGCGAGCTGCGGAGATCTGATCTCCATGATCCGCCATGCGGAACTGGCCGATCATGCCGGCCAGGGCCCGGGCACTGTCGGCGAGGCGATGCGTGACGGCGGTCGTCTCTTCGACCATTGCCGCATTCTTCTGGGTGAACTGGTCCATTTGGTTGACCGCGCTGTTGATCTCGCCAAGGCCGGACGATTGTTCTCGGGCTCCTGTCGCAATCGCTGCGATATGGCCGTTGATGTGATTGACCTGCTGGGAAATCTCTCCGAGCGCCTTGCCCGTCTCGCGGACCAGCGACACGCCGCCGGCAACTGCCTGGCCCGACTTGCTGATCAGCGCCTTGATGTCCTTGGCGGCGCTTGCGGAGCGCTGGGCCAGTTCGCGGACTTCCTGCGCCACGACCGCGAAACCCTTGCCGGCCTCACCGGCGCGCGCCGCCTCGACACCGGCATTCAGCGCCAGCAGGTTGGTCTGGAAGGCTATTTCGTCGATGACGTTGATGATCTTGCTGATTTCGTTCGAGGCTTGCTCGATGCGCCCCATGGCCTCGACGGCATCGGAAACGATCTTGCTCGAGCTTTCGGTGCTGATCTGGGCGTGTCGCGCCATCTCGGCAGCTTCGTCGGCCTTTAAGGAGGAGCCGCGTACGGTCGTGGTGATTTCCTCGAGCGCCGCCGAGGTTTCTTCCAGCGAGGAAGCCTGCTGTTCGGTACGCTTCGACAAATCGTCGGTTGCGGCGCGCATTTCGACAGAACTTGCCTCGATGCCGGCGGTTTCATTGCGCAGTTCGGCCAGCGTCGAGGAGAGCTTTTCGATCGAGTTGTTGAAGTCCGTACGAAGAATATCGAGATTGCCGGTGAAAGGCTGCTGGATGCGGACCGTCAGGTCGCCATTGCTCAGTTGATGCAGACAGCCGGCGAGGACGTCGACGGCCTGCTGAACGGCGCGGGTGTCTTCGGCCTTGACGGCTTCCTGCGCCTGGCGTTCCCGTTCGCGCTCGGTGACGGCTTCGGCCGCCGTGCGTTCGATCTCGATCTTCTGCATGGCGCTTTCGCGGAAGACATTGATGGAGCGGGCGAGCGCACCGATCTCGTTCTTCAGATCCTGATGCGGAACGACTGTTTCAAGATGGCCGGTCGCAAGGCTGTCGGCGACGGCGGTCAGGCGAGGTAGGGCGCCGACGATCTGGCGGACGAAAAGGGCGATCAGGGCCGCCGCGATGAGCAGCACGATCAGCGCCGTGGTGCCGATGGCATAGACCATTTCGCTGGCAATGCCGTTGATTTCCGCTGACCGGACGCCCGCATAGAGAATGCCGATGACATCGCCCTTCGGCGAGAAGATCGGCTGATAGATGGTATAGTAGGGCACATTAAGAATCACGGCCTCGCCACGATAGACCTCGCCCTTGGTGACAAAGGGATAGACGGCGCCCTTCTGGCCGAGAGCGGTGCCGACGGCGCGGCCGCCATCCGCCTTGACGATATTGGTCGTGCGGCGCCAGAAGTCCTTGTTGTCCGGGTCCCAGGCAAAGATCGTCGCCGTCTGCCCGGTCATGCGGCCGATCGTGTCGATCATGCCGTGATCGGTGAATTCCTTCGGTATGGCGTCGGTGACGATGCGTTCGACATTGCCATCCTTGCCCCAGCTTACCTTGGTGCCGGGCAGATCGCGCTCGACGATGGTGGCGGCGGTGCGCAGGCTGGCATTCTGGCTGGCGATTGCCTGCTGTTGAATGCGGTTGGCAATGCCATTGGAAATGACCCAGGACACCGCGGCGAGCGCCGCGACCAGGATCAAGACCGTCGTGAGGGTGATTGTCTTTGTAATACCGAAGCGCGAAAAGATCTTCATGGAACCCTGTATGTTCAGAAACGAAGGTCTTTAGTTTAATAGCGAAGAGTTGAAAAAAAGATGAAAGACAATTTTTGTGTGCGTTATCTCCCGCTTGATCAGCTAGAGATAGCGCTTTATCTTGTTTTTATTGCATAAATATCAATTTATAATTGAAGTTCGCCTGAGCGGTCATGAGGACCCCATAACGCCGCGTCAACTTGCCCGGCGGCTACTTAGCGGTCTGATCCGGCGAACCGAAAAGGGGAGTTCGCGCTTGGCCCGACGCCGATGTCCCGGTGTGTGCGAATGGTTCTACTGGGCGGAAGGCGGAGTGGAGGCCGGTACCTTCAGTTGGCTGCGCTTGAGCAGGCCCGCGCGGATCTGGCTGGCTCGCGACGGTTCGGGCGTTGCGGGCGCGGGTGCCGCGTGAGGCGTGGGGACGTCCGACGGGCTCTTTTTCAACCTGGAGAAGGCGAGTTGGGCCGCTACCCGGTTTTCCTCGGTGACCGAGGCGATCGCATTGCCGCCGATATCATGCCGAAAAGCATCCGGCTGGGCGCAGGCGAGAAAGTAGCGCTTGGAATGTGTGTAGGCGGAGATCGCGCGCCGAAGCGAGGTGACGGGAGTGTCCGGTTTCAACAGGGCGCGAATGTCGTTCCAGATACCGATCGCGAAGGGCCGGATCGGATCGCCAACCGCTTGCGGCAGAAGACCGACCCGCCGGGTCAGCAGGGAAGCGATGGCTTCAGCCTTTTCGATGTCAGAGGGAGCTGCGAGGATTGCACCTCGGCTTTCGGTCCAGGGTTTGGTCATCGGACATTCATTCTCCTTGCTGGCTTTCGATAAGCATTGGAACGTGCAGTTTTCATGACAGTGTTGCTTACAGCCTGCGATATCGGGCACCGCGGTGGAAGACGCCGGTTTGTGCCTTTCAAGCAGTATTTTGCCTGTACTGCAAATTATTCAATCGCCCTGGCAAAATATGCAGTGCGCGCGGCACCATTCATCAGCGATTGAAGTAACCTTTTCCCGCTTGGCCTATACTTCGAGGCAGGTCCAAGCGGGAAAGGATTTGCATGTCTATGCCGGTTCCGCACCTCGTCATCATCCGCCGGGATGGTTTGACCAGTCAAAGTTGTCCGGCGCGGTATTTGTCCACAAGGTTCCGGCAGGCACGGATCGTCAGCGCCATGACCGTCAGCGTCGTGCCGGCAACGCCGCTGCCGGGGAAGGCGGACGCATCCGTTACGATCAGATTGGGGACGTCCCAGCTCTGGTTATAGGCATTGAGGATGGAGTCCTTCTCGGATGCCCCCATCCGCGCGCCGCCCGTCTCATGGATCGCAGCGCCCATGCACATGGTCTTGCGGAACCACTTGCGGAACATGAAACGGCTGAAGATATCGGCGTCGGGGAATGCGCCGCGACCCATCTCCTTAAGTCCGGTGGGCGAGCCGATGAACTCCAGCTCGCCGCCGACGCCGCGCACCGTCTCGATCAGCGTCTCTTCCTGATGACGAAGCAGGGTGTGCTCTTCTTCGCCCATGACGCAACGGATATGCGGGACCGGAATGTTCCAGGCATCCTTGCGTCTGCTGTCGAGGGTGATGCGATTGTCCGCGTGAGGAAGCATTCGGCCGAAGCCGAAGAAGGCGAGCCGGGAAGGCTGGTCATCCGGCGTCGGCGCGCGGCCGACGCTGCCCTGATAGTCGAAGTCCCCGCGAGAAGCGTCGTTCGCCCCAAAACGCGGGATGAAGATGCCGCCGGAGGGATTGTAGAATGGATCGGCCGGCGCGGAATTGTCGGCCGCCCAGCCTTTCATTTTCGGGAAGGACCCGAAGGCGAGGCAAGGCAGCTGATCCATGAAATAGCGCCCGAGCGTGCCTGAGCTGTTGCCCAGCCCGTCGGGATGCCTTGCGGTCGCCGAATTGAGAAGCAGCCGCACGCTTTCGATCGGGGAGGCCGAAAGCACCACCAGCGCGGCGCGCGCGTTTTCTATCCTGCCCGTCACACGATCGATGAATTCTGCGCCGGTCGCCTTGCCGCTCTCATCATCCGTCGTGATGCGGCGAACGATGGCGTCGTGACGGACGGTGAGGCGACCGGTCGCCAGCGCTTCGCGCAGGGGTTTCGGCGTGCGCTCGGCGTCCGGGGCGATATAGCGCCAGGAGACGACGCTCCGCTCCGGCCAGCGGCCTTCCACCTCGATCTTGAAGGTCTCTTCGGCGGGCGTCAATTTCGCGGGATGGGCATAGACGCCGTCCGGCAGGGTCTCGACTCCGTCCTTGTTGCCATAGAGCCCGAGATAGGATTCAACCTCGGCGTAGTAAGGTGCCAGCTCGTCGTAGGAAACGGGCCAGTCGACGCCCTTGCCGGTTCGCGATTGGATCTTGAAATCATCGTCGGTCCAGCGCAGCAGCACACGGCCGAAACTGTGCAGGCGCCCGCCGCTCTGACGTCCGCGAATCCAGAGAAACGGCGCATCCTTCGGGGTCGTGTAGGGATTCTTGCGGTCGTTGACGAAGAAATGGCTGAAGCGCTCGGTAAAGAAGGCGGCGCGCGCCTGAATGGGCTGGCCCTTGATCGTGGCGCGCGCGCGCTCCCAGATATTGATGCTGCTCGCCGGCTCCTTCTTTCGGGATGGATCGAAGTCCTTCTGCGAAACGGCAGGCCCCGCTTCGAGCAGCAGTACCGAAAGCCCTTGCGCCGTCAATTCCCTGGCGGCGAAGGAGCCCGCCGCGCCGGAGCCGATCACCAGCGCATCATAGATAGTCTGAGACATGAGTAATTTCCGTATATTCTGAAAGCGGTGTTACAGGCGCGCGCCGTCCGCGCCGAAGAGAGAGGCCCTGGCGATGTCGAGCCCAGGCGCGATCTCGGTGCCCGGATCGAGCGTCGCATCGCCCATGATCCGGTAGGAAAGGCTTTCTCCCGCCCAATCGAACCAGATGACGGCATCCGCCCCCATCGGCTCGACGACGGAAACGGCGCCTGGGATGGTGGGCCAGCCCTTTGCCATGCCGTCGGGTGCGATATGTTCCGGGCGGACGCCAAGCGTGGCCGGACCTGCTTGAGCGGATGCAAGAAAAGGATAGCCGGAGAGGTCGATGACGAGCCCGTTGCTTTCGAAGACCGGAATGCCCGCCTTGAACGCGATCTCGCCTTCGATGAAATTCATCGCCGGCGCGCCGATGAAGCCCGCGACGAAAAGATTGGCCGGGCGATGATAGATCTCGGACGGGCTGCCAAGCTGCTGGATCACGCCGTCGCGCATGATGGCGATACGGTCGGCAAGGGTCAGCGCCTCCACCTGATCATGCGTCACATAGATCATGGTATTGCCGAGGCTCTGGTGCAGCTTCTTGATTTCGACGCGCAGTTCGTTGCGCAGCTTGGCGTCGAGGTTGGAGAGCGGCTCATCGAAAAGGAAGACGTCGACCTGTCGCACCAGAGCACGACCGATCGCCACGCGCTGGCGCTGACCGCCGGACAATGCCGATGGGCGGCGGTCGAGCAGGTTTTCGAGGTGAAGGAGCGATGCGGTGCGGGCGATACGCGCCTCGATTTCGTCTTTCGGAAGACCTGCGACGCGCAGGCCGAAGGAGAGGTTTTTCTTGACCGTCATGTGCGGATAAAGCGCATAGGACTGGAACACCATGCCGATGCCGCGATCCTTCGGTTCCTCCCAGGTGACGTTCCTGCCGGAAATCGAAATCTCGCCGCCGGTGATGTCCTGCAGCCCCGCTATGGCGTTCAGAAGCGTGGATTTCCCGCAGCCTGACGGTCCCAGCAGCACGAGAAACTCACGCGGGGCGATATCGATCGACATTTTCTCGATCACGGTATGATCGCCATAGGCGATCTTCAGATCCTTGACGGAAACGGCGGATTGCATGGAATTATCCCTTCACTGCGCCAGCGGCCACGCCGCGCACGAACCAGCGGCCGGAAAAGAAGTAGATGGCGAGCGGAACGATGGCGGTCAGGATGGTGGCGGCCATGTTCACATTGTAGGCGCGCTCGCCCATGGTGGTGTTGACGATATTGTTGAGCTGAACCGTCATCGGCAGATTGTCTCGCCCGGCAAAGACCAGCCCGATCAGGAAGTCGTTCCAGATGCCGGTGAATTGGAATATCGAGGCGACGACGACCATCGGTACCGACATGGGCAGCATGATCTCGAAGAAGATGCGCCAGAAGCCGGCGCCGTCGACGCGCGCCGCCTTGCAGAGCTCTTCGGGGATGGCGACGAAATAATTGCGGAACAGCAGCGTGACCAGGGGCAGGCCGAAGATCACATGCACGAGGACGACGCCCGCCACCGAATTATAGAGGCTGAGATTGGCGAGCAGGCGCACCAGCGGATAGAGGAATATCTGATAGGGGATCAACCCGCCGGCCATCAGAAGCCCGAAGAGGAAGCTGGAACCTTTCGGCCGCCAGAAGGACAGGGCATAGCCGTTGATTGCGCCGATGAAGACGGAAATCGTCACCGCCGGCACGGTGATTTTCACCGAGTTCCAGAAGCCGAGGCGCACGCCGAGGCATTGCGTACCCATGCAGGCGCCCGACCAGGCGGTTTTCCAGGCGTTGAAATCGAGAGTACCGGGAAGTGCGAAGATGCGGCCCTGGCGGATCTCTTCCATCGTTTTCAATGAAGTGACCAGCATCGTATAGAGCGGTAGCAGGAAGAATAGCGCCGAGAAGATCAGGAACGCATAGAGCCCGATGCGGCCGACGGTCAGCCTAGATGGTTTGGGACCGTTTGGACGAAGGGCTGTCATCAATGCGCTCCCTGTCTTTTGGCGCGTATGTAAAGCGCATAGCGAAACGGGGCGACGGCCATGACGACGGAGAGCACCAGCACCGTGGCGCCCGCGGTCGCAAGGCCGAGGTTTTGCCGCTCGAACAGATTGTCCATGATGAATTTCGCCGGCACTTCGGTCGAAGAGCCCGGCCCGCCGCCGGTCAGCGCCACGACAAGGTCATAGGTCTTGATGACGCCCATGGAGAGCAGCATGCCCGATGCCGCAAGCGCCGGTCCGAGCTGCGGCAGGATGATCGACAGGTAGATGCGCCAGACGGGAATGCCGTCGATCTGCGCGGCCTTCCATTGCTCCTCGCCGATCCCGCGCATGCCGGAGAGCGCGATGACCATGACGAGGCCCGCCCCTTGCCAGACGCCGGCGAAGACCACGGTGTAGATCGCCATGTCGCGGCTGACGATCCAGTCGAAGACAAAGCTCTCCCAACCCAGCGCCCGCACATTCGCCTGAATGCCGAAGGTCGGGTTCAGCATCCATTGCCAGATGAGGCCTGTGACGACGAAGGACATGGCGTATGGGTAGAGGAAGATGGTGCGGAAGACGCTTTCGAAGCGGACCTTGCGGTCGAGCGAGGCTGCGAGCAGAAAACCCAGCGCCAGACAACCGCCGACATAAAGCACGCCGAAAATCACGACGTTTTCCAGCGAAACCAGCCATTTCGAAGCCCGGAACAGCTTGGCGTACTGGGCGAAGCCGACATAGTTCGACGAAGGAAACAGCGTCGAATCCGTGAACGATAGCCTCACGGACCAGATCATCGTGCTGATATAGATGAAGATCGCTGCGATCCACGTCGGCAATAGCGCGCATGTCGCAGCAAGGGAACGTTTGCGCTTGGCCCGCATCGGCAAACTCGCTCAAAAGGAATGAAGGGGACCGATCGGCAGTTTGCCCACCGGTCCCGGACGAAGCTCTATTCGAAGATCGCGAAGAACTTCTCGGTGCCAGCGGCAGAGTCTTCCGAGCTGTCGGTCCAGAACTCGTCGACAAAGTCATTGAGCGCGCCGGCCTGCTGCGGGGAGAGGAGCAGCGCCTGATCGGGCACGATCTTGCCCTCGCTCATCAGCTCCAGGCCCTTCTGGGCGCACATGTCGAGCTTCGATTTGTCGACGTCTGTGCGCATCGGCACGGAGCCTTTCTTGAGCGAGAACTCGACTTGGACGGCCGGGTCCATGGCGACTTCGGCAAGCAATGCCTGACCCTTCTCGGCAGCCGCGTCGCTGAGCTTGGGGAAGGAGAAGGAATCGGCGATATAGACCATGCCCGGCGATTGCGGGACGAGCATGCAGCCGTAATCCTTGCCCGGCTCCTTGCCGGCGGCGATGAATTCGCCCTTGGCCCAATCGCCCATGAACTGCACGCCGGCCTTGCCGCTGATGACCATGGCGGTGGCGTCGTTCCAGTTGCGGCCCGGCGCGCCTTCATCGACATAGGCGCGGAGCTTGCCGAGAATATCGAGGGTCTTCTTCACGCCGGCGGTGGAGGCTTCCCCCTTGTCCTTGTCGGCGTAGATCTTGAGAAAGCCGTCGATGCCGACCTGGGTCAGCAGGATCATGTTGAAGACCTTGGATTCCTGCCAGGGCTGGCCGCCCCAGGCGACCGGCTGCACGCCGGCGGCCTTGAGCTTGCCGAGCGCCGCGAAGAATTCGTCCCAGCTCTTCGGCTCTTCGGTCACGCCGGCCTTGGCGAAGGTTTCCTTGGAATAGAACACCCAGCTTTCGCCGTGGGCGCCGGTCGGGGAAAGATAGACCTGGCCGTTATAGGAGATCAGATCGTAGATCGATTTCGGCAGTACATCCGCCCATTTGCCGGCTTTTGCCACGTCGTCGATGGGGCTCAAAAGACCCTGATTGACGAAATCGGTGTTGGCGACGCCGAGTACGCTCTGCTTGGCGGCCGGCGGATCGCCCGCTACCACGCGGTTCTGGAAGGCCGCGTCGGCGGCGCCGAAGCCGGCGATGGAGGAATCCTTCCAGACCCCGCCGCGTCTATCGAATTCCTGCTTGATGACGTCGAGAGCCGCAGCTTCGCCGCCGGAGGTCCAGGAGGTCATCACCTCGACCTTCGGCTTGTCTTCCGCATGGGCCGGAGCGAGGGCCGCAAGGAGTGCGGCGCCCGCCAATAGCAGTTTCATTTTATTCTTCATTGTTCCACCTCTTCAAAAGGCCCTCTTGGCGGGGCCGTTGTTCCTAGGGTCATGAAATTCAGCGATAGATCGGCAAGAGTGCCTGCCGGACGAGCGTGAGCCCGTTTGCGATGTCGCCGACCGGATCTGGAGCGGCGTCGAGCTCGAGAATGGCCCAGCCCTGATAGCCGCGATCGCGCAGCAGCCTGATCCAGCCAGGCCAATCGACGCGGCCAAGGCCGAAACCGCAGAAATAGGGGCGGTGGCGATCATGGATATGTTCATCGATCGGGGTGTCGGCCGGCATCGGCCCGAGCGCATCCTTCCAATGGGCGATGATGACGCGCTCGTGGTGGCGGTCGACGAGCTGGAGCGGATCGGACCCTGCGACGATGATATGAGCCGTATCCGGGCACATATGCACGTAAGCCGGGTCGGTCAGCAGCATCATCAGATCGACATCGCGCGCGGCCGCAAAGATCGAGTGCGCCTCGGTGTGGAGCGCCAGCCGAACACCCCTGGCATAAAGAACCGCGCCGAGACGGTTGAGAAAATCGGCGATCTTGCGCGCCTGCTCGAAATCGTAAAACCGCACCGGCTGGGCGCCGAGCGTCTGGCGCAACGGGCCCCCGATGACCATGATGTCGCTGCCGCAGGCTTTCAGGAAATCGGCGTATTTCTCCGCTTTTTCGATAATGGCGACCTGCGCCGCAGCTTCCGTGAAATCGCCGGCCGCTTCAAGCTCGGCGAAAAAGCCGCTCGCCAGCGTCAGGCCGCGTTTGGACAGTTCGCCCGCGAAAGCTTCGACTGACCCGTAGGTCTTCGTCGCATCCTGCCAGTTGAAGGGCGAGAAGGTCAGCTCCACGCCGGTGACGCCGGAGGCTTGCACGCTGTCGAGAATTTTATCCCAGAAGGCGCGGGGCTCGTTGCGGGACAAAGCGATGATGCCGTCATAATCCTCCACGCCCCAGAATCCGGGGTGGAAAAAGGTGACGAGATCGACGCCGAAGCGAAGCCGTTCGGTTGAGGTCATGACGCTATCCGTTCTCCAGGCACAGGAAATCGCTTGCGGAAGCGAGGTCCGCATTAAATTATCTGAATAATTTCAATGCACTGCAAATGGCAATCGTTTGCCGTGCCCAGATAGTAGCCAAGTCGTTTTTTTATGCAAGTTGTTTTTGGCAATCGTTTGCTAATTGGCTGCGATTGCCGTAGCATCCGGTGCTGCAGGCATTGGGGAGAAAAATGAAAAATAACAAGGATGTGCCCGTGGAGGAGCAATCAGGACCCTTGATGGCTGATGTCGCGCGCTTGGCGGGGGTCGCGATCTCGACGGTCAGCCGCGCGCTGGCCAATCCGGGACGGGTGAACGAGAAGACGCGCGCCAAGATAGATGCCGCTGCCAAGCAACTGGGCTACACGCCCAATGCCATGGCCCGAGGCCTTCGCATCGGCAGGTCCAGCATCATCATGATCATTCTGCCGGGATCGCTTTATTACGGCGTCTCACAGGTCATCCCTCAGGTATTGCAGGGGATCAACCGATCTCTGAGCCAGTACGGCTACCATCTTATGATCGCCAACCTCGATCGTGACGAAATGTCGGAGCGTCACATCCTGGATCTGGCGTTCAGCGGCACCGTGCGCGGCGCCATCATTCTTTCATCGGAATTGCCGGTCGACGGGAGCAGGTCGCTCGCCGACTCGGCCTTGCCGATCGTGTCGCTGCTGTTCGACATGAGCCACGCGGCACTGCCAAGTGTCGTCACGAACGATCGGCAGGCGGTGCGGGAGGCGACGAAGGAGCTTATCGATCTGGGGCACAGGCGATTCCTCTATCTTGCCGGTCCGGCAGGAAACTACCACGACAAGGAACGTTATCTCGGCGTCGTCGAGGCGCTGAACGAAGCAGGGCTTTCGGAGAAAGCCGTCGTCAGGTCCGGAGGCGCCCTCGACTATCAATTCGGCTTTCAGATAGGCGTCGAGGCCGCCGATGATTTTGCAAAGCTGTCGTCGAAGCCGACGGCGGTCATCGCGACGAGCGATGATATGGCGATTTCGTTCATGAGCCGCATCCAGCGCATGGGATGGAGAATACCAACGGACTTGTCCATCGTGTCGTTCGACGGGTCGCCCGTGTGCGAGTATTCCGCTCCTCCGCTTTCCACGATCGAACAGCCGGTCGAAGAGATGGGGCAAATCGCGGTCGATATGCTGATGGAACGCATCGATGCGTCTGACAAAGGCATAGCGACGCGCCATGTCATCCCCAGCAAGCTCATTCGCCGCGAAAGCTTCGCTTCGGCTCCACCGGCTGCCTGAGACGCACCTTGCCTGTGAACAGTCCTATCGAGAAGGTCGGACTGCGAGAAGAGCTATCTGCCGGCCATCGAGGAGCATGGGCCGAAGCACGGCTCCGGCCTTAGTTGCGCAGCAGCGGAAGCAATTGGTCGCCCTGCCGCTTGATCTCGGAGAGATACGGCGTGTCGGAAAGTACGAAATGGGTGATGCCCAGATCCTGGTACTTGCGCAGCGAACGGGCAACGTCCGCCGCCGAACCCACCAACCAAGTGGTGCCGGCGCCGCCGCCGCCGAACTTGCCCGGCGCGGTATAAAGGTTGTCGTCGAGGACATCGCCGCGCTCATGCAGATCGAGCAATCGCCGCTGGCCCACCGCGATGGACTGCCGGTGGTCGTTCCAGCCGGCGCCCTTGCTCTTGGCCATCGTGGCGACCTTCGCCTCGGCATCGGCCCAGGCCTGTTCCGTGGTGTCGCGGACCAGCGTGGTGATCCGCAATCCGAACTCCAGGGAAGGCAGGTCGCGGTCCAGTTCCCTGCTCAGCGCCTTGAGCCGTTCGATCCGCTCCCGGACGCCGTCGAGTGGTTCCCCCCAGAAGAGCTGGACATCGGCTTCGGTGGCGGAGACCCGCTCGGCCGCCTCGGAGGCGCCGCCGAAGTAGAGCCTGGGATGCCGACGGTCGCCGCGAGCCTCGATGCGGGGCACGACGGTGGACGCGGCGACCCGGAAATGCTCGCCCGCGTAAGTGACGTTCTCCTCGGTCCACAGCCTGCGAACCAGCCGCATGAATTCCTTGGTGCGGGCATAACGGTGCGCCTGGTCGCCTTCGCTGTCGCCGTATGCGGCAAGGTCATCCTTGCCCGACACGATGTTGATCCGCACGCGACCGCCGGTTAGGTGATCCAGCGTTGCCGCGGCGGAAGCAAGGTTCGCCGGCCGCCAATACCCTGGGCGGATGGCGATCAGCGGCTCGAAGGTGGTGGTCCGCGCGGCGATCGCGGCCGCGACGGTGAAGGTGTCGGGCCGGCCCCAGCCGGTGCCGATAAGCGCGCCCTTCCAGCCGTGCTCCTCCAGCGCCTTCGCGTGACTGGTCAGCGTTTCCAGGCTGTTATGGTTTTCGACAGCGGAATCGCCGCGATGGCCGGATTTCACATCGTTCGGGATATACCAAAGAAATTCGGAATTGCTGCTCATGCAACGGGCCTGCAGGTCTGCGGGGTTGGCGTTGCACGGGAAAATGGGCCATTTTCTATAAGAACCATAGACTATTTAATTTAAGAATCCGCCGAATGGTAAAATATCATCCCCCCGCACGACGAGCCATGACCGCGGCGAGCGTGGATTTCGTACCTGATGCGCGAAATCGGCACTCTGCCCCAGCCATGTCGGGAAGGCGCCGGAGCGACCTTTGAAGCCCGCTCCAACGCCCTTTCTGCCGATGATCTAGCCGAAGGGTCGGATATGCCGAAACAGGAAATTGGGTTGTTGAAACATATCCTCCTTCTCCGGAAGGCCGATATCCCGGAGCTGGTAATTTGAGAGCTCTGAGATCTCGGCGTATGTTTGACGCCGTCTCCAGGCCACGAGCAACAGCGCGCGCGCAGTCCTCCAGGCACCGAATTTCCGGCACAGTTCGTCAACCGCCGCACCCAAGGTGTCGGCAACCAATAATTGTGGATCTGTCATCGTTATAATCCCGGCGCCTTCCAGACGGCCAGGTCCTCTCGCGGTGCGACAAGGCTGATGGATGCGGACGCAGGAATGCGCACGACCGCTCGATCAGCCGGTCACGTCAGTTTCAACGGAAAACGCCAAAAAGGCAGGGAATCTAGGCTACTAGCGCCGAAGAGAGTGACGATGCAGTGGTCGGACCAAAGTCATCACAAACATTCCGCCAGAGGCGCATGTAAATACGGTTGCAGTTTGCATCTAACGCCTCCTCTAATTTGATTTGCGGATGGCGACGATGATACGCAAGAACGGGCTATAGGCAAGCCTGCAATTTCGAATTGCACGCATAACATGCGATCTGTTGCCGAAGGGCAACAGTTGTTCCGGCTGCGCCCGCTTGCTCTCCAGCGGGCGTTTGAGACGGCGTCGAGATCGGGTAACGCCGCGCCGGGGCCGCGTGGCGCAACCAACGGCCTGATGGCGCCCCGTTGTTTCCGGCTCGATGCCTGCAGCACTAACCGTAGCGCGCGACCGACAGGTCCGCGGTATCGATATCGGCCTTGCGGCCGCTGACCAGGTCGCTGATCACGCGCGCCGACCCGCAACTCATGGTCCAACCGAGGGTGCCGTGACCGGTGTTGAGGAAGAGGCCGCGGATTTTCGTTGCGCCGATGACCGGGGTTCCATCCGGCGTCATCGGGCGCAGGCCGGACCAGAAGGCGGCCTTGCTCACATCGCCGCCGGGGAACAGGTCGGTAACCGAATGTTCGAGGGTCTTGCGGCGCGCGAGCCCGAGGTCGTTGGTGTAGCCGGAGATTTCCGCCATGCCGCCGACGCGAATACGGTCTCCGAGGCGGGTGATCGCGATCTTGTAGGTCTCGTCCATGACGGTCGATTCCGGTGCGCGCGCCGGGTCGATGATCGGGATCGTCAGCGAATAGCCCTTCACGGGATAAACGGGCAGTCCAATGCCCACCTGCTTGAGGAGGAACGGCGAATAGCTCCCGAGTGCGACGACGACGGCATCGGAAGCTATAGGCCCGCGATCGGTCTGGACGCCGCGTATCTGGCCGTTCTCGACCTGAAGCTCCCTGATCGTCCGTCCGTAGATGAACTGGACGCCGAATTCGCCTGCCTTTGCCGCCAAGGCGTTGGTGAACTTGAAGCAGTCGCCGGTTTCATCCTTCGGCGTCAGGAGGCCACCGACGATCTTGTCCCTGGCGTGGCTGAGAGCAGGTTCGACGCGGATGCATCCGTCCCGATCGAGAACCTCATAGGGTATGCCGTCGGCGGCAAGCGCCTTCACATCCTTGGCCGATGCGTCAAGTTGCTGCTGGGTTCTGAAAAGCTGCAACGTGCCCTGCATCCGTTCGTCATAGGCAATTCCGGTTTCCGCCCTGACATCGGCCAGCGCTACGCGGCTGTAGTCGGCAAGCCGCAGCATCCGGCTCTTGTTGACCGCGTAACGCTCCGAGGTGCAGTTCGACAGCATTTTGACGAGCCATGACAGCATTGCTCGATCGATCTTCGGACGAAGGATCAGCGGCGCATGCTCCATGAAAAGCCACTTCAGCGCCTTTTGCGGTATCCCCGGAGCGGCCCAGGGCGAGCAGTAGCCGAAGGAGACCTCCCCGGCATTTGCGAAGCTGGTTTCGAGCGCAGGGCCCGCCTGCCGGTCGACGACCGTAACCTCGTGTCCCGCCTTGGCAAGCTGATAGGCGGTCGTGACGCCGATGACCCCGGCGCCGAGAATGGTGACTTTCATGTTTTCCTCGATAATGGCGATGGGAACGTCAGAGATATTCGCGGTGGTAGCGTTGGCCGAGGCCGGTCAGGATCTCATACGAGATGGTTCCGGCGGATTTGGCAAGGTCTTCCGGCGTCTGATGTGGTCCAAGCACCTCCACCAGGCTGCCGAGGGTAAGTGTATCCGGGGGCAGGGCTGTGACATCGATCGTAAGGCTGTCCATGGAAACGCGGCCGACGATGGGCAGCCGCACGCCATGATAATATACGGCCCCTCGGTCACTGAGGCTGCGGGGGAGCCCGTCCGCATAGCCGGCGGCAAGCGTCGCAAGGCGCATCTCCGCCCTTGCCGCATGGGTGCCGCCATATCCGATAAGGGTTCCCGGCTGGACGGTTCTCGTCTGCACGACGGCAACATCAAGCCGAACGACGGGTTGCAGGGGATTGGATTTTCCCGCCGTCAGTGCGCCGCCATAGACCGCGATGCCGGCTCGGGTGAGGATGCCGTGATAATCCGGTCCGAGAAAGACGCCGCCGGAGTTGGCGAAGCTGATGCCGAACTGGGGAAATTCGGCGGCGATCTTTCGCATCTCGGCGAGTTGTTCGGCGTTCTGCCCGTTGTCCGGTTCGTCGGCGGAGGCCAGATGGCTCATGATGAACATGATCTCGACGCTGCTGGACTGCGCAAGCTCCGCGGCGAGCGCCTCCCGGTCTTCCGGCGGAATCCCCAGTCTCGACATTCCCGTGTCGAATTGCAGGACTGCCGGCAGAACGCGACCTTGCGCGAGCGCCGTCGAGTTCCACCGCTTGTACTGCTCCATCGCGTTCAGCACGGGAATGATCCCGGCCTCGGCACATGCAACCTCGGTGCCCGGCTGCAGGCCGTTCAGCACGTAAATGCGGGCACCGGCTTCAAGGTGCGGTCGTAGCTTCTCGGCTTCTCCGAATTGCGCGACGAAAAAATCGCGACATCCGGAGCCATACAATGCAGGAGCCACCCGATCCACACCCAGCCCATAGGCATCCGCCTTGACCACAGCGGCGGCCTTTACCGGCGCCACAGCGGCTGCGACCGCTTCGTAGTTCCTGCTTATCGCGGCGAGGTCGATCGTCAGATAGCCCGTTGCCCCGGCTGCCCTTTGCCGTGCCTGGACAGGGCTCGTTCTCGTAACGCCATCCATAGGAAACCCCTCATTATTATTTCAGGATAAGATATTGAAATAATCGATGAATTTCTTTCTAATTGTTGATTGATTATTCGATGAATACGTGTTTTTCAGAATAGACAACGAATATTTGAAAGAATGTGCATGTCGGGAATTGATGCGATCGACCGGAATATCATTCGGCTGCTGCGGCTGAATGCACGCATGAGCAATGCGAAGCTTGCGGCCGAGGTGGGGCTGTCGCCTTCCGCCTGCCTAAGGCGCATCAATCTTCTCGAAAAGGCCGGCGTGATCCGCGGTTACACGGCGCTCATCGACAGCGTTTCAGGCGAGAGCGCCATTGCCGTGATCATCAATATCACGCTGGAGCGGCAGACGGAGGATCATCTCAATCGCTTCGAGGCGGCCGTTCGAAAACACCCGGAAATCCACGAGTGTTTCCTGATGACGGGCGGGTCGGATTATCTTCTGAGAGTGGAGGTCGAAAGCGCCGGCGAGTTCGAGCGCATCCACAAGGAGATCCTGTCGACCTTGCCCGGCGTGCTGCGCATCCATTCGAGCTTTTCGATCAGAAACGTGCTCGCGACCCGCGCAAAGGGGCGTCGCTGAAGGGCTTTCGCGCTTGTGCGACAAACGAAAGCGCCCGGAGTCGAAGACACCGGGCGAGGTGCAGGCCAGTTGTACGGCCTGGGGGAATCGTCTCGGAGATCGCCGGGTGCGGATGCTGCCGGCAGTCTTTAAGGCTGACCGAATGGCTTATGAAGCGCGTTTCAGAGCATCGCCGAGGATCGAGACGATCTTGCCGATCTCGTCCTTCTCGATGATGAGCGGCGGCGACAAGGCGATGATGTCCCCAGTGACTCGGATCAGCAGGCCCTTCTGGAAGCAATCCACGAAGACGTCATAGGCGCGGGTGCCCGGCGCGCCGTCGCGCGGCGCAAGTTCGATCGCCCCGACGATGCCGAGATTGCGGATGTCGAGGACGTTGGGCAGGCCCTTCAGCGAGTGAAGCGCATCCTGCCAGGTCTCGGCCAGCTCGCTGCCGCGGGTCAGCAGGCCTTCTTCCTGATAGATTTCCAGGGTTGCGATGCCGGCGGCGCAGGCGACGGGATGGCCGGAGTAGGTGTAGCCGTGGAAAAGCTCGATCTGGTTTTCCGGGCCGATCATCAGCCCATCATACACCTTGCGGCTTGCGAACACGGCGCCCATCGGGACTGCGCCGTTGGTGATGCCCTTGGCGGTGGTGACGAGATCGGGCACCACGCCGAAATAGTCGGTGGCGAATGGGGTGCCCAGGCGGCCGAAGCCGGTGATGACTTCGTCGAAGATCAGGAGGATGCCGTGCTTGTCGGCAATGGCGCGCAGGCGCTCCAGATAGCCCTTCGGCGGCAGGACAACGCCGGCCGAGCCGGACATGGGCTCGACGATGACGGCCGCGATCGTCTCCGCGCCGTGCAGCGCCACCAGACGCTCGAGATCCTCGGCCAGTTCGATGCCGTGCTGCGGGAGGCCCTTGGAAAAGGCGTTGCGCTCGACGTCGAGCGTGTGGCGCATATGGTCGGCTGGGATCTGCGGGAAGACGCGGCGGTTGTTGACAAGGCCGCCGACGGAAATGCCGCCGAAGCCGACGCCGTGATAACCCTTCTCGCGGCCGATGATGCGCGTCCGGGTGCCCTGGCCGATCGCCCGCTGATAGGCGATGGCGATCTTGAGGGCGGTGTCGACGGATTCAGAACCGGATCCGGTGAAGAACACGCGATCGAGCTTGGCGGCGGGGCCGCCCGGCGCTATCGCTGCCAGCTTCTGTGCAAACTCGAATGCGATGGGATGCCCCATCTGGAATGTCGGAGCGAAGTCCAGGGTGCGCAGCTGGCGCTCGACGGCCTGGGTGATGCGCTGGCGGCCATGGCCGACGTTGACGCACCAGAGGCCGGCCGTGCCGTCGAGAACCTTGTTGCCGTCCACGTCGGTGTAATACATGCCCTCTGCCGAGGCCAGCAGGCGAGGCGACGCCTTGAACTGGCGGTTTGCGGTGAAGGGCATCCAGAAGTTTTCGAGGCTGGGGCTGTTCGGCTTGCTGATCTGATCCATGGCTCTCTCCATTGAGGTGATGATTCAAATCAGGCATTTTCCGTTTCCGAACAAGTCCTTTTCTCACTCTTGCTAAGCCATTGAAAAATAGAATACGAGTTTCATGATATTTCCATATATCGAACAACCGAAAACATGAGGAATCCATGTCCGTCGATATTGGCAACCGGTTGCGGCATCTGCGCCTGGCTCACAATCTGTCGCAGCGCGAACTCGCGAAGCGCGCTGGGGTGACGAACTCGACGATTTCGCTGATCGAGTCGAATTCCGCCAATCCATCGGTCGGTGCGCTGAAGCGCATTCTCGACGGCATACCGATCGGGCTTGCCGAATTCTTCGCATTCGAGCCCGAGAAATCCAGCAGGGCTTTCTATGCGGCCGAGGAGCTTGTCGAGATCGGCAAGGGGCCGATCTCCTATCGCCAGATCGGCGACAATCTGTTTGGCCGCAGCCTTCAGATCCTGAAGGAATGCTATCAGCCGGGAGCCGACACGGGCAAGGTGCCGCTTGTCCATGAAGGCGAGGAAGGAGGGATCGTCCTGTCGGGACGGCTCGAAGTCACGGTTGACGAAGAGAGGCGCATCCTTGGGCCGGGAGACGCCTACTATTTCGAGAGCCGGCGCCCGCACCGCTTCAGATGTGTCGGACCGGTTGCGTGCGAGGTCATCAGTGCCTGCACGCCGCCAAGTTTCTAGGGCGCCATCATCGCCGTCAAGTGGCGTGACTCGCCGCTGCCTTTGATCCGGTACGGGCAAGAGCGGTCGGTCAGAAGGTCAGCCTGGTTCATTTTGCCGACGGGTTTGCCGCCGGAGGATGCGAGGCATCGAGCGACGCCGCCAGAGCTTCAAGTTCCTCGTAGAGAGATTCGGCAAAGCTGCGCAGCACCGTCAGCTCGAAACTGTCGGCACCGGTGCGTGTCAGTTGCAGCGAGATATGGCCGAACAGCGTGACGGCGGATCGGCCTTCCGGAAAGGCCGAGGGATGGAGATCGACGGCCGTGCCCCTGGTGAGCAGTTCGGCTGCTTGCGGGCCGGAGAGGCCGATGCGGACGCGTCCGTGGCTCTGGTCGGAGACGAAGGCGCTTGCTTGCAGGGCCGAGGAGAGGGCTGCGATGCGCGAAGGTGGGAGTACATCGTCGCCGGCGATGAACCATTGCCGGTATCCGGCGGAGCGGATCGTGCTGGCCCCAAGTCCGGCGACCCGAAGCCGGCCAGCAAGGTCTTCGGCATCGATGGCGCCCATGAGGTGCAGCAGGTGGCCTTCCGGCAGGGGGGCCAAGCGAATGCCCGGACCTTGCGAAGCGGCCTTGCCGGCAAGCACCGGTCTGTGTTCGGGATGGTCAGGCATGGAGCTTCTCGTTTTCGGGATCGATGAAGATCGGGCTGCAGAGCTGCCCCTCGGTGAATTCATTTCTAAGGCCGTTCCAGACCATGACCTTTTCGCCGATGCGCTCTGGCCCGCGCTTGACCAGCGCGAGGCCGATCGTATGGCCGAGGCTCGGTGAAAAGGCGCTGGAAGTGACATAGCCCTGGTCGTTTTCGAGCGTCGCCGCCGCGCCGTCCGCCAGGATATGGGCGCCGGTACGGAAGCTGGTCGCCGGATCGATCGGCTTGACGCCGACGAGGCGGGGCCGGTCTGGTGATTGGAGGCCCTCCCGGGCCAGCATGGCCTTGCCGATGAAATCCGCCTTGGTCGCCGAGACCATGCGGCTGAAGCCGAGATCGTCAGGCGTCACCGTGCCGTTGATTTCGGCATGGGTGACGTGGCCCTTTTCGATGCGCATGACGCCAAGCGCTTCCGCACCGTAAGGGCAAATGCCGTGCTTTTCGCCGGCCTGCACGATGGCGTCGGCCACCCATTCGCCATAGCCGGCGGGCACGGCGAGTTCATAAGCGAGTTCGCCCGAGAAGGAGATGCGGAAGAGCCGGCCCTCGAGCTTACCGCCGAAAAGTGTGACCGGACGGGCGCTCATGAAGGGGAAGGCGGCATCCGACAGATCCTCGTCGACGATCTCGGAAAGGATCGCTCGCGATTTCGGACCGGCGACGGCCATCTGCGCCCATTGATCGGTCGAGGAGGCGAAATAGACGTCGAGTTCGGGCCAGAGCGTCTGGGCGCAGAATTCGAGATGGGTGAGCACGCCGGCGGCGAGCGCCGTCGTCGTCGTCATGAAGAAATGTTCTTCGCCAAGCCGGCTGGTGGTGCCGTCGTCATAGATCATGCCGTCTTCGCGCAGCATGATGCCATAGCGCGCCTTGCCAACGGCAAGCTTGGCAAAGCCGTTGCAATAGATGCGGTCGAGGAAGGTTGCGGCATCCTTACCGTGGATCTCGATCTTGCCGAGCGTCGAGACATCGCAGATGCCGGCGTTTTCACGGATATTCAGCACCTCGCGGTCAACACTTTCGCGCCATGTCGTCTCGCCTTGGCGCGGGAACCAGGAGGAGCGATACCAGAGGCCGGTCTCCACGAAGGTCGCGCCATTCTTCTTGGCCCAGTTATGCAGCGGTGACTTGCGGGCCGGCTGGAAATGCTTGCCGCGCGAGGCGCCGGTGAGCGCGCCGAAGGAGACCGGCGTGTAGAAGGGGCGGAACGTGGTGGTGCCGACCTCGCCCGGCGACACGCCGCGCGCTTCGGCGAGAATGCCGATGGCGTTGATATTGGAGAGCTTGCCCTGATCGGTCGCCATGCCGTTGGTCGTATAGCGTTTGGCGAGCTCGACATGCCCATAGCCCTCGCGCACGGCAAGGCCGATATCCCTCAGGTTCACGTCGTTCTGATAATCGACGAAAGCCTTGCCCTTGCCGCCTTTTACATACCAGAGCGGGTTGTTGGCGACGAACGCCTCTTCTGCCGGGTTGAAGGCCGGCGTGATCTTGCCGAAACCGATTGCTTCCAGCGCCTCGGCGGCTTTGCGAGCACCATCGCCAAGGCAGGCTTCCGTGGTGGCGAGACCGGCTGCGGAGCCGGCGATCAGCAAGCCTTCCTGTCGTTCCGGCGCCAGGAAGACGGCTTTCTCGTCGGACCAGACGGGTCTTGCACCTCGGTGGCAGGCAAGGTGGATGATCGGGCTCCAGCCGCCCGACATCGCCAGCGCATCGGCCTCGATATCCTGCATGCCGGACGCCGTCGCAATGGTCACACGGCGCAATTGCTTGCCGCCATGCGCGTCGATGATGCATCTCCCGGCGAGGACAGGCGCCTTGCCGCTCCAGCTTTCGCCGCCGCTGCTGCGGTTGTCGACGATGGCGGCAACCTCGACGCCGGCCGCTTCAAGATCGGCGGCTGTGTGGTAGCCGGATTGGTTGGTGGTGAAGATGACGGTTCGGGCGCCGGGCGTGACGGCCTGGCGGTTGAGATAGCTGCGCATGGCACCGGCCATCATCACACCCGGAATGTCGTTGCCGCCGAAGACAAGGGGACGTTCCTCCGCGCCGGTGGCAAGGATCGCTTGCTTGGCGATGATGCGCCAGAGACGTTCGACCGGGCGCTGCGGATCGGGCAATGCCACATGTTTCTGCACGCGCTCGACCGCACCGAAGACATTGTCGTCGTACCAACCGATGACGGTGGTGCGCGGCAGGAGCTGCACGTTCGGCAGCGTCGCGAGTTCGTCGAGGATGTCCTGCAAGGTAGAGCCGGTCTCGCAAAGCAGGCTGCCGCCAAGGGCAAAATTCTCGTCGGTAAGGAGGACGCGGGCGCCAGCGCGCGCCGCCGTCAGCGCGGCGGCAAGGCCGGTCGGTCCCGCGCCGATTACCAGCAGGTCGCAATGCGCCCAGCATTTCTCATAGGAATCGGGATCGGCCTCGTAGGATGCCCTGCCAAGGCCTGCGGCCTTGCGGATTATTGGCTCGTAGACTTTCTCCCAAAAGGCAGCCGGCCACATGAAAGTCTTGTAGTAGAAACCGGCTCCGAGGAAGGGCGAAAGCAGGCCGTTGACGGCGCCGACATCGAAGCCGAGCGAAGGCCAGCGGTTCTGGCTGCGCGCGATCAAGCCGTCATAGAGATCGATCATCGTGGCGCGGCTGTTGGCTTCCGTCCGGCCGCCGGTGCCGGTGGTCACCAGCGCATTGGGTTCGGCCGCACCCGCCGTCAGGATGCCGCGCGGCCGATGATATTTGAAGCTGCGGCCGACGAGCTGGACGCCGTTGGCAAGCAAGGTGGAGGCGAGCGTATCGCCGGGATGGCCGCTCAGAGCCTTGCCGTCGAAGGTGAAGTTGATGGTTTTGGAGCGGTCGATCCGGCCGCCAGAGGGAAGGCGATAGCTGGTCATGCCTGGCCTCCGAGCTTGGCAAGCGCCGCGTCGCTGACCTCATGAACGGCATGGGTGACGGTATCGCGCTCGACGGTCAGCCAGCGGCGGCAGCCGGACGAATGATGCCAATATTCCTTATGAGCACCCCTCGGATTGTCACGCAGGTAGACATAGTCGTACCATGCATCCGCGCCGGCATCGGGAGCGGGGCGGGTGAGGCCCGCATCGCCTTTGATGGTGAACTCCTCCTTGGGACGCTGGCCGCAGTGAGGGCAGGTAATCAGGCTTGCCATTTGGTCATGTCCTCAGTGCAGGTTCGGCTGGGCGCCGACGCCCTTTTCGTCGAGCTGATAGCCGCGCCGGAAGCGGTCGAGGCGCAGCTCGCGGGCGGTCTCATGCGGCTCGTTGCGGGCGATCAGATGGGCGTAGCAATAGCCGGAGGCCGGCGTCGCCTTGAAGCCGCCGTAACACCAGCCGGCGTTCAGATAGAGATTGTCGATATGGGTGCGGTCGATGATCGGCGAGCCATCCATGCTCATATCCATGACACCACCCCAGGAGCGCAGGTAACGCACGCGGGTGAGCGACGGGATCAGCGCGACGCCAGCCTCGGCGACATGCTCGACGGTGGCGAGATTGCCACGCTGCGCATAGGAATTATAGCCGTCGATGTCGCCGCCGAAGACGAGGCCGCCCTTGTCCGACTGCGAGACATAGAAATGACCGGCGCCGAAGGTGACGACCGTATCGATGAAGGGTTTCAGCCCCTCGGAGACGAAGGCTTGCAGCACATGACTTTCGATCGGCAGGCGCAGGCCGGCCATATCGGCGACGACGGTGGAGTTGCCGGCCGCCGCCAGCGCCAGCTTGCCGCAGCCGATGAAGCCCTTGCTGGTCTCGACGCCGGTTACCCGGCCGTTCTCGCTGCGAATGCCCGTCACTTCACAGCCGGTGATGATATCGATGCCGCGGCTGTCGGCGCCACGCGCATAACCCCAGGCGACGGCATCATGGCGCACCGTGCCGCCGCGCGGCTGGAAGAGGCCGCCCATGATCGGGAAACGGGCATTGTCGAAATCGAGGAAGGGGAGCTTCCGGCGCACCGCCGCCTTGTCGAGGAATTCGGCATCGACACCATGCAGCCGCATGGCATTGCCGCGCCGTGTGTAGGCGTCGCGCTGAGCATCCGAATGGAAGAGATTGAGCACGCCGCGCTGCGAGACCATGGCGTTGAAATTGAAATCCTGCTCCAGCCCTTCCCAGAGCTTCATCGACAGCTCGTAGAAGGGATTGTTGCCGGGCAAGAGGTAGTTCGAGCGGATGATCGTCGTGTTGCGGCCTATATTGCCGGAGCCGAGATAGCCCTTTTCCAAGACGGCGACATTGGTGATGCCGAAGGTCTTGGCGAGATAATAGGCCGTCGCCAGCCCATGGCCACCACCGCCAACGATGATGACGTCGTAATGCGGCTTTGGCTCGGGCTGCCGCCAGGCGGGAGCCCAGCCGGCATTGCCGCGAAGGCCGTTGAGGAAAATGGAAAGAGCGGAATAGCGCATGAATTGCTCCGAGAGATCCGCCTCATGATGACAGAAGAGCGACTATCCACTTGCCTATTTAGGACCTTTGTGAATAGAAAAAGGACATGTCATCGATTGATGCGAAAAATGTCCAGCACATCGGCTTCATCCTGATCCCGGGATTCGCCCTGATGTCCTATGCCTCTGCGACCGAGCCGCTGCGTGCCGCCAATCTGCTGGCAGGGCGGGAGATCTATCGTCTCTCAAGCTTCTCGCCGGACGGCGCGCCGGCCTTGTCCTCCGGTGGCGTGCCGGTACCGGCCGATCCGCTTCCAGGTCGCAACTCCGGGCTTGGCACCGTCTTCGTCTGCGCCGGCGGCTCGCCGCGCGACTGGCATTATCCGGCGGTGTTCGCCTGTCTCCGGCAATTGGCGCGCGAGGGTGTGCGTATCGGCGGCATCTCCGGCGGCCCCTATCTGCTGGCCGAAGCCGGGTTGCTTGCCGAGCGCGACTTCACCATCCATTGGGAGCATGCGCCGGCGCTGCTCGAGGCGTTTCCGACGCTTTCGCCGCGCCAGGCCCGTTTCGTCGTCGACGGCAATCGCATCACCTGCGGCGGCGGCATCGCGCCGCTCGACATGATGCATGTGCTGATTTCCGAGCGTATGGGGCCGGATTTCGCCAGCCGTGTCAGCGACTGGTATCTGCACACCGAGGTTAGTGAGCCGACAGCGCCGCAGCGTGGTTCGCTTGCCGAGCGCTACGGGGTTCATCATCCCGGCCTCCTCAGCGTGCTGGAGAAAATGGAGGAGACGATCGAGATGCCGCTCGGCCGCACTGCCATGGCCAGGATCGCCGGTGTCACGCCGCGCCATCTCGACCGGTTGTTTGCGGCTCATCTCGGCTCCACTTTCCTCGATCAATATCGCCGCATCAGGCTTCAGCACGCCCGGCGACTGTTGGAGCAGAGCCCGCTTTCGATCTCCGAAATCGCCATCGCCACCGGTTTTTCCAGCGGCGCACATTTCTCCCGCGTCTATCGCAGCGCCTATGGTGCGGCACCCAGTAATATTCGTAAGCCCTGACTTTCTTCATGGTTGAGGAAATTTCACTGCGGCGATAGGGTGGCTGCGATGATGCGTTGCAGCAAGGGATCGTGAATGAAGACCAAGCCGGAGAAGACATCGAGCGAGGAGCATCCGCATGGTGCGCGGCCGGCTTTATTGCAGGACCCGCATGCGGTTCGCGAGCCGAAGGAAAACAATCTGGAGATGGCGATCGGCCATGAGGTGCGCGCCTATCGCAAGAAGCTCGGCATCACCGTGACCGACCTTGCTGCCTCGACCGGGATTTCACTCGGCATGCTGTCGAAGATCGAAAACGGCAATATCTCACCGTCGCTGACGACGCTGCAATCGCTCTCCCGCGCCCTCGGCGTGCCGCTGACGGCTTTCTTCCGGCGCTACGAGGAACCGCGCAACGCCGTCTTCGTCAAGGCGGGACAAGGCATAGAGCTTGAACGACGCGGCACGCGCGCCGGCCACCAGTATAATCTGCTCGGCCACATCGACAACAATTCGAGCGGCGTCATCGTCGAGCCCTATCTCATCACACTGACAACCGATTCCGACGTCTTTCCGACCTTCCAGCACGAGGGCATGGAGTTCCTCTATATGCTCGAAGGCGAGGTGGTTTATCGCCATGGCGACCAGCTTTTCCAGATGCAGCCGGGTGATAGCCTGTTCTTCGACGCCGATGCGCCGCATGGGCCGGAAGTGCTGGTGAAACTCCCCAGCCGATATCTCTCGATCATCAGCTATCCACAGCGCGGCAAGAGCGACTGACTTGCTTTAAAAGAAAATATTATTCTTACCAGTTGAAATCCAAAATTGGACCTGCTAGTCATTTTGCAGACGCGAAATGGAGGGTCTGATCATGTGCGGAATTGTGGGTCTCTTCCTGAAGGATAAAAGCCTGGAGCCGGAGCTCGGCTCGCTTCTCTCGTCCATGCTGGTGACGATGACGGACCGTGGCCCCGACAGCGCCGGCATCGCGATTTACGGCGGCGCGAACGGGAACAAAGCAAAAATCACCATCCAGTCCGCCAATCCGGCAAAAGATTTCGATGGCCTCGAGCAGGACCTCCGGCGAGCGCTCGATGCGCCGGTGTCGATCGAGGTGAAGAGCACGCATGCCGTTATCGCGCTTGCGAAGGATAAGCTTGACGAGGGTCGCGCGGCGATTACAACGCTGCGGCCGGATGTCCGGGTGATGAGCAGCGGCGACGCCATCGAGATCTACAAGGAAACCGGCCTTCCGAAGGACGTCGTTTCCCGTTTCGGCGTGGCCTCCATGTCCGGAACGCACGGCATCGGTCATACCCGTATGGCAACCGAATCCGCCGTCACGACGCTCGGCGCCCATCCCTTCTCGACCGGCTCGGATCAATGCCTGGTCCATAACGGCTCGCTGTCGAACCACAACAATCTTCGCCGTGAGCTGGTGCGCGAAGGCATGACCTTCGAGACACAGAACGACACCGAGGTGGCTGCCGCCTATCTGACGGCGGAGATGGCCAAGGGCAAGGATCTGGGCGAGGCGCTGACCGGGGCGCTGGACGATCTCGACGGCTTCTTCACATTCGTTGTCGGCACCAAGTCCGGCTTCGGCGTCGTGCGTGACCCCATCGCCTGCAAGCCGGCCGTCATGGCCGAGACCGATCGCTATGTCGCCTTCGGCTCCGAATATCGCGCGCTCGTCAACCTGCCGGGCATCGAGGATGCCCGCATCTGGGAGCCGGAGCCGGCGACCGTCTATTTCTGGGATCACGAAAAGGCCGCCTGATCCAGGGCCGGCGCAATCGAGAGAGTTCTTTTATGCCAGTTTTCGATCTTTCCGTCACGCCGCTGCGTGACCTCAACAGCGCTCTCCACGGCCTTGCGGCAGGCGCCAACGATACTGCCTTCGAGGTTGTCAATCCGCGCGGCCATCATGCGGTTGCTGTCGGTATCGATGCTCCCGTGGCCGTCGATATCAAAGGATCTGTCGGTTATTACTGCGCGGGCATGAACGATGGTGGTGTCGTCACCGTACACGGCTCTGCCGGCCCCGGCGTTGCCGAGAACATGATGTCTGGCACCGTTGTCATCGAAGGCGATGCAAGCCAGTATGCGGGTGCGACCGGTCAGGGCGGCCTGCTGGTCATCAAGGGCAACGCGGCGTCCCGTTGCGGCATCTCGATGAAGGGTATCGATATCGTCGTGCACGGCAATATCGGCCATATGTCTGCCTTCATGGGGCAATCGGGCCATCTGGTCGTGCTTGGCGATGCCGGCGATGCGCTGGGCGACAGCCTTTATGAAGCCAAGCTTTTCGTTCGTGGCTCGGTCAAGAGCCTCGGCTCGGATTGCATCGAAAAGGAGATGCGCCCGGAGCATCTCGAAAAGCTTTCCGAGCTGCTCGACAAGGCCGGCGTCAGCGGCGTCAAGCCGGAAGAGTTCAAGCGCTATGGATCGGCGCGCAAGCTCTACAATTTCAACATCGACAATGCCGACGCGTATTGAGGCGAGAGAGACATCATGAGCTATCACAATCCCTTTACGCCGCCGCGCAAGTCCGCCACCTTCGACGACTATACGCTGGCTGAGATCCGTCGCGCGGCGGCAACCGGCATCTACGACATTCGCGGCGCCGGTACGAAGCGCAAGGTGCCGCATTTCGATGACCTTCTGTTCCTCGGCGCATCGATCTCGCGCTATCCGCTCGAAGGCTATCGCGAGAAGTGCGACACGACCGTGGTTCTCGGCAGCCGTTTTGCCAAGAAGCCGATTACGCTGAAAACCCCGATTACCATTGCTGGCATGAGCTTCGGCGCCCTCTCTGGCAATGCCAAGGAAGCGCTCGGCCGCGGCGCCACGCTTGCAGGCACGTCGACCACGACGGGCGACGGCGGCATGACCGATGAGGAACGCGGCCATTCGCAGACCCTCGTCTATCAATATCTGCCCTCGCGCTATGGCATGAATCCGAAAGACCTGCGTCGCGCGGATGCGATCGAAGTGGTGGTCGGCCAGGGCGCAAAGCCTGGCGGTGGCGGGATGTTGCTCGGGCAGAAGATTTCAGATCGCGTCGCCCATATGCGCAATCTGCCGAAGGGCATCGACCAGCGCTCGGCCTGCCGTCATCCGGACTGGACCGGTCCCGACGATCTTGAAATCAAGATCATGGAACTGCGCGAAATTACCGATTGGGAAAAGCCCATTTACGTCAAGGTTGGTGGTGCGCGTCCCTATTACGACACGGCTCTGGCCGTGAAGGCCGGTGCTGATGTTGTCGTCCTCGATGGCATGCAGGGCGGTACGGCCGCGACGCAGGACGTCTTCATCGAAAATGTCGGCATGCCGACGCTTGCCTGCATTCGTCCCGCCGTCCAGGCGCTGCAGGATCTCGGCATGCATCGCAAGGTGCAGTTGATCATCTCCGGCGGCATTCGCTCTGGCGCTGATGTGGCAAAAGCGCTCGCGCTTGGCGCCGATGCTGTCGCCATCGGCACGGCGGCGCTGGTCGCGATCGGTGATAATGATCCGCGCTGGGAAGAAGAATACCAGAAGCTCGGCACCACCGCTGGCGCCTATGACGACTGGCACGAAGGCAAAGACCCGGCCGGTATCACCACCCAGGACCCGGAGCTCGCCGCACGGCTCGACCCGGTCGCAGCCGGCCGTCGTCTTGCCAATTACCTGAAGGTCATGACGCTCGAAGCTCAGACCATCGCGCGCGCCTGCGGCAAGAACCACCTTCATAATCTGGAGCCGGAAGACCTGTGCGCGCTGACAATGGAAGCGGCTGCCATGGCGCAAATCCCACTTGCCGGCACGAGCTGGTATCCGGGCAAAGGGGGCTACTGAATTTTCATCGCCGGGCAGAAAAGCCCGGCGGTATTCTATCAAAATCGAAGTGTCTTTAAGAAATCCAAAGGGGAACGAGAATGACACTGGACCTTGCTGCTTTTGCCAAAGACAAAGGCATCAAATATTTCATGATCAGCTATACCGATCTGTTTTCCGGCCAGCGCGCCAAGCTGGTGCCGGCGCAGGCGATTGCCGCGATGCAGGAAGAGGGCGCCGGCTTCGCCGGTTTCGCCACCTGGCTCGACATGACGCCCGCCCATCCGGATCTTTTCGCCGTGCCGGACGCATCCTCCGTCATCCAGCTTCCCTGGAAGAAGGAAGTCGCCTGGGTCGCCGCCGATTTGTGGATGGATGGCGAACTGGTCGCCCAGGCTCCGCGCAACGTGCTGAAAAAGCTTGTGAAGTCGGCTGAGGCAGAAGGCATGCGGGTCAAGACCGGTGTCGAAGCCGAATTCTTCCTGATCACCGCTGACGGCTCGAAGATTTCAGATGAATACGACACCGCCGAAAAGCCCTGCTACGACCAGCAGGCGGTGATGCGCCGCTATGACGTGATTGCCGAGATCTGCGACTACATGCTGGAACTCGGTTGGGGCGCCTATCAGAACGACCACGAGGACGCCAACGGCCAGTTCGAGATGAACTGGGAGTTCGACGACGCGCTGAAGACGGCAGACAAGCACTCCTTCTTCAAGTTCATGGTCAAGTCGATTGCCGAAAAGCACGGGCTGCGCGCCACCTTCATGCCGAAGCCTTTCAAGGGCCTGACCGGCAATGGCTGCCATTGCCATATTTCGGTGTGGAGCAATGACGGCAAGACCAACGTCTTCGCCGATAAGAGTGCGGAATTCGGCCTTTCGGCGCAAGGCAAGCAGTTCCTCGGCGGCATCATGAAGCATGCCTCGTCGCTGGCGGCCATCACCAATCCGACGGTCAATTCCTACAAGCGCATCAACGCGCCGCGCACCACTTCGGGCGCCACCTGGTCGCCGAACACGGTGACCTGGACCGGCAACAACCGCACCCATATGGTGCGTGTGCCCGGCCCCGGCCGCTTCGAACTGCGCCTGCCGGACGGTGCCGTCAATCCCTATCTGCTCCAGGCGATCATCATCGCCGCCGGCCTCGATGGCATTCGCAACAAGGCCGATCCCGGCCCGCATCACGACATCGACATGTATGCCGAGGGGCATCTGGTGAAGGATGCGCCGCGCCTGCCGCTCAACCTGCTCGATGCGCTGCGCGCCTATGACGAGGACGAGGGCCTGAAGGAAGCGATCGGCTCGGAATTCTCCGCCGCCTACCTGAAGCTCAAGCATCAAGAGTGGAATTCCTACTGCTCGCACTTCACACAGTGGGAACGCGACAGCACGCTCGATATCTGAGCGTAGCACCGCATTCCGTAGGATGAGCGCATGGGCCGGAGCCTGAAACTTCGGCCTGACGTAGATATTCTGCCTAGGACGGCGAAGGAAAATGAACATGGAGAAGTTCGTTCTAACGGTATCGTGCCAATCGACGCGTGGGATAGTCGCGGCGATCGCCAATTATCTTGCCGACCAGGGCTGCAACATCGTCGACTCCAGCCAGTTCGACGATCTGGATACCGGCAAGTTCTTCATGCGGGTCTCCTTCATCTCCGAGCAGGGGATTGGCCAGGAGGCGCTGGTCGAAGGTTTCAAGCCGGTCGCGGCCAAGTTCGAGATGGAAGCCGAGATCCACGATGCCAGGAAGCGCATGAAGGTGCTCTTGATGGTGTCGCGCTTCGGCCATTGCCTCAACGATCTGCTCTATCGCTGGAAGATCGGCGCGTTGCCCATCGACATCGTCGGCGTCGTCTCCAACCATTTCGAATACCAGAAGGTGGTGGTCAACCACGACATCCCCTTCCACCATATTCCGGTGACCAAGGCCAACAAGCCGCAGGCGGAAGCCAGGATCATGGAGGTGGCCGAGCAGACCGGTACCGAACTGATCGTGCTCGCCCGCTACATGCAGATCCTGTCGGACGAGATGTGCCGGAAGATGTCCGGCCGGATCATCAACATCCACCATTCCTTCCTGCCGTCCTTCAAGGGAGCCAATCCCTACAAGCAGGCCTATGAGCGCGGTGTAAAACTGATCGGGGCGACGGCGCATTATGTGACGGCGGATCTGGACGAAGGTCCGATCATCGAGCAGGACACGGCGCGGATCACGCATGCGCAGTCGGCGGACGATTACGTCTCGATCGGCCGGGATGTGGAGAGCCAGGTGCTGGCGCGGGCCATCCATGCCCATATCCACTACCGCACCTTCCTCAACGGCAACCGCACCATCGTCTTCCCGGCAAGTCCGGGAAGCTATGCTTCCGAGAGGATGGGGTGAGGGGCAATGGCTAAACCCGTCGGCGGCAGCCGGCGACGAAATTCTGAATACGCTTGGCGTTGCGTGAGGAGATAAAAAACCTCGGTCATCAGCTTGCCAAGGCGCGAAAGACGAATATAGTCAGGAAATAAATATTCCATAGAAGAAAATGAGGGAACGAAATGGCATTATCATGGCGTTTCTCCGCCTTGGCGGATCGGCATCGTGCTCTGGGATCGAAACTCGAGGACTGGAGCGGCATGGGAACCGCCTGGACCTATGAGAAGGACATGTCGGATGAGCATGTCGCCATCCGCACCAAGGCCGGCATCATGGATGTTTCCGGCCTGAAGAAAGTGCATCTGGTCGGCCCGCATGCGATTGCCGTCCTCGACTATATCACCACCCGCGACATGTCGAAGATCTATCCCGGCCGCTCGGTCTACGCGGCTATGCTGAACGATCGCGGCTATTTCACCGATGACTGTATTGTCTACCGCACCGGGCCGAATTCTTGGATGCTGGTGCACGGCTCCGGCTCCGGCCACGAGGAACTCGTCAAGCAGGCGGCGGGCCGCAACTGCGCCGTCCTCTTCGATGACGATCTGCACGACCTGTCGCTGCAGGGGCCGGTTGCGGTCGATTATCTCGCCAAATACGTTCCCGGCATCCGCGACCTCAAATATTTCCACCACATGCAGACGACGTTGTTCGGCGCGCCGGTGATGATCTCGCGCACCGGCTATACCGGCGAGCGCGGCTACGAGATTTTCGTGCGCAGCCAGGATGCCCCGATGGTCTGGGACCGCATCGTCGCGGAAGGCAAGGAGATGGGGATCATTCCCTGCTGCTTCAGCGTCCTCGACATGCTGCGTGTCGAAAGCTACCTGCTTTTCTACCCCTACGACAATTCGCAGATGTATCCCTTCGCTGATCAGCCGCCCGGCGACAGTCTCTGGGAACTCGGGCTCGATTTCACCGTCAGCCCCGGCAAGACCGGTTTCCGGGGCGCCGAGGAACATGCTCGCCTCAAGGGCAAGGAACGCTTCAAGATCTTCGGCATGCTGATCGATGCCGATGGCCCGGCCGATCTCGGCGACGAGGTCTTTGCCGATGGCAAGAAGGTCGGTGTCATCACCTGCCCGTGCTATTCGGCGCTGACGAAGAAATCCATGGCGATCGCCCGCCTCGATGTCGACAAGGCCGTGCAGGGCACGAAGCTGGAGGTGCGCGGCAAGACGCTCAAGGCAAGCGCGATTGCCCATACGCTGCCCTTCGACGATCCGGAAAAGAAGAAGAGGACGGCTGTGGGTTAAGGAGGCGCGCCTATGCTCGTCGAAGGCATCAAGAGCCGGCCGGTCTACAAGGGCCTCTCCATCCAGCCGCACGCCCGGCGGCACATCTTTGCGCTCGAAGGCGAGGGGGCTAACGCCCTCCTCGACCAGAAACCCGCACTTGACGATACCGTCCTATCACGCAGCGAGATTCTCTATGTCGCGCGCGGCTCGCAGGGCAGGGGTCATGACGAGATCCTGAGCCGGCTCGGTGCCGACATGTTCTTCACGGCGCCGACCATCGCGACGCTGCTCTTTCGCCTGAAAGGGTCGCTTGCGACCGCCCATATGGGCACGCGCCTTTATATAGCCGGCACGGAGGGCTTCATCGGCCAGGCGATGATGGTGGCGCTCGATTACGGCATGGACCATGCCTCTGTTATCACGGAGCATCGCGGCTCGCTGGCGCGTCGCGTGCAGTGCGTCCATTGCAAGGGTATCACCGAGGATGTCACCCACAGTCCCTTTGCCTGCGGCCATTGCGGACTTCCGCTCTTGGTGCGCGATCATTATTCGCGTCGCCTCGGCGCTTTCCAGGGCGTCAATATCGATGCGGAAGAACCGGGTAGCGCGCCTGATCCCGAGGAGTTGTTCTTGTGAGCGGTGGTACTGAAATTCCCGTCCGCGTGGCGAAGGTGACGCCGATCGCCCACCGCATCAAGCGCTTCCGCTTCGAACGCCTCGACGGCAAGCCGATGCCTTATTTCTCCGGCGGCGCCCATGTCATCGTCTCGATGAACGACGAAGGACATATGCGGCGCAATGCCTATTCGCTGATGTCGCCGCCGCATGATTGCTCGGGCTATGAGGTCAGCGTGCTGCATGTCGAGGATTCGCGCGGCGGCTCCACCTTCATGCATGAGAAGGTGAGCGAAGGCGACGAGCTGAAGGTCAGCTATCCGGTCAATCTCTTCCAGCCGGACTGGCGCGGCCGCAAGCATTTGCTGATCGCCGGCGGCATCGGCATCACGCCCTTCATCGCCATGATGGAGCAATTTTCCCGCGAGGGCGCCAATTTCGAGCTGCATTATGCAGTGCGTTCGCTCGACCGCGGCGCCTATTGCCTGGATCTCGTCGCGCGCTACGGCCCGCATCGGGTGAAGATCTATTGCGACGCGGAAAAGAACTACATTCCGCTTGCCCGCCTTCTCGAAAGCCAGCCGCTCGGTACGCATCTCTATGTCTGCGGCCCCTCGGGTATGATCGACGGGGTGCTGAAGGCAGGGCTTGAGGCCGGTTGGCCGGAGCAGAACTTGCATTCCGAGCGCTTCCTCTCATCGCAGCCCGGCAAGCCTTTCTCGATCGAGCTGACGCGCTCCGCCAAGACCGTGCATGTCGGCCATCACGAGAGCATGCTGGAAGCGATCGAGGCGGCGGGTTACGATGCGCCCTTCCTCTGTCGCGGCGGCGCCTGCGGCCAGTGCGAGACGGCGGTTGCCGCCTGCGAGGGCAAGCTTCTGCACCACGATGTCTATCTGACCGACGAAGAAAAAGCTTCCGGCCGCAAGGTGATGATCTGTGTCTCCCGCTTCGAGGGAAACACGCTGCATCTCGACCTCTAGGCACCGAACCGATACCCAGGAGAACGGACATGGCAATCGCCTTCAAGCAGGAAACGTTCCGGGACGATTTCAGCTATCGCAACAGTCCGGAAAACATCCGGCGTTTTCCGTTCCCCTTCGATCGCGACGAGTACATGTATTCCGTCAACATGGAACCGCATGTGAAGGGGCAGGCGGGCACGGTCTATGAAAGCCTGATCGACGTCGACGAGCATTACGTCGCCGAGATGCGCGACCGGGCGCTGGTGCTGAAGGAAGACCCGCTGCGCTATCAGGCGCTGCCGCACATGATGTCCGCGCAATGGGATACACTGGAACTGCTGATGGAGGAACAGGCAGCCGGCTACCCCGAGCATTTCACGCTGATCAAGAACGGCGACCAGTGGCGCTGGATCAACCGGCCGCTCGGCATCGACGACACATTCACTTTCGGCGACGCCTCGACGCTGCCCTATGAGCCCTTCGAATACATCACCCGCCAGGCCCAGGGCGATTTCTGCATCGTCGACCAGCGCGACAACAATCTCTGGATGGACGCCGGCATGGTGACGACCCAGGCCGACTGGTCGCTCGATTTCGATATCGGCATGAATTTCATGGAGTGGCACGGGCCGGTGCCGCTCGCTCACCAGATCGGCGTCTTCGACCGCGCTCTGAAATTTCTGTTGAACTTGCAGCAGGGCAAGCCGACCCGCCGCTTCAACTGGACGATGACGATCAATCCGCGGCTCGACACCAGCCCGGAGAACTATCCGAAATGGGGTCCGGATCGCTTGACGGTGACGCCGCAGAATGTCGGCGAGAAGGTGCATTTGCGTGTCGAGCTGCAGAGCCTCTGGCGCCTGCCGCGCTCGAACGCCATCCTCTTCGTCATCCGCTGCTATCTGATGAACATGGACGAGCTTGTGACCGTGCCGAAGTGGGCGCGCCGCTTTCCGCGCGTGCTGCGCACCCTGCCGCCGGAGCTCATCGACTATAAGGGCCTGACGCGGTTTCGCGAGACCACGATCGACTGGCTTTCGAAATATGACGATGGCGCGCCGACCAGCCCCGGCACCTTCCCGGATTGACGCCACCGCCGCGCCAAGACGACCGCATGCGATAAGAATTCGATACAATCGAAAGGGGAATGCTTCATGACAAGAGTTGCCGTCATCGGCGCCGGTCCTTCCGGCCTGGCCCAGTTGCGGGCCTTCCAGTCGGCGGCCCAGAAGGGCGCCGCGATCCCGGAGGTCGTCTGCTACGAAAAGCAGTCCGACTGGGGTGGGCTTTGGAACTACACCTGGCGCACCGGCCTCGACGAATGTGGCGAGCCGGTCCACGGCAGCATGTATCGCTACCTCTGGTCTAACGGCCCGAAGGAATGCCTGGAATTTGCCGACTATACGTTCGAGGAGCATTTCGGCAAGCCGATCGCCTCCTATCCGCCGCGCGCCGTGCTCTGGGACTATATCAAGGGCCGCGTCGAGAAGGCCGATGTGCGCAAATGGGTGCGCTTCAGCACGCCGGTTCGCATGGTGCGTTTCGACGAGGAGACGAAGAAGTTCACGGTGACGGCGCATGATCGCGTCGAGGACCGGATGTACGACGAGGAATTCGACTATGTCGTCGTCGCCAACGGTCACTTCTCGACGCCGAACGTGCCCTATTTCGAGGGTGTGAAGACCTTCAACGGCCGCGTGCTGCATGCCCATGACTTCCGCGATGCGCTGGAATTCAAGGACAAGAACGTGCTGATCGTCGGCCGCAGCTATTCGGCCGAGGATATCGGTTCGCAATGCTGGAAATACGGTGCAAAATCGGTGACGACGAGCTACCGCTCGAAGCCGATGGGCTTCAAATGGCCTAGCAATTTCGAGGAGCGGCCGCTGCTGACCAAGCTTGAGAACAAGACGGCACACTTCCTCGATGGCTCGAAAAAGGAAGTGGATGCGCTGATCCTGTGCACCGGATACCAGCACCATTTCCCCTTCCTGCCCGACGAACTGCGTCTGAAGACCGCCAACCGTCTCTGGGCCGATCACCTCTACAAGGGCGTGATCTACGACAAGAACCCGCAGCTTTTCTACATCGGCATGCAGGACCAGTTCTATACCTTCAACATGTTCGATGTGCAGGCCTGGTGGGCGCGCGACGTCATGTTGGGCCGTATCAAGCTGCCCCCGGAAGAGGAGCTGAAGGCGAATTTCGACATGTGGCGCGCCCGCGAGGATACGCTCGAAGATGCCGAGCAGATGATCTGGTATCAGGGCGACTATGTGAAGGAGTTGCTTGCCGAAACCGACTATCCGAGCTTCGACATTGAAGGCACGAACAAGACCTTTATGGAGTGGGAGCACCACAAGGCGGAAAACGTGATGGGCTTCCGCGACCATGCCTATCGTTCGCTGATGACCGGCAACATGTCGCCGACCCATCACACGCCCTGGGTCGATGCGCTTGACGACTCCATGGAGGAATATCTGCGCAATTGATGCCTTCCCAAGTGTTGCGTAACCGGCAAGGGTCGCTCATCGCGGCCCTTGCCGGCGTGTTTGAGATGAGACGAAGCAATTTGATCCGCAACTCCTTTTTCTTCGGGCATGGTCGTCATGGATTTCCAAACAAGCATTCTCGGCCGCATGAACGGCTTTCTCTATCGCTGCCGCGCCGATGAAAATTATACGATGCTGGAGATGACCAACGGCATCGAACGCGTCTTCGGCTACCCTGCGGATGAGATCATCGGCAACCGCACACGCACCTTCACTTCCATCATGTGCGAAGACGACGTGCCGCTCATGGACGAGGTCGTCGGCAGGGCGCTGGAAAGCCGCACCGACTGGACGATGGAATATCGCATTCGCCACCACGAAGGCCATTTCATATGGGTGACGGAGACCGGCGGCGGCGTGTGGGACGAGGCCGGAGAGCTGCTCTATCTCGAAGGCAGCATCATCAATATCGAGTCGCTCTATCAGCGTATCGATGAGCAGACCGCCGATATGCGGGTGACGGCATCCAAGACCGGTGAGATATTGCAGTCGCTACGCTACCTGAAGCTGCTCGCTGTCAATGCCGGCATCGAGGCTGCGAGAGCCGGAACGGCGGGGTCGGGTTTTGCGGTGCTG
>DASWOH010000187.1:0-2829 GCA_036398815.1 Rhizobium sp. | reverse complement strand
GTATGCCTAAAATGCCACAGGGAAGAATGTAATCCTTTCTCTCCATAAAACTTAATCGACGGGTGTATCATGAAATAGTGGTCACCCGCTTTTTTTGAAATTGATTACCACATAACCGGAGAACCATATTACATTAGCTCAATGCTCGATCACTCTCAACAAGATCGCCCAACCATCGCGTTATAGCCTTGCGCTGCAAATAGATCGAACGGTACCTCGCCCGGCACTCTAACCATTCGTCCGCCCCCTTCAACCGGTGCAATATTCGTTGATGTGTAAGAGACATAAGCGGTTTTTCGTTTCAGAGGGAACAGCTCCGCGACGGCCAGTCGATCCGCCTCGCTCTCCAGCTCGAAAACAAGGGCCTGCCGCGGGGTACGAATCGATGGATTGAGATAGGGCTGGGCCGCCTTTTCGCTTGAAAACAAAGGGATTCGCGGCTAAGCAGAATCCCATATGTGCCTGCCTGAAAGGGCAGGGCAAAGACAAGAGAAGCAAGAAAGCGGGCTGTCCCGCTTATTCGGAGGCGCTGCAGCGATGCCTGCCAAGATTTACCGTCCCGCAAAAACCGCCATGCAGTCCGGCAAGGCCAAGACCCACCTGTGGGTTCTGGAATTCGACCAGGAAATCCCGCGCAAGATCGATCCGATCATGGGCTACACCTCCTCGGCCGACACGCGCCAGCAGCTCAAGCTGACCTTCGATACGCAGGAGCAGGCCGAAGCCTATGCCCAGCGCGAGGGCATCGAATACCGCGTCATCGCTCCCAAGGACGCCAACCGTCAGGTGGTCTCCTACACCGATAACTTCCGCTTCAGCCGCATCCAGCCTTGGACTCACTGAGCCGGGTGTTCATTGCAACGCCGCCCATTGAGTTTGGCGGCAGTTTCAGGCATGTAGTGCCCGCCGTGAACAACTCGCGGTGACTTGGCCTCAAGGCCCCTTAGCTCAGCTGGATAGAGCACCTGCCTTCTAAGCAGGTGGTCGCAGGTTCGAATCCTGCAGGGGTCACCATTTATCTTGTGTCCGGCCCGTAGACATAGGTAACGTTTGATCTTGGTCCTTGATATCGTCTATTGGTAGACGACTTCGCCTTTGAGGTTTTCGAGATCGAATGTCAGGAACAGCAGGTGGTCGGACCCGGTGTCCACCATTCTGAAGGCTGGATCGCTTCTTGTCCCAGTCACCTTCCTCTGAACGGACCGTCGTCAGGCGCGTGAGCACGGATACCCGGCAGTTCACTGGTTGCCGACAGCACTTATCGGGATCTGCGTAATGGTGCCGCTGCATAAAGTTGGCAGCCCATGTTGCACGCGATAATAATGGCCAGTCACCGTTACCCATACCGGATCGGCTCCGTCCCGCGATAGACGGTGGGAGTGGCAACAGGATGACCCACTGAGAATTACATTATGCATCTTCTTTGCCAGGCCGGGTCGGTCTTCCGGCACTATGAGGCTGAGGTACTCCAATAGCGTAATACCTGCGTCCATACGTTCGTTGGGCAAGTTTAGGATGCTCGCGAGGATTGGGTCTCCCCATATCCGGTCGCGGTCCAGGTCCCACGTAAATGTCCCCGCCGACGACAGCACAGTTCTCTCGCTCTTTAATGCTATCCCCACGTTCCATCCTCCGCGCTTGAAAACGATCAAAGCTTGCATCCAAAAATCAAAGATGTCGAGGGGGGGATAGGCGGGATGGCGCCAGCCGGAAACTCGGTGTAGGGGCTGGAGATCCCCGTCGGTATCATCCTTGGCCACGCCAAACGATTCCGATGTCAGACCGATCGTGTATCCAACTGCAATATCGTCAGTCATAACTTCCAGCAGCAGGCCAGAGCTGACGACAGACTTATTGGAATTCCTAGGGGGATTTAAATGGTCGGAGTGGAGAGATTCGAACTCCCGACCCTCTGGTCCCAAACCAGATGCGCTACCAGACTGCGCTACACTCCGTACCTTACGCCTATCTTCAGAAGATCGCGTCGCCCCGCTTGGCAGAACGAGTGCGGAGATACACGGTTCATCTCTGCGCTGCAACAGCTAAAATCGCATCGAACCGACGATCCCTGGGGAAATATCTATTTGCCGAGCTTTGCGGAAATGGTGCCGCTCGTTGCCATGTCGCCCACGGCAAGGCCGAGGTTCCTGACAATGCCGCCATTCAGCTCGATGACGTAAGCGACCGGCCCGCCGGAGCTGATGATCGCTTCCGAATAAGGAACGGCATTTTCCTGGATGTGGGTGATAACGCCATTTTTGTCCAGGAAGAGCATATCCAGCGACAGTTTGGTGTTCTTCATCCACATCATGACGGGGCGTGGCGTGCCGAAATCGAACAGCATGCCGCGATCGGCCGGCATCTTGTCGCGATACATCAGGCCGAATTCCAGCTGTGGCACCGTCAGCGCCAGTTCCACGGTGAATTTGTGCGTCTCGCCCTTCGCCGTCTTGATCGAAAGCGGCTCGGATTCAAACTTGACCGTTTGCTCGCTCGCGGTCTGCGCGGCAAAGGTCGTCGGGACGGCACCGCAAACAAGAAAAAGCGCCAAAACGGCGCTCTTCAAAACGGCGGAAGACAGTCTTCCGGTCATATCAATGCGGCCGTGTCGCCGGGCTCGGCGCATCCGGATGGATTTCCGCCGCCATCAGCCCTTTTTCGCCCGGTCCGAAGCGGACAAGCACCACCTGCCCCGGCCGCAACTCGGCCAGACCGAAACGGCGCAGCGTTTCCATATGCACGAAGATGTCCTCCGTGCCCTCGCCGCGCGTCAGGAAGCCGAAGCCCTTGGTGCGGTTGAACCACTTGACCAAGGCGCTCTCGAGGCCG
>DASWOH010000186.1:0-19727 GCA_036398815.1 Rhizobium sp. | reverse complement strand
GGATGTCAGAAGCAGAATGGAAGACATGCTTTGTTCCTTATCAATGGATTGCGATAGCCGAAGGGGAGGAGATTCGGCCACGTTTCGCAGCAATACATAAGTCTTCGGTGCTATCGAGAAAAACTGTGATAATATGGATTGGAATGATCGATAAAATGGATAGTCAATGCCTCCCAATCCAACACTTGACCAATTGCAGGTTTTTCTGACCGTTGCCGAATCCGGCAGCTTCTCTGCTGCCTCGCGCGTGCTCAACCGCGCGCAATCGGTCATCAGCTATACGGTCGCCAATCTGGAGGCGCAGCTTGAAATGCCGTTGTTTGAGCGTTCGGGTTCGCGCCAGCCGAAGCTGACGGATGCGGGCAGGGTGATGCTGGAGGATGCGCGCCGCATCCTCTCCGATCTCCAGCTGATGCGCGCCAGGGTCAAAGGCTTGAAGACCGGGCTTGAGGCGGAGGTGGCCGTCGCCATCAGCGTCATGGTGCCGACCAATGCCACGGTGGACGTCCTGAGAGAATTCCGTGACCGCTTCCCGTCCGTCTCGCTGCGGCTTGATGCCGGCGAGCTCGGCACGATGATGGAGCTGGTCGCCAGCGGCAAATCGACGATCGGAATCGGCGGCGCGGTCATAAAGCAGGACGATTCCATGGTGATCGAGCGCCTCGGCCACTCTTTCATGATGCCGGTCGCCTCACCCAGCCATCCACTTGCCCAGATCAAGCGGCCGCTGACCCTCGCCGACGTGCGAGAAGAGGTGCAACTGGTCGTCACCGATGCTTCGAACCTCACCAAGGGCCGGGATTTCAATGTCCTGTCCTACAAGATCTGGCACCTCAGCGATATCGCGACCAAGCATCAGCTGATCCGCGGCGGCCTCGGCTGGGGCGGGCTGCCGGCGTCGCTGATCTATGAAGACCTGCAAAAGGGCCGGCTCGTGCATCTCGACCTCGACGCCTATGAGCAGGGCGAATATCCGATCTATGCAGTTCGCAAGCTCTCCAATCCCCCGGGGCCGGCGGCGGCCTGGATGATCGAGGCCTTCCGTGATCGTCTGTCGCAATGCCCGGACCGGGTTGATTTCAAGGCGGCCATGGAAGTGTACCATCCCTCCGAGAACCCGCTGGCGGCGGAGTGATCAAGTTCCTTCGCCCCGCAAAGCGGGGAGAAGGTGGCTGAGAGCCGTTGAACGAAGTGAAACGGCGATCGGTCCGGTGAGGGGCTTTCTTTCAGCCACAGAGTGAGCCGACTTCGCAAGCAATCGGTCATGTGACGATCAGGCATGGCTGCTGATGCTGCACTTTTGCGCCTGGTCCCTCACCCTAGCCCTCTCCCCGCAGAGCGGGGAGAGGGAGCTATCCCACGCCTAAAGCACCAGCCGGAAGTTGCTGAAACCGTCCGTGCCTTCGCCGGCGTCCTCGATCTTGACGCTCTTCACGTCGGCAAGGAAGTCCTTGGCCTTGGGGGAGCTTGGGAACAGGACGGTGGTGCCCGGAAGCGGCTTGAAGGTCCAGTTGCCGTCCGCGGTCGGGTTGATCGTGCCCTCCTCGTGGACATAGCGGACGATGACGTCGCGGTTGGTGTCCGGGGCCTTGTAGATGACCTTGTCCGCAGCGATCTCCGGGAAGTTGCCGCCGCCGCCGGCGCGGTAGTTGTTGCTCACCACGACGAATTTCTGGGCGGGATCGATCGGCTTTCCGTCGAATTGCAGGTTCTGGATGCGGTTTGCATCGGCGTTCAAGAGCTTGCCGTCATCGCCGAAGCGGCGTGGTTGCGACAGGTCGATCTGGTAGGTGACGCCGTCGATGACGTCGAAGTTGAAGGACGGGAAGCTGTCGTTGAGCAGGGCGGCATCCTTGGCTCCCGGCTGGATCTGATTGAACATCGCCGCCGACATTTCCAGCCAGTTCTTCACCTGCGCGCCGTTGATGACGACGGCCTGCACCGTATTCGGATAGAGATAGAGATCGGCGACGTTCTTGATGGCGATATTGCCGGCGGGAACGTCGGTATAGTAGTCGACGCCGTTACGCCCGCCGCATTTGAAGGGCGCGGCTGCCGAAAGCACCGGCAGATCCTTGTACTGCGTCTCCTTCAGCATGTCCTTGATGTACCAGATCTGCGCCTGGCTGACGATCTGCACTGAGGGATCGTCGGCGACGAGCGCGAAATAGGAGTAGAGCGGTGCCGAGGTCTTGCCCACGGGGGTGCGGACATAGGCGAGCGTCGCTTCGTGCTCAGCCTTGGCGGCTTCGACCACTTCCTTCTTGTCGGGGACATCGGCGATGACTTTCTTCTTGTCGTCGCGGTGATAGATCGGCCGTGCCTCCGAGGTGAAGTCGACGATCTTCCAGCTATTGCCGTCCTTTTCCAGGAGCAGGTCGATCAGGCCGAGATGCGAGCCCCAGAAGCCGGCCATGACGGCCGGCTTGCCGTGCAGCGTGCCCTTGACCGGATCGGCGTCCTTGATGCCGTCCCAGGTCTTCGGGCCGGGGAAGACGAGATGCTGGTGGCCGGTGAAGACGGCGTCGATGCCGGGAACGGATGCGACGTAGAGCGAGGCATTTTCCATTCTGTCGGACGGGCCGCTGCCGTCGATGCCGGAGTGCGAAAGGGCGATGACGATATCGGCGCCTTCTTCCTTCATGACCGGCACCCAGGCCTTGGCGGCTTCGACGATATCGCGCGTCTGCGCCTTGCCTTCGAGGTTCTTGATGTCCCAGAGCATGATTTGCGGCGGCACGAAGCCGATAAAGCCGATCTTGATCGGGCTCTCATTGCCGGCGCCGTCCTTGATTTTCTTTTCGAGGATCAGATAGGGCTTGAAGAACAGGTCGTCCTTCTTCGGGTCGGAGGCGAGCTGGCCCTTGGTCAGATTGGCGCAGACGAAGGGGAAATTCGCGCCGCCCAGCACCTTGAACATGAAATCGAGGCCGTAGTTGAACTCGTGGTTGCCGAGCGTGCCGACTTCGTAGCCGAGCGTGTTCATGGCCTTGATCACCGGATGGACGTCGCCGTCCTTCATGCCGTGCTGATAGGCCATGTAGTCGCCCATCGGGTTGCCCTGCAGCACGTCGCCATTGTCGATCAGCAGAGAATTGGCGGCTTCTGCGCGGATGTTGTCGATGATCGTCGCCGTACGCGACAGGCCCATCGTGTCGTTCGGCTTGTCGGCGTAATAGTCGTAGGGGAAGACGTTGACGTGGATGTCCGTCGTTTCCATGAGGCGCAGATGCGCCTGATTGCCGGCCGCGCGAGCCGCGAAGGGATGCAGCATGATGAGCGCGGCGGTGGCGCTCAGGCCCTGCAGCAAGGAACGGCGCGACATGCTGGGCAATTCCAGAATGGAAGACATGAAACACTCCTTCAACGATAAACCATAGTTCTCGATCACCTCTGGGGGTGAGGGAGATTAGGACGATTTTTGAAGGTGTGCACCAGTAATATGACAGGCTGATTGTGGTTCCGGCGCCAGGCGGACAATGAGGCCGTCAGCGCCTGAGAACCGGCTGTATGTCCTTGTGGAAAAAGCGGAAATAGGAGGCGACCAGAGCCGAGGCGTTGGAGGAGGGATCGAATTCGATGCCGATTCGGCCGTTATGGACCCAGCGCACGATACCGTCCAGCAGGCCGATCTCATTGCACTCGACGCGAACCTTGCTGCCGGCGGCTGCATGGATCGGGGATTGCAAGTCGAGCGCGATGCCGCTGGCGGAGAGGTCGACCACACGGCCGGACACCGCTTTCGTGAGATACCATACCTGGCCCATCAACCGCACACGGCGGCGCTGCGAACGCCTCGCCTTGATTTTCAGATTGTATTGGGCCGGCGGTTTTGAAAACGACTGCATGATTTCACCTCGACGCGTGCGTATCATTCATCTCATGGATAGCGGATATGCATTGAAAGGTGTTTAGGATGATCGGTAAAATTGCAATTATCCGTATCGATACGGAGCGGTTTGTCCCAATGCTTCGACACGGACCTGCACACCCTTGCGATAGAAGTGAGATTGGCTGTCGTCGGCATCGTCGCGAATCAGGTGAACTGTAGAATTCGACGCCGCCGAGTCCGCGTTTGGAAAGAGGGGGAAATGACATTGCGCATCGTTTCGCTGAATGCCTGGGGTGGCCGGCTGCATGAACCGTTGATGCGGTATCTGGTCGATATCGATGCGGATGTTCTCTGCCTGCAGGAGGTCGTGCGAACAGCCGGCACTGAAGCCGATTGGCTGGTCTATCGCGATCATGACGTCGAACTCCCGCAGCGCGCCAATCTCTTCGAGGAGATCAAGATGGCCCTTCCGGCCTATGACGCCTTCTTCTGCCCTGTGGCGCGCGGTGACCTCTTCGACGGCGATCGGCGGCTTGTTTCCGAATTCGGTCTGGCGACTTTCGTCCGCAAGACATATCCGGTCATCGGCCAGGCGCTGGGCTTTGTGCATGGGGAATTTTCCGCCGATGGCTGGGGTCCGCATCCGCGGTCGCGCAATGCTCATTGCATTCGCTTGTTCGATTATGTAGCCGGCTATCCGATTACCATTGCCCAGATGCATGGCCTGCGCGATCCTGAAGGTAAGGGGGATACGCTCGCACGCCAGCACCAGGCGAAGGCGCTGGTCGATCTGATCCGTCAGGTGTGGCCGGGAGAGGAGCGGCTGGTCGCTTGCGGCGATTTCAACGTCCTGCCGGGAAGCGTGACTTTCGAGGCACTGGCGGCCCTGGGGCTTTCGGATCTTGTCACCTCACAGGGATACCGCGACACGCGCACCTCCCATTACCGCAAGGAGCCGCGCTTTGCCGACTATATGCTGGTGACGCCAGCGGTGGAGGTGATGGCATTCGATCCCGTCGCCGAGCCGGAAGTCTCCGATCATCGCGCCCTGCTGCTGGATCTGCGGTAGTCCGGCTCAAAGACCGGCATTCGGCCGTTCGATGATCTCGCAGCGCGAAGCTGGAACTGATCTTCACCACATGCGGCAGGGCGGAGAGCCGGTCGCAATGGATGCGCCGGCATCGCCGTAGCCGGCGCTTCTTTCTACTGCGCCGCGCGCAAAGGACACAGCAGCGCGTTGAGTGGCGCATAACCGATGGGTTATGCGCGGTCGACGCGGCATTGATAACAATTGTTGCGCGCCGAGCGGATATGCACATAGGCAATACCTTCGCGGCCCAGCAATTCCGCCGCATAGGTGGGGATATCATCGATCGGCGTCACTGCGCCGGTGCCGTAGACGATACGGTTATTCTCGCCGTAGCCGCGCACGATGAAATCGGGGCTGGTCGTCAGGACGGGCGGCAGGACTTCCTCGGCCGCATAGCGTTCGCAGGGCGCTTTATGCAGGAAGACCGGTCCGGTTTCGGCATAGGGCTGCAGTTCGGGAAACGGCCGATAGGCGAAAACGAGAAACTCGTCGTCCGCATCGATATTGCGCAGGCAATGGCGGCAGGGATGACCGGGACCATCGGAGATCATTGTCTCCGGCTGGTGACCGTAGGCGTCCGCGCCGCCGTTCCAGAGAATTTCGGCGTCGGACGTGGGCATGGCGGCAAAAGCGATGGTGGACATGGCAAATCTCCTTGCTTGAGGTTTGTCATGTGATGCGCCGCACGGGCGGCGGGAGCCACCCGATTCCCGCCGTTAGCTCTTTTTCACCAGTTCCAGCAATTCCTTGTCGCTCAGCGGCCGCACGATGCCTTCGCCGGTCGAGACCGGGGAGAAGCCGAACATCTGGTAGAGCTGAAGCGCGCGCGGATGGTCGAGATTGTTGGTCGTCGCAGTGACGCGTTGCGGGTTCAAGGTCCATATGGCGTAGAGCGATTGCAGCAGGAACCATTTGCCGATACCGAGGCCGAGGGCGTGCTCGATCAGGCCGAAATGGCTGAGTTCGATCGTCTCCTCGTCCTCATGGAAATATTCGAAGAACCCCGCCGGCGCGCCGTTGACGTAGAGCACGCTGATGTCATTGCGCTCGTCGTGCAGGACAGCCGTCAACTCCTCGTCGGACATGCGAAGCCGGTCGACCCAGTGCCAGCGTGCGCCCACCTGACGATAGAGATAGCGATAGAAGGGCAGCGGAATGCCGGGCGAGCGCATGATCGCGGTCTGGATATTGACGGGCACGGGCAGGCTCGCCTTCGGCGGCGCCGTCATTTCCAGCCGGGTGATATGGACCTTGAGCGACGAAGGCGTTTTCACGGGCCGCAACGCTCAGTCTTTTCCGGTGACGATGGGTGTATCCGGACGGCTGCCCCATTCAGACCAGGAGCCGTCATAGAGCCGATTGCCGTCATGGCCGAGCGATTCGAGGGCCAGGGTGATGATGGCTGCCGTGACTCCGGAGCCACAGGTGGTCACGACGGGCTTTTCCAGATCTATACCGGCCTTTTCAATGGTCTCGCGCAGGTCGGGCAGGGACTTGAGCTTGCCGTTCATGGCGAAGACGCCGGATGGCAGGTTCTTTGCGCCCGGCATGTGACCGGAGCGCATGCCTTCGCGCGGCTCCGGCTCGGCGGCGGTGAAACGACCGGCGCTGCGGGCGTCGGCGATCTGGAGGGAGCCGCTATCGACGATCGTCCGCATTTCCTCGAAGGAGACGATGCGGGCGGCATTGAAATTCGGTTTGAAGGTCACGGGCTCGAATGCGGGCAGGGCTGTTTCCAGCGGCCGTCCTTCGGCCTTCCAACCGTCCAGACCACCGTCGAGCACGAAGACGTTCTTTGCGCCCATGACGAAGCGGAACAGCCACCAGACGCGCGGCGACGCAAAGAGGCCGGGGCCGTCATAGACGACGATGCGATCGTTTTCGCTGATGCCGAGCTTGCCGACTTCGGCCGCGAAGAATTCCGGCGAGGGAACCGTATGCGGCAGGCCGGTGGAATGATCGGCGATCTTGTCCTGATCGAAACGGATGGCGCCGGGAATATGTCCGCTGGCATATTCGGCATCGGCATCGCGCTTGTGCGCCGGCAGATAGAAGGACGCATCGAGGATGCGCAGATCCTTGGCGCCCAATTCGTTCTGCAGCCAATCGGCGGATACGACGAAACGGCTTTTCTCCGCTGTCATGATGATCTCTCCCTGCCTACTCTTGTGGTTCTGGGGGGTGTGTCGGGATGTGGGCCTTGGCCGGTTTTACGCTTCGTCTCCGGGCGTGCCGAAACGGATGCGGAAGCGGCGGTTCTCCTTGCCCTTCTTCTCGATCTTGGCGATATGGATTGCCCCGACTTCCTGCGTCTCCGACACATGTGTGCCGCCGCAGGGCTGGCTGTCAACGGCGGAGTTCTCGCCGATGCAGACAAGGCTGACGCGGCCGAGGCCAACGGGCGGGCGCACATTCTTGGATTTGACGAGACCCGGATTGGCCGCAAGCTCCTCATCCGTGATCCATTGGACGAAGACGGGATGGTTCTCGTTGACGAGCGCCATCATCTTCGCCGTCACCTCGTCCTTGTCGATCGTCTCGCTCATGTCGAAATCGACGCGGCTTTCATCCTCGCCGACCGCCGCGCCCGTAATCGGATATTGGCAGACGACCGAAAGCAGGTGACAGGCCGTGTGCATGCGCATCAGCTTGTAGCGGCGCGGCCAGTCGACGTGCAGCACCAGCTTTTCGCCGACGATAGGCTGCGCTTCGCCCTCGAGCGGCACATGGATGATGATGTCCTTGATCGGCCCGTGCCTGGTCTGTCCGAGCATGATCTTCGAACCGTCGGCGCGCTCGATGAAGCCGGTGTCGCCCGGCTGCCCGCCGGAGGTGGCGTAGAAGCAGGTCTGGTCGAGCTCGATGCCCCCATCCTCGTGAATTGCGGTGACGACGGCTTCGGCGGTCGAGAGATAGAAATCGTCACGATAAAGGGCATTCACGGGCATGACGTCACGCTTGGTTTTCGTAAGGGATCGGAATATCGGAGTCCTTCGCGAGGTATGCCGGCAACGGCAGGCCCTTCGATTTCAGGAAGTCCGGGTTGAAAAGCTTGGACTGATAGCGATTGCCGTAGTCGCAGAGGATGGTCACGATCGTATGGCCGGGGCCGAGATCCTTGGCGAGACGCACCGCGCCGGCAATGTTGATGGCCGTCGAACCGCCGAGGCAAAGACCTTCATATTCGATCAGGTCGAAGACATAGGGCAGGGCTTCGGCATCGGTGATCTGATAGGCGAAGTCGGGCGTGAAACCTTCGAGGTTCGCGGTCACGCGGCCCTGGCCGATGCCCTCGGTGATCGAGGAGCCGGAGGATTTCAGCTCGCCATTCTTGTAGAATTCGTAAAGGGCCGCGCCTTCCGGATCGGCGATGCCGATCTTGATGTCCTTGTTGAAGGCGTGCAGGCCCATGGCGACGCCCGCCAGCGTGCCGCCGGAGCCGACCGAGCAGATGAAGCCGTCGATCTTGCCGTTGGTGTCGGCCCAGATTTCCTTGGCGGTGGTTTCGATATGCGCCTGCCGGTTGGCGACATTGTCGAACTGGTTGGCCCAGATCGCGCCGTTCGGCTCGGTCTTGGCCAATTGCGCGGCAAGCCGGCCGGAGAGCTTCACGTAATTGTTCGGGTTCTTGTAGGGAACCGCCGGCACTTCGACGAGCTCTGCGCCGAGGAGCTTCAGTGCGTCCTTCTTTTCCTGGCTCTGCGTTTCCGGAATGACGATGACGGTGCGGTAACCGAGCGCCTTGGCGACGAGAGTCAGGCCGATGCCTGTATTGCCCGCCGTGCCCTCGACGATGACGCCGCCTGGCTTCAGCAAGCCCTTCTTCTCCGCATCGCGGATGATGTAGAGCGCGGCGCGATCCTTGACCGACTGGCCGGGGTTCAGGAACTCCGCCTTGCCGAGAATGGTCGAGCCCGTCGCCTCGGAGGCTCCCTTGAGCCTGATCAACGGCGTGTTGCCGATCGCTTCTAGGACGGAGGGATGGACGGTCATGGAATCTCTGCCTTCTGTTCAGCACTACTGTAAGAACGGTCTTTTCTCTTCACAAGGCAGTGTAGGCAAGAAATTCTGTTCCACGCTCCTTGTCCGGGCTGCAAAATTCGACTTGGACGGCAAAAGACCTGGCAGGCCGCCTTCGGAAAACCCGTTCCTCCTTTCAGTGAACCCGGATTTCGACCATGCTTGCCGTGTGCTGGCCGAAAGCGGCCACAATGATGCGCTAGTCCTGAAATGCTGAGGAATACCGCCTGACTGCGGCATCCGGGCAGGTCGCCAGCCGAGGAGAAAAGCCATGAGCCCCTTCATAGCCCGTCCCGAACATGGAGTGGTCTGGATCACCGGCGCAAGCTCCGGGCTCGGCAGGGCGCTGGCGCTGAAGCTTGCCGGCGAGGGCTACAAGGTCGCCGTCACCGCCCGCCGTCACGACAAGCTTCTGGAACTGCAGGCGGAAGCGAACAAGCTCTCCGGCAGCATCGTCGTGCTCGACGGCGACGTCACCAATGCCGAGGATATGGAGCACACGGTCGCGGCGATCGAATACCAGCATGGTCCGCTGGCGCTGGTCGTCCTCAACGCCGGCATTTATCTGCCGGCGCGGGCCGAGGATTTGAACCATGACGTGTTCGACCGCAGCTTCGCGGTCAATCTGCACGGCGTCGTCAACTGTCTGGTGCCGGCTGTGCGCCATATGCGGGCGCGGGGACATGGGCAGATCGCCATCGTCTCCTCGGCCGCGGGCTATGGCGGCTTGCCCGGAGGCGCTGCCTATGGGGCGACCAAGGCGGCCCTGATCAACATGGCCGAAAGCCTGAATTTCGACCTCGGCCGCGTCGGCATCCGCATCCAGCTGGTCACGCCGGGCTTCATCGAGACGCCGCTGACGGCGAAGAACAAATTTCCGATGCCGGGATTGATGCCGACGAATGAAGCCGCCAAGGTGATTGCCGCCGGCCTGAAATCGCCAGGCTTCGAAATCACCTTCCCGAAGAGTTTCACCTATAAGGTGAAACTCATGAAGCTCCTGCCTTACGGCCTCTATTTCCGTGTTGTCAGGCGCATCACCGGCGGCCGTCGTCCGCAGCGGGCCACCGGCCATCATCCGAATCCACATCCGGCGGAGTAGCCGCGATGCGCCAAGTACGCTGAAAAGCCCGCGCTTGATCCAATTCGCTGATCTTGTCACCGTTCTGTAATGCAAGTTCGTTAGCAGTCCAGCCAAATGGCAGGCCCATAATTGACAGGCAGGGAAGAACAAGATGGCAGAGATCCGGATTGAGCAGGTTCGCAAGGCCTATGGCCGCAATCAGGTCGTACATGGTGTCGATCTGAATTTCCGCTCCGGCGAATTCGTCGTCATTCTCGGCCCCTCCGGCTGCGGCAAGTCCACCCTGCTGCGGATGATCGCCGGGCTTGAGGATATCTCTTCGGGCGAGATCGTCATCGACGGCAAGGTCGTCAACCAGCTCGAGCCGCGCGAGCGCGGCTGCGCCATGGTCTTCCAGAACTACGCGCTCTACCCTCATATGAACGTCGCCGCCAATATGGGCTATGCCCTGAAGGTGGCGGGCGTGCCGCGCGAGGAGCGTGATCGCCGCATCAAGGAAACAGCCCGCATCGTCGGCCTGGAGGATTTCCTCGACCGCAAGCCGGCTGAGCTATCTGGCGGCCAGCGCCAGCGCGTCGCCATGGGCCGCGCCATCATCCGCGAACCGAAGGTCTTCCTCTTCGACGAGCCGCTCTCCAACCTGGATGCGAAGCTGCGCGTGCAGATGCGTGTCGAAATCCGCCGCCTGCACAAGCGCCTGTCCGCCACTTCCGTCTTCGTCACCCACGACCAGGTCGAGGCCATGACGCTCGCCGACAAGCTGGTGGTCATGTACAAGGGCAATGTCGAGCAGGTCGGCACGCCGCTTGAAGTCTACAACACGCCGCGCACCCGTTTCGTCGGCTCCTTCATCGGCTCGCCGGCCATGAATTTCCTCGAAGGCACCTTCTCGGCAAATGGCGAGCAGTTCATTTTCGACGGGCTGCCGCTCGCTGTCGACGCCAATATCGGCAAGCGCCATGCCGGCCAGCCGGTCGCCGCCGGCATCCGCCCGGAACATGCGCGTCTCGTGCCGGCCGGCACGCCGGGCGCCGTTCCGGCAACGGTCGATTTCGTCGAGGAACTCGGCGCCGGCCGCGTCATCCATTGCGATATCAACGGCTCCAGCTTCGCCGTCGCGGTTGCCGACCATACATCCGGTGAAACCGGCCAGGCCGTGGCGCTGGAGCTGCCGCAGCCGAACATCCATCTCTTCGCCCAGGATACCGGTCTGAGACTCGACGCCATTGCCACCGTCACGCCTCTCAAGGTCATGGCGAACTAATTTCAAGTATCAATTTTCAGCAGGTACGCCCGGAAATCCTGACCGATTTCCGGGCTTTTCTTTTTCATACGAAAGTGGAGCGTGGCTTAGAGGCTGAATCCGTCCCTGAGATCAGCATCGTGCGCCGTCAAGGACCTGCCGTGCTCTGGGGGGCACGACAGGCTATCCGATCATTTTTCGGTGGAGATGAGGCCGCGGACGAACCAGCGCTGCATCAGCACGACCACGAGAAGCGGCGGCAGCATGACGATCAGCGTGCCGGCCATGGCGATGTGCCATTCGGGAAGGCCGCCTACGTTCGGGATGAGCTGCTTGAGCTCGGTTACCGCGGTTGCATGCGACGGATCGGTAGTGACCAGCAGCGGCCAAAGATACTGGTTCCAGGCCCAGAGGAACATGATGGTGCCGAGTGCTGCCATATTGGTGCGCGACAGCGGCATCAGGATATCGATGAAGAAGCGCAGCGATCCGGCGCCGTCCATGCGTGCGGCCTCGGTCAGCTCATCCGGTATCGTCAGGAAGAACTGGCGATAGAGGAAAGTACCGGTCGCGGTGGCGACCAGCGGCAGGATCAGGCCAGGATAGGAATTGAGCAGTCCCAGGCTCAGCGAGACCTGAATGCCCGAAACCTTTTCGATGAGCCAGCTGATGCCGGTGACGTCGAGGATGGCCTGGTAGGGCGACAGCACGTTCGCTGCCACGGCGTAGGTCGGCACGATACGCACTTCGAGCGGTAGCATCAGCGTCACGAAGATGAGCCAGAAGATGAAGGTACGGCCGGGATAGCGGAAATAGACCAGCGAAAAGGCGGTGAGCGCTGAAAGGATCACTTTGCCCGCCGCCACGCCGCTGGCGAAGATCAGGCTGTTCAGCAGTTTGGGCCCGAGATCGGCCGTGGCCCATGCCGTCTTGATATTGACCCAGAAATCGGTGCCGGGGATCAACGACATCGGCACGCGGTTGACGTCTGCGAGATTGTGGGATGCGGCAATCGCCACGATGGCCAGCGGCGCCACTGCCACCACGAAGCCGATAAACAGGATCAAATGGGTGAAGAAATTGAGAATTGGGGTGCGCTCGACCATGTCAGCCTCAACGGTAATGCACGCGCCGCTCGATAAAGCGGAACTGGAAGATGGTGAGTAGGATGATCAGCAGCATCAGGATGATGCTCTGCGCCGCCGCGCCGGAATAATCGAGCCCTCTGAATCCGTCGAAAACGATCTTGTAGACCATGAGGTTCGTCGAGTTATGCGGGCCGCCTGATGTCATGATGTCGACGATGCCGTAGGAATCCTGGAAGCTCTCGGTGATGTTGATCACCAGCAGGAAGAAGATCGTCGGCGTGATCAGCGGGAACTGGATGTCCCAGAAACGCCGCAGCACGCTCGAGCCGTCCATCGCCGCCGCTTCGATCAGCGAGCGCGGAATGGCCTGGAAGGCGGCAAGGAAGAAGATGAAGCTGTAGCCGATATATTTCCACGAGAAGGCGGCTATGATGGAAGCCATGGCGTCGACGCCGTCGAGGCCCGGATCCCAGATCCCAGGCCACCACTGATTGACCACGGCGATGAGGCCGGCTTCGGGCGCGAGGATGAAGCGGAAGGCCATTGCCGATGCGGGGGCCGCGATGCCGTAGGGCCAGATGAGCACGACGCTGTAGAATTTCGAACCCCGGAGCTGCCGATCGGTCAGGGCTGCAAGCACCAGCGCGGCGGTCATGGCGATACCGGTGCTGATGGCTGCGAAAATGACGCTGATCGTGACCGAGTTCCAGTAATCGGCACTGGCGAGAATCGATTTGAAATTGTCGAGTCCGACCCAGACATTGCCGCCGCCCCAGGGTTGCTGCAGCGTCAGCGACCAGTAGATCGCCTGGCCGGCCGGCCAATAGAAAAAGGTGAAGATGAGGAGCAGTTGCGGCACTGCGAACAGGATGCCGACACTCCATTTGCTGAAAGTCGTACGCTTTTCCATTGCTTCTTCCGGCTTTGGTCTGATGCCATTCTCGGTCATGACAAACGTCCGCCGGGGAAATCCCGGCGGACGCTGTCTGTCTCAGCTTGTGGCTTACGGGAGCTGCTTGCCCTTGTAGGTGGCTTCGAAGCGCTCGAGAACGGCATCGCCATTCTTGACCAGATTGTCGACGCCTTCCTGGACGCTGACCTTGTTGGCGAAGATCGCCTGCATCTGGTTGCCGAATTCAGCGCGGACCTGCGTGAAGTTGCCGAGGCGGACGCCGCGGGTAATCGGGGTCGGCTCGGAAGCGGTCAGGCTGGCGATCGCGACTTCGCGGCCCTTATAGGGAGCCTTGTCGTAGAAGCCGTTGGACTTCATGAATTCGAAGCCGGACTTTGTGACCGGGATATAGCCGGTGTTGGTCGACCAGAACAGGGCGGTCTCAGGCTTGGCGATGAAGTTGAGGAACGCGGCAGCGCCCTTGTATTCATCAGCCGACTTGCCTGCGAGAACCCAGAGCGACGCGCCGCCGACGAGCGAGTTCTTGCGCTCGGTGCCGGCGTAGACCGGAAGCTCGGCGACATCCCAGGTCATGCCGGCCTTCTGCGTCTTGGTGACAGTGCCGTGGTCGCCGACCGAGGTCATGATCATCTGGCAATCGCCCGATGCAAAGGCCTGGACCATATCCTGTCCGAGATCCTTGGACTTGATCTTGATGAGGCCCTGGTCGTACCAGCTCTTCAGGTCGGTAACGTACTTGACGAACTTGGTCTTGTTGACGGTCAGGCGGGCGTCGAGGCCGTCATAGCCGTTGTTCTTGGTGGCGACGGGCTGTTCGTGGATGGCGGAGAACTGCTCCATCAGCTGCCAGCTTTCGTTGCCGGAAATGTTGATGGCCATCGGGCAATCGTAGCCCGCGCCCTTCAGCGCCTTCATGTCGTCGGCAGCGTCTTCCCAGGTCTTCGGAGCTTCCGTCTTGCCGATCTTGGCGAAGGCGTCCTTGTTCCAGTAGAGCAGGGCGGTCGAGGAATTGAACGGGAAGGATAGCAGCTCGCCCTTCGACGTCGCATAGTAGCGGGCGATGCCGGGGAAATAGTCGTCCCAGTTCACCTTGTAGCCGTTTTCGGCCATCAGCTTGGTGACGGAATGGTAGGCGCCCGAAAGCATCATGGTCGCCGTGCCGACGTCATAAACCTGCACGACGGTCGGCTGCTTGCCGGCGCGGAAGGCGGCAATCGTGTTCTGCAGAGCGGCGTCGTAATTGCCCTGGCTGACGCAGGAGACTTCATAGTCCTTCTGCGAATCGTTGAAGTTCTTGCACAGCGTCTGAACGACGCGTTCCAGATCGCCCGACAGGCCGAACCAGAAATCGAACTTGACCGGAGCCGCGGCGGCGGGCAGGGCCAGCGCCAAGCTCATGACGCCAGCGGCAGCCGCTGAAATGCAGTTTTTAAGTTTCGACATAATCCCTATTCCCTCTTGAAATCTCGGAACCGATGGCCTTGCGCAAGTCCGTGGCAGCGGCGTTATAGACAAGCTGTGTGACAGTTTGTTGTGGCTCCGAATCTCCCGTCGGGGAGCGATTTTTAGTTTCTTGAAACGCTTCTGAAGACCTGTCGCGGATTAGTCCGAAAAGAGAGACGGCCGGCGCGGCCGGTATAACTTAAGCTTTATCTAAAGCTGGCGATCCTTGGGGGGAGATGCACATGGGCTTTCGATCCCGGCGCCTTAGCGGGATGGAGCGCTATATGATAAGGAGGCTGCGTCTGGTCATTGCTATACTTGCCCCGGTCGCGCGTGTCCCGCTGGTGCTGCCGAATCGCCCCGATCGGATGATGGGGGCGCGGGGAATGGAACTATGGGACAGAGCGAACGGCAGAAGATGGTGGCGGGCGAATGATATTGCCGCTTCGATACCGAGCTTGATGCCCTGCGCGCGGCTGCCCACAATGCCGTGCATCGGCACAACATGATGCCGCTTGGCCAGCGCGCCAATTTCGGCCCGGCGCTATCGCCGCTTTTTGCCGGGGCGGCCGTAGTCTGTAACTCGGCCAGGGCTCCGCCCTTAAAATAAGAGAGCGGACATCAGTTCGCCGGGCGGCGGCGTCTTGTCCACCATACGGCAAAGCGACGACGCCAGCGCCGCACGACCGGCAGGTCGTGTGACAGCACGACGAAGCCGAGCGGCAGCATCCAGAAGCCGAGGATGGGCAGGAAGCCGAGAAGGCCGCCGAAAATCAGCGCGCCGCCGAGGCCGACACGAGCAAGCCGCGATCTCGGGAGCGGAATGCGGATGGAGCCGATGACAAGCTCGCGTGTGCCGGGATCTATGCCGAAACGACGGGCCTTTCCGCCCCCGTTGCGACCGCTGTTTTCTGTCGTTCTGCCTGGATTGGTCATCCACAGGAGATGGTAAAGCGACGAAATAATACAAGGGAAATGATTTTTTTTGAAAAAATCGCTTGGCAAATCGGGAAAGCATTTGTATTAGCCCACTCACACCGCGCCAAGCGGTATTCCCTGGTAGCTCAGCGGTAGAGCATTCGACTGTTAATCGACAGGTCGCCGGTTCGAATCCGGCCCGGGGAGCCATTTTTTCTTTATCGAAACACGCTACGCACCGCTGTTCGATTTATCCCTCCGCTGCCGAGCCTATTGATCCAAGCCCTCACACGGCAGGAATTGCAGCCTGCGTAAGTGTGCTGGCCGTTGCCCGCCACCCACGAACATATTGCAAATCCACACGGCATTCCGGCGCACTCCGTCTCGAGGCGCGGTTGCTCTCGGAAATGTGAGGACGCATTCATGTACCGTTAATCAGAATCAGCGCATGAACGTTTGGCGCAATCGCGCAGCATAATCCCCCAATGCTTTAGAGGTTCGACATGAAAAACCTGATTCTCGCTTCCGCCGTTGCTCTGGCATCGTTCGTTGGCATCAGCTCGCCGTCTCAGGCCGCTCCGATGCATCGTCATCATCACGATTGCTTCGTGAAGACCGTCAAGCACAAGGTTCACGGCCACTGGGTCGTTCGCAAGGAACGCGTCTGCCGTTAATCCGGCAATCAGCATTTACGCCGGTGGCGCTTGCCGGCGGGATATGAACCGGCCGCTGCCGATTTTTTTCGGCAGCGGCCGGAATGTTTATGGAATACGCCGACAGGCTGAATCGCTTGCGCTCAGGAGAGCGTTTCTTCGCGCTGGATCACGGACGGATTTCAAAGATGACGCCGCCACGGCGCGGGCGGTGGTAGCGCCGGTCATCATTCCAATGGCGGCGGCGATCCCAGCGGCGGTCGCGGCTCTCGCGCCAATGGCGGCGATCATGGTGACGCTCGCGCCAATATTCCCGCCGTCCGCGATCGTAGTCCTGATAGCGCCGGGATCCGCGCTCCTGAACCAGCACGATGCCCGACAGGCTAGGCGAGGGCGAATTGGTCAACGGCACCGCCGTTGCCGGAACCACGGCGGCCAACACTGTTCCCATGGTCAGTGAGGCGGCCAGGGCGATCGAAGCAAATTTTCTCAAAGCACCGACTCCTTTGTTTAAACCATGTCCCTTTTCCAGCAATAAACGCCGCGAGCCGCATTAATGTTCCACCTTGAAGTTGACGGCTCGCCCACGGCAACACGCAATACGATCGCACTGCGCTGCTTCTGGGGAGGAGGGAGGGTGCGGTCAGCTGCAGCGCGCGGGGAACCTGACGGGATCGGCGCCAATGTCATGCACGCAGGAAGGCAGGCATAAAAAAGGGGCCCGGCAGGGAAAGCCAGGCCCCTCTCTTCTCTGATCGGAGGTCAAGTCAGATCAGGTCAGAAGTTGCGTTCGAAGCGGAGGATACCGGCGACGGTATCGTCCTTGGCATAGTCGTAGTGAACGTAGGTCAATTCCGGCTCGACCAGCAGGTCCTTGACCGGGTTGAACTTCAGGTTCGTCGTTGCTTCGAAGATTTTCGAGTCGGTGTAGGCGAGCTGCAGGTTCCACTTCAGCTTGTCGTTGAACGGAACGCCAACGCCGCCCCAGACTGCCCAGTCACCCCAGCCGCACTTGGCTGCATTGACGGTGCCGTTCTGCGCCGTGCAGGCCGAAACGTCCTGGTTGGTGCCGGCATACTTGTTCAGCTTGTCGCCGTCCGTGTTGTAGCCGCCCATCAGGAAGGCCGAGAAGGTGCCGAAGTCGGCATCGACGCGAGCCTTGACAGCGCCTTCTTCGACGATGGAGTCATAACCGCCAACGACCTTGAAGGACCAGGCGCCCGACTTGTAGCCGGCACCGGCGACAACGTCCGGAGCGTAGTGATTCGACTTGTCGTCCGTCCACCAGCTGGCGCCATAGGATGCGCCCGAGCCGCTGGAGTTGGAGTCTTCGAGCGAGACCACGGCCGTGAAGCCGTTGCCGGCGTCATAGTTGTAGGTCATCTGGTTGAGTTCATACGGACCGTCGTAGATCACGTCGTCGTTGATGACGTCGCCGGCGTAACCGATGTAAAGGTTATAGGCCGAGTCTTTCTTGCCGACGGTAAAGCCGCCGAGGCTGATGTACGACCACAGCAGGTTGGTGCTGGTGGAGTTGCCGTCGTTCCAGTCCCAACGAATGATGGTCTCGGTCTTCAGCGGACCGTATTCGGTGTCGGTCGCGGTGTCGACGTTCAACTCGGCGCGGGTGTGCCAGAGCGTGCCTTGCTTGCTGGTACGGTCATAAGCATTGTACCATTCACCTTCCGTACGAACCTTGCCGCCGACCTTGAGGCAGGTTTCGGTGCCCGGAATGAAGAAGTAGCCTGGACCGTATGCGTCGCAGATGCGAACGTATTCGAGCGGCTCCGGCTCGGCAGCGACGACAGCGTCAGCCGCGTGTGCACCGGTTGCTGCTGCAAGCGCAGCAGCGGAGCCAAGAAGAAGGCTCTTGATGTTCATAATAACTCCAATCTGTTCCTGATTGGGCATGAGATATCACGCCAAAAAAAACGACGTGCCCGACCCCATCCCGTTCATGTTCCCTATCAGTAGGTGTGAAGTAATAAGCCTCACGAACTATTTCCTGAACCTGCATCGCTGATTTGGCAAGTTACTAAGATTGGCGAACTATATGCACGCTACTCGAAAAAAATCTTTGTTGCAAAAATGACGCAAATCGCCGGTTTGCCTGGTTTTGCAGCCTTTCCAATGGTTGTGGGCGGCGCGCGTCCGTAACCTGAGGGAGGATAATGGAAGGGAATACCGATAGAATCGGGCAAGCGCGGCGCGCATATCGGCGAATCCGGCTGCTATCGAGAAACGATTGGGAAGATTTTGGAGGCCTCGCCCGGAATCGAACCGGGATGCAAGGATTTGCAGTCCTCTGCGTAACCACTCCGCCACGAGGCCATCCGATTTAGTAAAGGCGAGTGATGGCGGGCGTTTAGAACGAATCTCAGGAGAGTGCAAGAGCTACGGCGGCCAATGATCAAATAACTTGTCGATTGGCTTCGGCAGGGGCCTCTCCAGGGCCGTCCGCCTCGCTCGCGCATTTGCGGAAATGTTGCTGCATTGCAAAAATAGATTGCTCCTCTATTTCCGACCGAGCATTCGGATAGGCTGTTGGAGCAGTTTATGAAATATGTCAGGGAATTCGAGGCCCTCAGGGGCATATTGGCGATATGGGTTCTTGTCGGCCATGTCGCTTCTGCCGTCGCTATCCATGGTCGGTTGTTTCAGGAGCGGTTCTACAACGAGCATGCGGTCGGTGTGTTCATCATCCTCAGCGGTTTCGCCATCACAGCCTTGATCGACAAGCGGCCCGAGGCATACCATTTATATATCGCGCGGCGCGCGCTCAGGATTTTCCCGGCCTACCTGTTTTATCTGGCCATTTCCGTGGCGGTCGCGGGAATAGCGGTACAGATATGGACAGCGTCACCCGACGGCTCGATGAAAGCGGCGCGTATCGGTATCGCCACCGAGACGCTTGCCTACTGGCCCTGGCACCTGCTGGCGCATGTCACCGGCCTGCATGGGCTGGTGCCGCCGCATTTCCTGCCGTTCACCGACTATGCCTTTCTCGGCCAGGCCTGGAGCATCTCGCTCGAATGGCAGTTTTATCTGGTGGCGCCGCTATTGATCGGGTTGGTTGCCAGGCCGGTATCGTGGTCGCGAATCGCCATTCTCATTCTTCTGGCGCTCGCCGTTGCCGCGGTCTCGCCGAAGCTGCCGCAAAGCTTTCTCGGCAAGTGGTTGGTCGATTTCGGCATCGGCATTGGCAGCTTCTATTTCATGAAGCACCGTGCCCTCGGCGAGCCATTCTTCAAATCCTTGCCGTTGCCGCAGCTTTGGCTGGTCGGGGTCGGCCTGTGCATATTGCAGCGCTCCGTCGACTATCTACCGCTCGCCATATGGCTGACGGCGATCCTGGTTATCGTTTCGGCGCGCGAGGGCAGGGGTGCCATCTATGAACGGATATCCGCCATCGCCTGCAGCCGGCCGCTGCAATGGCTGGGCAG
>DASWOH010000185.1:0-3117 GCA_036398815.1 Rhizobium sp. | reverse complement strand
TTTATGAAAATCTCTCTCAATCGATTTGCCAGTGTTCTCGGATGTATTGCGGTACTGGCTGCATCGGTTCAGGCCCCGCATCCGGCAGTGGCTGAAGCGACAAAAAAAGTTGTGGTCTCGCAACTTTTTCAGTCGGTGATGTTTCTGCCGCTCTATGTAGCGCTCGATGAGGGTCTGTTTGAAAAGCAGGGCTTGTCGGTGACCAAGCAGACCTCAGGTTCACCCAATGCATCGCTGTCGGCTGTCATCTCGGGAAGCGCCGACTTCTCCCTCCATGGGCCGGAGTGGACCGCTATCGCAGCCTCCAAGGGGGCCGACGTGCAGGTCATTGCCGGTGTCGTCAACCGCGCCGCGGTATGGATCGCTGCTACGCCAGATCTCAAGTTCAATGGTCCTCGAGACTTCGCCGGACAGACCATCTCGACCGGCATGATGCCGATCGCCAGCACGTCACTGTTTAACAAACTGCTCAAAGACAATCAGATCGATCCTGCCGCGGAAAAGATCACAATCAAGCAGGTGCAGGCAGGCTCGGAGATTGGCCCTCTGTTGGCAGGTCAGGCGACCGTGGGCGTATTCTATCAGCCCGCCTTGGAGCAGGCGGTCGCGAAAGGCTTCAAGGTCATCCATAGCTTCCCGCAACAATATGGCCCCTATCTGCTGTCCGGCATTTCGGCCCGCAAAACGGTGGATGCTGACACGGCTGTCCGTTTTGTTGCGGCGCTGGAGCAGGCTTTGCAGTTCATTCAGAGCCACCTTAAGGAAACAGTGGCGATTGCCCAGAAGGAATTTCCGACGATCGAACCCGCGATCGTGGAAGCTGCGGTCAAGCGCATGATCGATGAGAAGGTCTATGCCACTTCGGTGGCGATCTCTCCCGATGCGCTTCGCATTGCAATGGAAACTCAGATCTCGCTGGGAAACCTCGGCGGCCAACCGGTCTACGATCAACTTATCGCCAAGCCTCTGATCGACCTAGCGATCGCTCGCGCCGGCGCGAGCTAAGATTCGATGTGCCTTCGTCAGGCTTCACGGCCTGACGCCAAGAGGGAGCATGTATCGCTCCCTAGTTCTCTCAACAAAACAGCTCAACAAACGCCTGGGACAATAAAATGAAAACCTATCCATCGTTCAAAGCGGCCGCCTGTCATATCTCCTCTGTTTTCTTCGATCAGGACGCCTGCACCGACAAGGCTTGCGACTGGATCGCCGAAGCTGCACGCAAGGGTGCGGAACTGGTCGTATTTCCCGAAGCTTTCATTTCCGCATTCCCGGTCTGGGCGGGTGTGTGGGCGCCTGTCGATACGCACGAGTTTTTCGCCAAGTTTGCCGCATCCTCGGTGCTGATCGACGGTCCGGAGATCGCGCGCATCCGCCGGGCGGCCAAAGAGCACGGCGTGTTCGTCTCGATCGGTATCAACGAAGCCACCCGCAATAGTGTTGGCTGTGTCTGGGATACCAACGTGCTGATCGGCGACGATGGCAGCATTCTCAACCGTCACCGCAAGCTGATGCCCACGCATTTCGAAAAACTGGTCTGGACGATGGGTGACGGCAGCGGTCTTCGCGTGGTCGATACTCGCCTGGGCCGCATTGGCGCACTGATCTGCGGTGAGAACACCAACTCGCTCGCGCGGTTCGCCTTGATGTCGCAGGGCGAGAACGTTCATATCTCCAGCTTTTCGCCGCGCTTTCCGACGCATCCGGCGGGACAGCCTGCCTACGATCTGGAAGCGTCCATCCGCCTGCGCGCCGGCGCCCATGCGTTCGAGGGCAAGCTTTTCAACATCGTGTCGTCGAGCTTCTTGCAGCCGGACGTGATCGATATGCTCGCGTGCGGCAATCCCACGGTCCATCGCAATATCGATGAAGCCTCGCGCAGCGTGTCGATGATCCTCGGTCCGGATGGCGTGCCGATCAGCGACGTCATCCGCGACGAAGAGGGGATCGTTTACGGCGATATCGATATTGCCAAATGCGTGGTGCCCAAGCAGTTCCAGGATGTCGTCGGCTATTATAACCGCTTCGATGTCTTCTCGCTCGGCGTCAACCGTAACGCCCATAGCCCGGCGGCGTTCAGCAACGATCTTGTCCAACAGGATTACGGCGATCCCCTCTGGAAGGGGGTCCCTGAGTTGGAGGCGGCCAGTTGAACTGACTGCCTCCGTTTCGTCCCGCGAACCGAGACATTCACGTGTGGCGGCGTTGCACGTTTTTGCGTGCCGCCATGCGCGGGGATTGCTTGCGGATTTTTTAACACCTTAGTGAGGAGCACTTCGATGAAATTCATGTCTCTGCGGGTTTTGCTTCGGTTGTCTTCCATTTTCCTGATTGTCGTCGCGGCGCAGGCCGCCCACGCTCAGGAAAAGAAGAACGTGGTGCTGTCCCAACTCTTCCAGTCGATCCAGTTGCTTCCGGCTTATGTCGCTATCGATGGCGGCTTTTTCGAAAAGGAAAGACTCCAGGTCTCCAAACAGACGGCGGGTTCGGCCAATGCCGCTTTGGCGGCGCTTCTGTCAGGAACGGCGGACTTTTCGCTTCATGGCCCGGAGTGGAGCGCCATCGCCGCGGAGAAAGGCGCCAACGTTCAGGTTATTGCCAGTGTTGTCAGCCGGCCGTCGTTCTGGATCGCTGCCGCGCCCGATGCCAAGTTCGACACGATCGCCGATTTGAAAGGACAGACCGTCGTGACCGGCATGATGCCAACCACGAGCACCTCCATGTTCTTGAAATTGCTGAAGCAGAACGGCCTGACCCCGGGCACCGATGTGAATGTCACGCAAGTGCAGATCGGAAGCGAACCCGGACCGCTGCTTGCCGGCCAGGCCAAATACGGGGTCTTGTATCAGCCGGGACTCGATCAGGTCGCGGCGCGCGGCATGAAGGTCGTCTATGGCTTCTCGAACATGGCGGATGCCTACACTGTCGCGGCGATCAGCACGCGGCGGGATGTCGATCCCGACACCGCAACCCGCTTCGTCAAGGGACTTCAGAACGCGCTTTTGTTCATGCAGACCGATGAGCCGGGCACGATCGCCATCGCCAAGCGCGAGTTTCCCTCACTGGATCCCGCCGTGGTTGAAGCCGCGGTGAAGCGGATGCTGAGCGAGCATATCT
>DASWOH010000184.1:0-14936 GCA_036398815.1 Rhizobium sp. | reverse complement strand
ATCGATGCAACCGGATGAACGGCCACCGTGAAAGCGACCGTTCTTCCGAGAAAGACCTCAGCGCGGCGTCACGTCGAAGCCGAACCATTTCTGCGAGAGCTTTGCAATCGTTCCGTCAGCCTTGGCGGCGGCGATGGCGTCGTTGAACAGCGCCTTCAGTTCCGGATCGGTCTTGCGCAAGCCGACGGAGCTGCCGCGTCCGAGCATACCACCCTGGAAGCGCGGACCGGTCAGCGCGAAATCCTCGTTGCCGGGTTTGGAAGCCGCCGTCGACAGATAGGCGGTGGAGGCCATGATCAGGTCGACGCGGCCGGCCTTGAGGTCAAGATCGTGCTGCTCGGTCGTCTTGTACTCCTGGATGGTGACGACGTCCTTCAGATACTTCTGCAGGAAGGTCTCTGCGATCGAGGCTGTCTGGACGCCGATGGTCTTGCCCTTCAGCATCGGCTCGAGTTGCTTGAGCGCGTCGATGGCACCTTGTTCGTTCGATGCGAGCGAGAAAACCTCGCCCTTCAGCGGCATTTGCGTCAGCGGATCGGATTTCAGCGTGGCGAAGGTCTGGCCGGTCGTGCCGTAGGAGTCGCTGAAGGCGATGATTTCCTCGCGTTTTGGCGTTGCCGACATGCCGGAGATGATGGCGTCGAACTTGCCGGCCTGCAAAGCCGGGATCAAGCCGTCGAAGGACTGGACGACGGTCGTGCATTCCACCTTCATATGAGCGCAGAGATACTTGATCAACTCGATCTCGTAGCCATCCAAAGTGCCGTCCGACTTGGTGAAGTTCCAGGGACGGAATTCGCCTTCGGTGGCGATCGTCACATGCGTCCATTTCTTCTCCTCCGCATGCGCGACGGTGGACGCGAAGATAAGTGTCAGAAGGCTGAAGGCCTTCATGAGAGAAGTCAGATATTTCATTGTAGTCGTTCCCCTTTTTGCGGTCGTATAGGTGTATTATTTGGCGATGAACTGGCGAAAGCGGTCTGATTTCGAATTGGCGAAAACCTCGTGCGGTTTCCCGTCCTCCTCGATCAGCCCTTGATGGACGAAGATCACGCGGCTGGAGACATCGCGGGCAAAACCCATCTCGTGGGTGACCACCAGCATGGTGCGCCCCTCTTCGGCAAGCCCGCGCATGACGCGCAGGACTTCGCCGACCAGTTCCGGATCGAGCGCCGATGTCGGCTCGTCGAACAGCATCACCTTCGGCTGCATGGCGAGCGCGCGGGCAATAGCGGCGCGCTGCTGCTGTCCGCCGGAAAGATGCGAGGGATAATGGTTGCGCTTGTCGGCGATACCGACCTTGGCAAGCAAGGCCTCGGCCTCCTCGATGCATTCGGCCTTGGGGCAGCGCTGCACATGAATGGGCGCTTCGATGATGTTTTCCAGAACCGTCTTGTGGCTCCAGAGGTTGAAGCTCTGGAAGACCATGCCGAGCCTGGAGCGGATGCGATCCACCTGCTTGCGATCGGTCGGGCGGTTGCCTTTGCGGCCCGACTGCATGTGGATGGTTTCGCCGGCCACTGTGATGTCACCGGAATCCGGCGTCTCCAGCATGTTGATGCAGCGAAGAAAGGTCGATTTACCCGATCCGGAGGAGCCGAGGATGGAGATGACATCGCCCTGCCGGGCGTCGAGCGATATGCCCTTGAGAACTTCGACCGGGCCAAAGCTCTTGTGCAGGTTCCTGACGCTGAGCGCGGGAGCCGTATCGGTCATGGCGCATCTCCTTCGGTGGTCGGTATGAGTAGGGGCCGCGGCTGGCGCAGATGAGGGCTCAGCCAATATTCGAGCAGCTGGATGAGGCGGGTCAGCAGGAAGTTGATGGCGAGATAGATCGCGCCGGCGACGATGAAGACCTCGATGGCGCGGTAGGTCTCCGAGATGATCTTGGCTGCAACGCTGGTCACTTCCATCAGGGTGATGATGGAGGCAAGCGAGGTCGCCTTGACCATCGAGATCATCTCGTTGCCGTAGCCCGGAAGCGCCTTGCGGATGGCGAGCGGCCAGGTGATGCGGCGAAACTGCATGAAGCGCCCCATGCCGCAGGCGCGCGCCGCCTCGATCTGACCATGCGGCACCGACAGCAGGCCGCCGCGAATGATCTCGCTGGCATAGGCTGCGGTGTTCAGCGTGAGCGCCAGGACGGCACACCAGTAAGGCTGGCGCAGGATCGGCCATAAGATGCTGTGGCGAACCGCCGGGAATTGGCCGATGCCGTAATAGATCAGGAAGATCTGCACGAGCAGCGGCGTGCCGCGGAAGAGGAAGACATAGAAGCGCGCGAACCGGTCGAGCACTGCAATGCCCGACAGACGCGCCATGGCGAGCGCCAGCGCAAGCATCGCGCCAAAGAGGATCGACAGGCCGGCGAGCGAGAGCGTCAGCGGAATGGCCGCGATCAGGCTGACGAAGGTTTCGCTGAGGAAATTCCAGTCCATCAGACCCTCCTGACGCCGCGGTTGAAATATCGTTCCGCCTGACGCATCAACACGCCCGATACCGTCGAGATGGCCAGATAAAGCAGACCGGCAATCAGATAGAAATCGAAGGGCAGGCCGGTGGAGCCGGCGCCGACCTGTGCCTGGCGCAACAGTTCGGCAACGCCGGTGATCGAGACCAGTGCGGATTCCTTCAGCACCACCTGCCAGACATTGCCGAGGCCGGGTAGCGCGTGCCGCAGGGTGAGCGGCGCGACGATGCGCCGGAAGCGCAGCCAGCGCGACATGCCGCAAGCGATCGCCGCCTCGATCTCGCCGCGGTGCACGGCCTTGAAGGCCCCGCGAAAGACTTCCGTCTGTTGCGCGCCCGACGTGATGCCGACGGCCAGCGAGCCCGCCAGAAAACCGGGAAAGCCGACAAAACCCTCCGCGCCGAACAGGCGTCCGACAGCCGTTACCGCGGCACTGCCGCCGAAATAGAGAAGGTAGATGACCAGCAGATCCGGAATGCCGCGCAACACGGTCGTATAGGTATCGGCGACGATGCGGGTGGCGCTGCCACCCGAGACCTTGGCCCATGAGCCAAAGCCGCCGATGACGATACCGATGGCGTAGCCGGAAACCGCGATGAGAATGGTCATCCAGGCGCCGGCCAGCAATGCCTTGGCCCAGCCATCGGGTCCGAAGCTTAAGATATCGAAGAAGCCTGGCTGGTTCATTGTGGAGCCAGTTGGCCGTAGCGGGTTGGAATGGAAATTAGAAACGACATATCCATGATCTCGTTTGTAGAGGATGCCTTCCGAATGCGGGCTCGCGATCGTGCCGCCGTGAGCCCGCGTTGAATGGAACAGGACCTCAGTTCGCTCCAAAGCTTGGCGTCAGGTCAAGCTTGCTCCATTTTTCGGAAAGCGCCTTGATCGTGCCGTCCTTGGCTGCTTCCTGGATGGCCGTATCGAATTTCGCCTTCAGATCGGTTTCGCCCTTGCGCGTGCCGAGGGCGACTTCCGTTGCCAGCATGGCGCCCTTCATCAGGGGGCCGGACATTTCCATATCTTCGTTTCCAGGCTTGGCAAGCGCCGTCGTGCCGTAGACGCCACTGTCGAAGCCGGCATCGATGCGGCCGGCCTTCAGATCGAGATCGCGGGCGGCCGAGTTCTGATAGGAGCGGACAGTGACATTGCCGCCGAAATAGGCGTTGATGAGCTGTTCCTGGCTGGTCGACTGCACGACGCCAACGGTCTTGTCCTTCAGTTCCTCGCCGATCTTGGCCATGATCGGATCTGCCGCCGCCTTGTCGTTGAGGTTCAGCCGCTTGCCGGTATCCGGTAGATCGGCGACCGTGCCGCCCTTCAAGAGCAGGAAGCTCGCGACGCCGCTGGCGTAGGGAACGGTGAAATCCACCACCTGCTTGCGTTTCTCATTGATGCCGAGGGTCATGATGAGATCGTATTTTCCGGCGTTGAGGCCGGGGATCATGCCCGCCCAATCACCGGCGATCAGCTCGCAATCGACCTTGGCGCGGGTGCAGAGATCATGGATGAGATCGACATCCAATCCGGCGAGCTTGCCGCTGGAATCCATGAGGTTCCACGGAGGAAAGGCGCCTTCGATGCCGACGTTCACATGTGTCCAATCCTTGGCGTTCGCGGCGACTGGCGCGAAGGCAAGGGCAGCGGCAACGGCCGCCAATACAAATTTCTTCCTCATTTTTCATTCCCCTTTTTTCGATACGGCGTTCCTGCCGCCATTGGATGAGGCGCTATCCGCCTCTTGTCGGTTTCGTCAATCGAGTGCGTCCTGGAGCACGGCGTTTGCTTCCCGCAGGGCATGCGCGATGCGATTGCGGGTTTGGCGCGCATGCACCACGTAAAAGGCCGTGTCATCCGAATGGGCTGGCAGCCGCGCCAGCTCGCGCATGCCATCGAGCGATGGCCATGAGGGATGCGGCAGAGCGGAATCCGGATGGAAACGTTCGCCGCTGGTGTAGTTGAGAGGCACCAGCAGGCGAGATGCGCGCATTAATGCTGCGTTTATTCGTTCCGCTGCGGTCTCCGACGCGCCGGATGAACGTTGCAACAAGGCCGTTGCCTGCCGTTCAAGCTCCGCGGCGGATGTCCTGAGCGTGCCGATATCCAGTCGTCCGGAGAGGTCTTGATCCAGACGCGCGAGTTCGTCGCCGAGCGAACGGGCGTAGATCGCATAATCGAGGGGGAGAACCTGAGCCGTCAGCAGGCGATGCAGCACCAAAAGGATGATGCGCGTGTCGCGGGTGAGGTTATCCGGGTCGATATGCTCGGCCGTGTCGTGCGGCGTGTGCCACCACCAGCCAAGCGCCGTCAGCATCTTGACCGGCGAGGGCGGTTGGTGGCTGAGGCTGCCGAACATGGAGGGAATGCCGACGCCCCAGAAGGATTGGTCGGCGGCGCGGCCGTGGCGTCGGCCTGCATGTTTCTGACCGGACACGGCTTCGATGGCCTCGGCTGCGACGGAGCGCAATTCGTCGATGACGCCGGAATTGGTCAGTACGGTAGCGCCTTCGCCACCGGTGGAATCGACGTTCACATGAGCGGCGCAGCGGCGATCGAGCTCGTCAAAATATTCGTCGGCATACCAGGCCGAGCCGGAATAACGGCCGTGGGAATGACCCGACCAGAAGCAGATGCGCAGTCCGCGCTTCCATTCTTGTCGTCTCGCGGCCAGCAATCGCGCCGCTTCGAGCATGGTCGCATTGGCACCGCCATTGTCCATGACGCCGAAATGCCAGGTGTCGTGATGGCCGGAGAAGAGCACGAAGGGGGCATCCTCGGCGCTGCCTTGAGCCCCGAGTTCGGCAACGAGTATCGGCGTCTTACGCCAGCCCGTATCGACTTCGGTCTCGATCCGCGCGCGGATCGTCTCGCCGCCGGCAAGCCGCTTGCGAAGACGGTCGCCATCCTCGACGGCAATCGTGCAGATGGCGGTGGTCGGGAGCTTGTTGCGCGTATGCTGCGAGGGGCTTCCCCAGACAGGCGAGACGCACATTTCATAGAGGTGTTCGTTAGGGCTGATATGGATTTGCCCGATAGCGCCGGCAGCACTTGCCAGCGCCGCCACCTCCTCGGTAGCGATGCCGTCGACGAGGACGATCTTGCCGCGCACATCCTGCTTGGAAAAATCAGCCTCATGTCCCTCGCCAATATGGACGAGTTCGGCGTCTATGCCGCCGGCAGGGGTGGATATGGACATGGAGTGGGTAATGCAGCGCAGAGCCTTGCCGTCGATCTCAACCCGGGCCTTGCCCGGTAGACTGATAAAGGCATCATGCGAAAGCAGCCGGGTACGATAGCCGTAACCCGTCATTTCAGCCTGGAGATAGCCGAAGCTCTCCAGTTCCTCGGGTGTTCCCGAAAGTTTTACCCGCCGGGAGAACTCGCGGATATGCGCCATAAGGCGCTTGGAATCAGGCTCGAGGACTGCGGCGTCAGCCATGGTTGTTCTCCGGCAAGGGCGGTTCTACGTCATCGGGGATCGGATTGACGAAAGGTGTGTCCTCAAGGCGGGCCTTGTGATCCGCCTTGGCCGCTTCGATGCGGGCTGGATCAAGAATGAGATCGAGGGCCGTGCTCGCCATGATCTTGGCCGCATGTTCCATGCCCTTGTGAGCGGCGGGAAGCTTTCCCTGCGCGACCAATTGCCAGGAATGGCCGGGCGTGCCGATGGCATAGGTGGCGCCGCGCATCTGCACGGTGGGCACGACCCAGCTTACCGTGCCGACGTCCGTGGAGCCGACCAGCGTCCCGTCGCCGGCACCGAGCGGGAAGATGAGATCGCAAAGTCCCTGGCCTTTCTTCGGCTTCAAGCCGAAGCGGCCGTAGGAGGCCGCGATATCCTCCGCGCTGAAAGTCTCCTGGAATTTGCGTGCTACTTCTTCGTCCGCGCTGTCGTAGGCCGGCGGCCCGAGCCTTTCGAGATTGGCGAACATCAACTCTTCGAGCGGCGTATTGCCGACCAGATTGGCATCACCGCTGACGATCTCGCTGCGCACCGTGGTCTCCGTCATCAGGGCCGCGCCCTCGGCGACTTTCTTGACCCGCGCGACGAGGCTCAGCAGTTCCGGAAGCGTGCGCGCCCGTACCAGATAGCGAACGGTTGCGCGTGCCTGCACGACGTTCGGTGCGTTGCCACCGGTGTCGGTGACGGCGTAATGGATGCGCGCCGTCGAGGGCATATGTTCGCGCATGTAGTTGACGCCGACATTCATCAACTCCACCGCGTCGAGCGCGCTGCGGCCAAGATGCGGTGTTGCCGCTGCATGCGATGCACGGCCTGAAAAGTGGAAATTGATTTCGTTGCAGGCAAGCGAGATCGGATTGTTGACGCCGGCAAAGGCTGCCGGATGCCAGGAAATGGCGATGTCCACATCATCGAAGACGCCGGCGCGCACCATGAAGCCCTTGGACGAGCCGCCTTCCTCCGCCGGGCAGCCATAATAGCGGACCCTTCCTTTCAGGCCGTTCGCGGCGAGGTAGTCCTTGACCGCCGCCGCAGCCAGCATGGAGCCTGAACCCAGTAGATTATGGCCGCAGCCGTGGCCGTTGCCGCCGGCCACGATCGGGCGCTCCTCGGCCAGTCCCGCTTCCTGGCTGAGGCCGGGCAGGGCGTCGAACTCTCCGAGAATGGCAATCACCGGGCCGCCTTCGCCTGCCTCGCCCATGACCGCTGTCGGCAGGCCGGCGACGTTGCGCTGAACACGAAAGCCTTCCTGCGCGAGAAGCCGCTCATGTTCGGCCGAGGAGCGGAATTCCTCATAATTGGTTTCAGGCATGCCCCATATGCGATCGCTGAGATCGAAGAACGCCTGGCGCTTTGCTTCGACCACATCCCAGATTTCTGACGAGTTTTTCATGGCGTTTCGACTGAGTCCAGATTATAGAGTTACCAAAATTGGTGCCAATTTAGGATACAAAAAAAATTTGCGCAATATATCAGCATGAATAATTTTTCATCAGCGGGGTTTCCGGTGAGTGGTGTACGACCGGCTACAGAAGTGCATGGCAACATGATATCGATCATGGAATCGCAGGAGAGTTGAGATGAACGATGTCGGATTGAAGAGCGGCGAGACGGCCGTCGGAGACGAGGCAACCCGTGACGTCACCGATCTCATTCTCCAGGATATTCTCGGAGGATTGCTTCCTCCCGGAACTTGGCTCAAGCAGATCGATCTTGAAAAGCGTTATGGATGTACGCGGCCTGAAGTGCGCCGCGCGCTGGACCGGTTGGCGCAGAAGCGGCTTGTCGAGCATGTGCCCAATCGAGGTTACCATGTCTATGAGCCGGACGGCCGGCGTGCCGTCGAGGTCAGCGATATCCGCGTGATCCTGGAGACGGCGATCGCCGACAAGATCGTCGCGAATGCATCGCCTGACAGCATTCGGACATTACGCGCACTGGCCAAGCACTTCGACGAGATGATCCTCCTCGGCACTATGCTGGAGCTCTATGAAGCCAATCTTGCTTTCCACCGCGAATTGCTGACACTCGGCGGCAACAAGGAACTGGTTGACCTGATCACCGAGATACGGCAACGCACTTCCTCCGCGCCGGTATCGCAATGGCGCACCCGCGCACGCGTCGAGCAATCCGGCCGGGAGCATCATCTGATGATCGATGCCATTGAAAAAGGCGATATCGAGGAGCTGAAGCGGCTGACGGTGTTTCATATCCGCCAGTCCTAGGACCTGATCCCTTCGAATCGGAAGATGTCACCCGCGGGGTGATGTTGGTTCGCCAATCATCCGAGCGGCGGAAGGTTGATGGCCTGCCGCCGCCAAGTCTTGTCTTACCGGCCGCCTTCGATCTTGCGGTGACGCTGGTTGATGCCGCCCTTGCCATAGGGGTAATCAGACGGCTGCGGCGCGCTGATTTCGTTCAGCCGGTCTGTTTCCGCTTCCGACAGCGTCAGTTTCGCCGCGCCGAGATTGTCGGCGAGTTGTTCCGGCGTGCGGGCGCCGAGGATGACGGAGGTCACAGCCGGCCGCGCTGCCGTCCAAGCGAGGGCAACCTGCGCCATACTGATGCCACGCGCCTTGGCGATCTCCTCGACTGCGGTGATGATCGCCCAGGTGCGCTCCTGCGCATTGCGCGCCGCATAGGATTCGCTGCCGCGATTGGGGTTTTCGCCGAGGCGTGTGGCGCCGGTCGGCGTGTTGTCGCGCTTGTATTTTCCGGTCAGCCAGCCGCCGCCAAGTGGTGACCAGGGCAACAACCCCATGCCGGCATCCTGGCAGGCCGCGACGATCTCAAGTTCGATATCTCGGACCAGCAGATTGTATTGCGGTTGCAGCGTGACCGGCCGCGTATAGCCCTGCGCCTTGGCGACTTCGACGGCCTTGGCGATGTGCCAGCCGACATAGTTGGAGAAGCCGTAATAACCGATCTTGCCGGCGGAAACGGCATCGTCGAGAAAGCGTAGCGTCTCCTCGATCGGGGTTAGCGCGTCCCAGGCATGCATCTGGTAAAGATCGATATGATCGACATCGAGGCGCCGCAACGAAGCATCCAGCGCCTGATTGAGATGCCGGCGCGACAGGCCGATATCGTTCGGTCCGTTGCCCATCGGGAAGCGCCCTTTGGTGGCGATCACCGCCTGCCGCGCCTCGACCGGCCGCGCCTTGAGCCAGTGTCCGATGATTTCCTCCGACTTGCCGGCGCTGTAGACATCGGCGGTATCGATGAAATTGCCGCCCCAGGCGAAATAATCGTCCAGCAATCTGTGGGATGCCGCTTCGTCCGCCTCCGCGCCAAAGGTCATGGTACCAAGGCAATAGGCCGTGACGACAGCCCCGCTGGGGCCGAGCTTGCGATAATCCATTCCTGCCTCCTCTGATGGAGCGCCCGCGCCCGATCCGCAAAGCAGTCGGCAGAGCCGGAACTCCGTGATCTATAGCGATGTCGTGCTTGAGACGGCCTCCGCCGTCGAATGATGTACGGCGCCCAACGCCTCCGCATGAGGGCCGTACGGCAACCATAGCCAATCATGCGGCCGCGACCAAGCGGATTTCGAACTCGAGCGGTGTCGTTTTTGCCGCACTATCGATCAATCGAAGAAGATCTCGGGCCTCTGTGCCAGCAGCGAGTCGATGGTGCGGAAAACCTGCTGAAGATGCTTGGTCATGTGCTTCTTCGCTGCTGCCGAGTTGCCGGTTTCAACGGCGGCGACGATTGCCAGGTGCTGCTCGTAAAGTTCGGCCAGATGGCCCGGCTCGGGCAAGCTTAGAACACGAACGCGGTCGAGCTGCCCTTTGACATTCTGGATGACCTTCCAGGCTCGCGTCAGATTGGCGGATGCCGACAGGATGAAATGGAAATTCTCGTCCTCCGCCAGGAACCCATCGAGATCGCCATTGTCGACCGCGCGCTTCTGTCGCGCCAGGCTTTCCTGCAAGCGGGCAACAATGGCGGGATCGGATATCTCGGCGACTCGCGCGACGACGGAGACCTCCAGTGCCTCTCGAATGAACTGCGCCTCCAGAACCTCCGCAACGCGGATGGGCGCGACGAATGTGCCGCGCTGGGGAAAGATATCCACCAGCCCGTCCTCGGCGAGCTTGATCAGCGCTTCGCGAACCGGCGTACGGCTGACGCCGAGCATCAGGGCCAGCTCCTTCTCGCTCAAGGCCTGCTTGGGCGTGAGGCGGAGATCGAGGATCGACTGGCGAATGCTGCCATAGATCTGCGGCGCCATCGGCAGCTTCGGATCGATCGCAAACAGGGTCGTCGATTGTTTTTCGGTCAGGACCAAGGCTTGTTCTCCGGTAGGGGCAGAGCACTTCTATCATATGCGCGCGGATATGCTCAGTCCTGCTTAATTGACATATTACCATGGTAGTGTATGTGAATCGAGAGCGAATATTGCCGGATCAGGTGGCGTTGGTTTTCAAAGGGAAGTCGGGATGAGACATACGTGGAGATGGTTTGGACCGATCGACAAGGTCAGCGTCAAGGACGCGGTTCAGGCCGGCGCGGACGGTATCGTCAGCTCTCTCCACCATATCCCGACCGGTATAGCATGGCCGCTGGAGGAAATCCGCAAGCGGCAGGAAGAAGTGCGGCAGGGCGGATTGGAATGGGAGCTGGTCGAAAGCATTCCCGTGTCCGAAAGCATAAAGACCATGTCCGGCGACTGGAAGGCGCATGTGGATGCCTGGGCGGAGACGCTACGCCGTCTGGCTGACGCGGGGATCTCGACGGTCTGCTACAACTTCATGCCTGTTCTCGACTGGACCCGCACGGATCTGCGCTGGGCAACGCCCAGCGGGGCCAAGGCCATGCGCTTCGATCTCACTGATTTCATCGCCTTCGATCTGCATCTTCTTCAGCGGCCGGATGCGGCGGGCGACTATTCCGCTGAGTTGGTCGAGGCGGCGGCGCGGCGTTTTGCCGAGATGCCGGAGGAAAGGCGTCTCGTTCTTTCACGCAGCATCGGTGCGGGCCTTCCCGGTCAGGCGGAAGCCTACACGCTGGCGGAATTGCGCACGGAACTTGCGCGTTACGGCGCGATCGATGCCGAACGCCTTCGGGGTCACCTGGTCGATTTCCTGTCCGAGGTCGTGCCTGTCGCCGAAAAGCTGGGCATGCGGCTTTGCGCCCATGGAGACGATCCGCCGTGGCCGCTTCTCGGCCTGCCGCGCATTCTTTCGACCGAGGCGGACTACAGTCACATATTGAAGGCCGTCGACAGCCCGGCCAATGGCGTCACCTTCTGCACGGGATCGCTGGGCGCCCGTGAGGATAATGATTTGCCGGCTATGATTTCGCGACTGGCCTCGCGCATTCATTTCGTCCATCTGCGCAACGTCCGCCGCGAGACGGCATCGCAGCCCGGTTCCTTCTTCGAGGACGAGCACCTCGAAGGAAATGCCGACATGGTCGCGGTGATCGCCGCGATCCTTTCGGAGGAGCGGCGGCGGAAGGCTACAGGGCGAGCGGATCACACGATCTTCATGCGGCCCGATCACGGACAGGAAATTCTGGACGACGTGGCGCGGGGCGCGCAGCCGGGCTATCCTGCCATCGGTCGGTTGAAGGGGCTCGCGGAGTTGCGCGGCATCGAACGCGCTTTGTCGCACCCCCAATATGGATTGGCACGCTGATGGAACGCTTGAATTCACGGACACAACTGCATGATTCGATAGAGTTTCCCGCTTATGACAGGCGGACACTGAGGCCGGGGATCGTTCATATCGGTCTCGGCGCTTTTCATCGCGCGCATCAGGCAGTCTACACCGATATGGCGCTGGCGCATGCGTTCGGAGACTGGGGCATTGTCGGCGTCAGCCTGCGGTCGATGGAGATCGCCCACGATATGCGGGCGCAGGACTGCCTTTATAGTGTCGTCGCGCGCGACCGCTCGGGCGACAGCATTCGGGTCGTCGGTTCTATCGTCGAGGCGCTTGCGGCGAGCGAAGACGGGGAGGCCGTTCTCGCGAGGCTCGCCGATCCGGCCATCCATGTCGTCACGCTGACTGTCAGCGAAAAGGCTTACGGCATCGACCCCGTCAGCGGCGGGCTCGATCATGCGCATCCTGCCATCGTCAACGATCTGAAATCTCCGGCCAGCCCTATGGGCGTCGTTGGTTATCTGACGGAAGGGCTTGCCCGCCGGAGAGCGACCGGCCTGCCGCCCTTCACTGTGCTTTGCTGCGATAACCTGCCGAGCAATGGCCATATTGTCCGGCGTCTGGTCGTCGAGATGGCGGCAGTGCGCGATCCTGGCTTGGCAGAATGGATATCAGAAAACGTGTCCTTTCCTTGCAGCATGGTGGATCGTATCGTTCCGGCTGCAACGGCGGAGACACGCGCTCGCGCCGGAAAGCTGCTGGGCGTGGAGGACAGGCTGTCGATCGAGGCCGAGACTTTCTCGCAATGGGTGGTCGAGGATGATTTCGTCGGCGATCGTCCCGCATGGGAAGCGGGAGGCGCGCTCTTCGTTGAAAATGTCGAGCCCTACGAGAAGATGAAGCTGCGGCTGCTGAACGGTTCGCATTCGCTCATCGCCTATCTCGGGCAATTGCAGAAGCTTGAATTCGTCCGCGACGTCATGGCCGTACCGGAGAATGTCGCCCTTGTCCGCCGGCACATGCAGGCGGCGGTTCGCACCCTCGATCCGGTGCCGGGCATCGATCTCGCCCATTATGTGGATCAATTGGTGGAGCGGTTCGCCAACCCGGCCATCGCGCATCGCACGCAACAGATCGCCATGGACGGTTCCCAGAAATTGCCGCAGCGTCTCTTCCAGCCTGCGGTCGATGCTCTTTCCTCAGGGGCCGATGCAACCGAGTTCGCTTTCGCGACAGCGGTCTGGATCGCCTATCTCAAGCAGGCCGAGACCGTCGACGATCCGCGCGCCAAGGAGTTGCTGGGAGCTGCGACGGACGAAGTATCCGCAGGCGACGAATCGGGCTCATTCTTTGCCATACCGGGACTTTTCCCCAGCGCGCTTCAGGCAGACAGAGCCTGGAGAGAGCAGGTCAATTCAGTCCTGAAGTCTCTTCGGTGACGGTGGATTTTCGGGCTGGGCATCCCTCGCAAAATTGATCTTGCGCCCTCCTGTATTCTTGGATACAAGTATTCAAGCTTCATTTTGGCTACCTCTTTTAGAGGTGTGTCGGGGCAGGGAGGATACATGGTTGCGATAGCAGTGCGCGCGCCTCATCGGTTGGCGCTGGAGGATGAGAGTTCGTCTGCCGAATTGGCGCCGGGCGAAGTGTCGATCCGGGTTGTCAGGGCCGGTATCTGCGGTTCGGACATGCACATCCTGCACGGCTCGAACCCGTTCGTCGTCTATCCCCGTATCATCGGTCATGAGTTTGCCGGCATAGTGGAGGCGATCGGCGCCGGCGTTTCTCGCCTGGCTGTCGGAGATCGTGTGGTCGCCGATCCGGTCATCTCTTGCGGCAAGTGCCATCCCTGCCGTATCGGCCGCTCGAATGTCTGCGCCAATCTGCAGGTGATCGGCGTGCACCGCGACGGCGGCTTCCGGTCGGTAGCCGTCGTGCCGGAAGACAATGCAGTGAAGGTTTCGCCGTCTCTCGGATTGGACATCGCCGCTCTCGCCGAGCCGCTGGCGGTCGCCGCCAATGTGCTGTCGCGCACCGGCTGCGGCCCGGAGGACGTGGTTCTGATCTATGGTGCGGGCACGGTCGGTTTGACCGTGCTGCAGGTCGCGAAGATGAAGGGCGCGCGCTGCATCGTCGCCGACATCGACAATCAACGCCTGGAGCGTGCCCGCGAATTCGGCGCTGACGTCGCATTCAACTCGCTGGAGATATCCGTTGCGGACATGGTCGCCGGTGAACTGGATGGGCTCGGTCCTTCGGTCGTTATCGACGGTGCCGGGATTCCGTCCTTGCTGGAGGAGGCCTGCCGCGTGGCGGCGCCGGCGGGCAGGATCGGATTGCTTGGATTTTCGTCGGCTCCCTGCAATGTCAGCCAGCAGGAAATCGTCCGCAAGGAGTTGAGTCTCGTCGGCTCCCGCCTCAACCGCCGCTTCATTCCGGAGGTAGTCGGCTGGCTGGAGAGCGGCGCCCTCAAGCCAGCCGCCATGATTACGCAGACGTTTGCCGCCGCCGATGCCGCGGCTGCCTTCGACCTTATCGAACGGCATCCAGAGAAGACGCTCAAAGTCCAGCTCGCCTTCGACGCCTGACCGGCACCGCATTCATGCGGCGGAAGCATTCATTCCTGTTACCTTGGGAGGGTATATCCATGTTCTTGAAACGTGCATTTCTCGGTCTTCTCGGCGGTCTTGCCATCGCCGCATCCATCTCTTTACCGGCCTTCGCCGAATCCGGCAGCGTTCTTCAGTCGGTTCTGTCCAACGGCAAGCTTCGCGTGGCCGTGCTCGGCAGCCTGCCGCCCTATGCGACGGTCGGCGCCGACGGCGTGCCGGTCGGCTACGATATCGATATCGCGAAAAAGCTGGCGGCGGCCTTGAAGGTCGATCCGGAATTCGTCGTCACCGACATTCCGAGCCGCGTGACTTCGCTGCAGACCGGCAAGGTCGATGTGACCATCGCCGATTTCACCCGCAACGTCGAGCGTTCCACATCGGTTGCCTTTTCCAACCCCTATGTGGTGACCAACATGCGGCTGCTCGTGCCGGAAAGCGCGCCTTACAAGACGATCGAGGAGGCCAACGCCGCCAAGGTCCGCGTCGCCATTTCGCGCGGCGGCACGGCGGAGCGCGCTGTGCCGGCCCATATGCCCAATGCCCAGATCGTCCGCTTCAACACGCAGGCCGATGAGCTCAGCGCCTTGCTGTCCGGACAGGTCGATGCCATGGCGGAAGACGATTTCTACAACCGCAAGGCCATCGGCGACAACCAGGGCAAGCTCCGCCAGGTCGACGGTTCGCTCGCGCGCGCCGAGATTGCAATCGGCGTCCCGGCGGGCGATGCCGACTGGCTGCGGGTCGTCAACCTGTTCGTCGACCAGTTCAATGCCTCTGGCGACAAC
>DASWOH010000183.1:0-4259 GCA_036398815.1 Rhizobium sp. | reverse complement strand
TCCGGCCGACCGCAAGGGCCTGACGATCTGCGACGCCACCTCGGCGGCTTTCGCGCAGAACCTCGACTTCGCCAAGCTCGATGTTGTCACCTTCTCCTGGCAGAAGGTTCTCGGCGGCGAGGGCGCGCATGGCGTCATCATCCTTTCGCCGCGTGCCGTCGAGCGTCTGACCACCTATCAGCCCGCTTGGCCGCTGCCGAAAATCTTCCGCATGACCAGCGGCGGCAAGCTCATCGAAGGCATCTTCACCGGCGAGACGATCAATACGCCGTCGATGCTCTGCGTCGAGGACTATATCGATGCGCTGCTCTGGGCCAAGGATCTCGGTGGCTTGAAGGCTCTGGTCGGCCGCGCCGACGCCAACGCCAAGGTGATCCACGACTTCGTCGCCGCCAACGACTGGATCGCCAATCTGGCGTCCGTCGATGAGACGCGCTCCAATACCTCCGTCTGCCTGAAGATCGTCGATCCTCAGGTCGCCGCTCTCGACAATGACGGTCAGGCGAACTTCGCCAAGGGTCTGGTCGCGCTGCTCGAAAAGGAAGGCGTCGCCTATGACGTCGGCCATTATCGCGACGCACCATCGGGTCTGCGCATCTGGGCGGGCGCGACGATCGAAGCCGCCGACATGCAGAAGCTGATGCCCTGGCTGTCCTGGGCCTTCGAAACGCAGAAGGCAACGCTCTCTCAGGTTGCGGCCTGAGATTTAAGCGTTCCCGGCTCCGCCAAAAGGGCGGAGCCCAGCATTCCAAACTCTCTGTTTGCTTTCACGCAATTCCGGACGGAAAGCCGTTTCGCACTTTTCCTGGAATTGCTCATCATCGCTGACCCTTTTTCAGGAGGCCTCCCATGGCACCTCGCGTTCTCGTATCCGACGAATTGTCGGAAACCGCCGTCCAGATCTTCCGCGATCGCGGCGTCGAAGTCGATTTCCAGCCGCAGCTTGGCAAGGACAAGGACAAGCTGCTCGAAATCATCGGCAATTACGATGGCCTCGCCATCCGTTCCGCCACCAAGGTGACGGAGAAGATCATCGAAGCGGCGACCAACCTCAAGGTTGTCGGCCGCGCCGGTATCGGTGTCGACAATGTCGATATCCCGGCTGCCTCGCGCCGCGGTATCATCGTGATGAATACGCCCTTCGGCAATTCGATCACCACCGCCGAGCACGCCATCGCCCTGATGTTCGCCGTCGCCCGCCAGTTGCCCTCGGCCGACGCCTCGACCCAGGCCGGCAAGTGGGAAAAGTCGAAGTTCATGGGCGTCGAAATCACCGGCAAGACGCTCGGCGTCATCGGCGCCGGCAATATCGGCTCGATCGTGATTGCCCGCGCCATCGGCCTGAAGATGCATGTCGTTGCCTACGACCCGTTCCTGTCGAAGGAACGCGCCGAGGAGATGGGCGTCACCAAGGTCGAGCTCGACGAGCTTTTCGCCCGCGCCGACTTCATCACGCTGCATGTGCCGCTGACGGACAAGACCCGCAACATCATCGACGCCGACGCGCTTGCCAAGACCAAGCCGGGCGTGCGCATTATCAACTGCGCCCGTGGCGGTCTGGTGGATGAGGCAGCTCTTGCCGCCGCCATCAAGTCCGGCCATGTCGCAGGTGCTGCCTTCGACGTCTTCGAGGTCGAGCCCGCCAAGGAAAGCCCGCTGTTCGGCCTGCCGAACGTCGTCTGCACGCCGCATCTCGGCGCGTCGACCACCGAAGCGCAGGAGAATGTCGCCCTGCAGGTGGCCGAGCAGATGTCGGACTATCTCGTCAAGGGCGCGGTGTCCAACGCCATCAACATGCCCTCGATCACCGCTGAGGAAGCGCCGATCCTGAAGCCGTTCATCAAGCTCGCCGATGTCCTCGGCGCCTTCGTCGGCCAAGTGACGGACGATCCGATCAAGGAAATCGAGATCCTCTATGACGGCGTTACTGCCGGCATGAACACCAAGGCGCTGACGAGCGCGCTGCTGGCAGGCCTCATCCGCAATCAGGTCGCCGACGTCAACATGGTTTCGGCGCCGATCATGATCAAGGAAAAGGGCATCGTGCTTGCCGAAGTCAAGCGCGACAAGACCGGCGTCTATGACGGCTACATCAAGCTGACGGTCACCACCGACAGCATGACGCGCTCGGTCGCCGGCACCGTCTTCTCCGACGGCAAGCCGCGCTTCATCCAGATCAAGGGCATCAACCTCGACGCCGATGTCGGCAACCACATGGTCTACCTCGCCAACACCGACGTTCCCGGCATGATTGGCTTCATCGGCACGACGCTCGGTTCCGCCGGTGTCAACATCGCCAACTTCCAGCTCGGCCGTGACAAGCAGGGCGGCGATGCCATCGCGCTGCTCTATGTCGACGGTCCGATCAACGACGAGGTTCTGGGCAAGCTGACCGCCCATCAGGCGATCCGCCAGGCCAAGCCGCTGGTGTTCAACGTCGACTAAATTGCTCCTCCCAAGAGCTATCGGAAGAGCCCGGCGTGACATCAGTTGCGCCGGGTTTTTCTTGTATCGGGTATCGGTCTGCGGAGACGCTGATTCGCCGCCCCTTGCGCCCGGCGGCAATCCTTTCTATATCCCTGATCCATTGAGGCTAGGCGGTTTAAACCGCCGTGTGCCCGCAGACGATAAAATCCGCCGCTTTTGCATGGCAACCGGTGGAGAGAAGACAGCACCGAAGATCGACTGAGATTGGCGGCAAGACCGTGAACACACTGGATTTTGACAAGAGGCCGGAAGACACCCGCGTCGTCGTTGCCATGTCGGGCGGCGTCGACAGCTCCGTCGTCGCCGGCATTCTGAAGCGCCAGGGCTATGATGTGCTCGGCATCACGCTGCAGCTCTACGATCACGGCGCCGCCGTGCACCGCGCCGGCTCCTGCTGCGCCGGCCAGGACATCGACGATGCCCGCCGCGTCTGCGAGACGATCGGCATTCCGCACTATGTGCTCGACTATGAAAAGCGCTTCCGCGAGACGGTGATCAATCCTTTCGCCGAAAGCTATGTCGCCGGCGAGACGCCGATCCCTTGCGTCTCCTGCAACCAGACCGTCAAGTTCGCCGATCTGCTGGCGACCGCCAAGGAACTCGGCGCCGACGCGCTGGCGACCGGCCACTATATCCGCTCGCGCCCGAACCCGTCCGCGGATAATCCCGGCCGCCGCGCGCTCTATCGCCCGGCCGATGCCGATCGCGACCAGAGCTATTTCCTGTTTGCGACGACGCAGGAGCAGATCGACTATCTGCGCTTTCCGCTCGGCGGCATGCCGAAGGCCGAGACGCGGGCGCTTGCAGAAGAGATGGGCCTTGTCGTCGCCAAGAAGGCCGACAGCCAGGACATCTGTTTCGTGCCGCAGGGCAAATATTCCGACGTCATCGCCAAGCTGAAGCCGAATGCTGCGCTAGCCGGCGAGATCGTCCATCTCGACGGCCGCGTGCTCGGCCGCCACGAAGGCATCCTGCACTATACGATCGGCCAGCGCCGCGGCATCGGCATCGCCACCGGCGAGCCGCTCTACGTCGTTTATCTCGACGCCCGCTCGCGCCGCGTCATCGTCGGCCCGAAGGAGGCGCTGGAGACGCATCGCGTCTATCTGCGCGACGTCAACTGGCTCGGTGACGAACCGCTGCTGGTGGCCGCTTCCGGCGAGGGCTTTGCGTGCTATGCCAAGGTCCGCTCCACCCGCGCGCCGGAACCCGCCGTGCTGTGCGCCGACAAGGACGGCATCTATGTCGACCTGACGATCGGCGAGGCCGGTGTTGCGCCCGGCCAGGCCTGCGCCCTCTATTCCGCCCCCGGCGACGACGCCCGCGTCTATGGCGGCGGCTTCATCGAACGGTCCGAGCGCGAGCCGATGGCTGAGGCGTCGCTGAAGGCATTGCTGGCAAGCCCGGTCGCAGCTTGAAGACAGGCGGTGGCCGGGGCAGGGGAAAGCGTTGATTTTTCCAAATCATCCGCTTGACACAAAGCCGAACCGCACCTTATAAGCCGCTCAACCGACGAGCCAACGCTTCTCGAGCGGCGGTTTCGTCTGGCCCTTGCGCATAGCTAATGATTATGCGCGGATGTGGCGGAGTAGCTCAGTAGGTCAGAGCAGAGGAATCATAATCCTTGTGTCGGGGGTTCAAATCCCTCCTCCGCTACCAACTTTATCACCGACAATTCGGTGTTCACTAAAGATTTTTCATGAGACCAAATCCTCCGCACCAATAACATGCGGGTCGATGGAACGTTCCGGGAGGGATAGGATGGCCTCAGT
>DASWOH010000182.1:0-29257 GCA_036398815.1 Rhizobium sp. | reverse complement strand
AGGCGGAAGCCGCCATGCTTTTGCCGAACCGCCTCATAGTTGACGCCGCCATGAAAGCCGGTGTCGCCGACATGGTAAATATTGCCCGCCGGCGTGGTGATGACGAAGGCCGCCCAGAGCGCCATGCTGCGGTCGCTTGCCCCTCGCGCGGACCAATGATGGCAGGGCTCGGCATCGACGCTCACCTTGTCCGTGATGGCGAGACGGTCGCCCCAATCCATGGTAGCGATCTTCGCACCGGGAACGCTACCCTTGACGATAGTGTCGTTGCCGAGCGGCGTGACGATCCTTGGCGCATGCGCCTCGTGCAGCCGCTTCAGCGTCGCGAGATCGAGATGGTCGTAGTGATTGTGCGAGACCAGCACGAGATCGATCGGCGGCAGGTCCTCGAAACGGATGCCGGGGGGAACGATCCGTTTCGGCCCGATGAAGGTGAAAGGGCTCGCGCGATCCGACCAGACCGGATCGGTCAGTATATTCAGCCCCGCCACCTGGATCAGCATCGAGGCATGGCCGACCATGGTCACCCGCAATTGTTCGCCGAAGACATGCCTGTCGGGCTTTGCCGGCGGAAAGGCGCTCACGACGGGATTGGGCCAGCGCGCCCGCCCGCCGCCGAGCTTCCATCTCAAAAGGTCGAGAAAGCCGCCCGGCTCGACGCCATCGGGATTGAAAAAGCGCGTGCCGTCGAAATGATCGGAAACGGGGCCTTGATAATAGCGGTTCTGCTTTTTGCCGGAGGCGGGTGCTTCTCTCATTGCGTGCCTCCGCCTTCTACCGCCGGCACAGCGGCTTTCGCCGACCACTCCCCGCTCTCCGCTGCCGTCAATTCGCCTTCGATCACGACGTTCGCCGGCATCGCGAAGAGTTGAGGCGTAAAGAAGCTCGTGTCCCAGAGCGGAGCGCCGGCGGCGGGAGGCGAGAGAAGGATGACCTGCGTACCGTCGATGCGCGGAATGCCGTCGACGGAGGCTTCGCCCGCAATCTCCGCCTGGATGCCGCGCTGACCTGCCGGCACACCATAATGCCACCACGCCTGGTCGGTTCCCTCCTCCACCAGCGTCACACATCGCGCCATATCGACTATGAACCTGTTGGGCTTGCGTCCGCCCGGCAGGGTTTCGCCGAAAGCAGCCTGGATCAGCGTGAAAAGATGGCAGCAGTTGGCGATGTTCTCATAGCGCAGCCGGAAACCCCGGCCGCTCGGCTGATGCAGGATGATCAGCTCATCGCTGCGGCAAAGGAACATCTGGCGCACCCAGGCAGCGCCCGGCGTATGATCCTGCAAGTCCTGAAGCTGCCGCATGAGGCCCGCATTTTCCCGCGCCAGCCGTCGCTCCTCAGGCATCATCGCAAGATGCGAGACGACCGACTGGCCGACAAGCTGAAAGGCCTCCAGCAATTGCTGCTGCCGGGGGCTGAGCGGCTTGCGGCTCGAAAAGCCGCGATGGATCTGCGGCAGCCAGGCAAGATAAAGCTCCCACACTGCCGGACCGCTACGCTCCGGCGAACCGCCCGTCTCGGCAATGGTGCCCAGCATATTGGCAAGGATCGCGGCACCCGGAGGCGGCAGGCTGCGCAGCTCGCGCGCCGCCCGCGACACGATCTTCGGCTGCGCCTTGGCACCGGCATAAAAGGCCTGCGCCGCCTCGTTGAAGCGCGCATCGACACGACCGCCGCCATAGACGCGGCAGGCGGTGAGGAGATTGGTCAGGGCTGCATCGTTCATTCGCGTCTGTCTCGGGGAATCACATTGTCACGGCGGGTGGATACAACAATAGCGGACTGTGCCATCGGCGAAATCCCATTCACTACCCTGGCCGGTCACATTGGCGGGCTGTGGCATTTTTGCCCTTTGGCTTGACTTTGCCGCCCGTTTCCTGTTTATCCCGGCTCATCTGCGACGAGCACAAGCCTCCGAGCCACCGACCGGGACCCTGCAAGGTATAAAGAGATCCCGGAGGTCAACACCCGACAGCGCGTTGCGCCCTCGGGTGCTTTTTGGCTTTGCGTCTTGTTTTCGTCATGGAAAAGCACGACGTTTTCGGGCGATGACCCGCGCATGTCCCTTTCGAGGCGAAGCCGAGAAAGATAAGGCATAGGCGCAAATCAAAAGCCCTAAGCGATCGATAAGGAAGAAACGATGTTTGAAAACCTCCAGGACCGTCTTGGTTCCATTCTGAATGGACTGACAGGCCGCGGTGCGCTCTCGGAAGCCGATGTTTCCGCAGCGCTGCGCGAGGTTCGCCGCGCGCTGTTGGAAGCCGACGTGGCGCTGGATGTCGTACGCTCCTTTACCGACCGCGTCCGCGAAAAGGCCGTCGGCGCCGAGATCCTGAAGTCGATCAAGCCTGGACAGATGGTCGTCAAGATCGTCCATGACGAGCTGATCGAGATGCTCGGCGGCGAGGGTGTCGGCATCGATCTCAACGCGCCGGCCCCGGTCGTCGTCATGATGGTCGGTCTGCAGGGCTCCGGTAAGACCACAACGTCTGCCAAGATCGCCCACCGCCTGACCAGCCGCGACCGCAAGAAGGTCCTTATGGCCTCGCTCGACACGCGCCGTCCGGCAGCGCAGGAGCAGTTGCGCCAGCTCGGCGTCCAGGCCGGCATCGACACGCTGCCGGTCATCGCCGGCCAGTCGCAGACCGATATCGCCGCTCGCGCCGTGCAGGCGGCCAAGCTCGGCGGCCATGACGTCGTCATCCTCGACACCGCCGGCCGTACGCATATCGACGAGCCGCTCATGGTTGAGATGGCGGATATCAAGAAGAAGTCCAATCCGCACGAAATCCTGCTGGTCGCCGATAGCTTGACCGGTCAGGACGCCGTCAACCTCGCCCGCAATTTCGACGAGCGCGTCGGGATCACCGGTCTCGCGCTGACCCGCATGGACGGCGACGGCCGCGGCGGTGCAGCGCTATCGATGCGCGCCGTCACCGGCAAGCCGATCAAGCTAATCGGTGTCGGCGAAAAGATGGGCGAGCTGGAGGAATTCCATCCCCGCCGCATCGCCGACCGTATCCTCGGCATGGGCGACATCGTTTCGCTGGTCGAGAAGGCCGCCGAGAATATCGACGCCGAGAAGGCGGCCGCCATGGCCGCCAAGATGGCCAAGGGCAAGTTCGACTTGAACGATCTGGCCGATCAGCTCGGCCAGATGCAGAAGATGGGCGGCATGGGCGGCATCATGGGGATGATGCCCGGCATGTCCGGCATGAAGGACAAGATGGCCGCAGCCGGCCTCGACGATCGCCTGTTCAAGCGCCAGATCGCCATCATCTCCTCGATGACCAAGGCAGAGCGCGCCAATCCCGATCTGCTCAAGCATTCCCGCAAGAAGCGCATCGCTAGCGGCTCCGGCACCGACGCCTCCGACATCAACAAGCTTCTGAAGATGCACCGCCAGATGGTGGACATGATGAAGATGATGGGCGGCAAGGGCAAAGGCGGCATGATGAAGCAGATGATGGGCGGCCTTGCCGGCAAGATGGGCCTCGGCGGCGGTATGGGCGGGATGCCCGACCTGTCGAACATGGACCCCAAGCAGCTCGAAGCCCTGCAGAAGCAGGCCGAAGCCGCCGGCCTCGGCCGTCCCGGCGGCATGCCCGGCCTTGGCGGTGGTGGATTGCCGGGCCTGGGCGGCGCCAAGCTGCCGGGCCTCGGCGGTGGGTTCCCGGGATTGCCCGGTTTGCCGAAGAAGAAGTGAGAAGGATCGTTGCCCCCCATGATTGATCCAGACATCAAGGCCCAATTGGGCAATTACCGCCAGTCGATCGATAATATCGATGCCGCCCTGGTGCACATGCTGGCCGAACGCTTCCGCTGCACCAAAGAGGTCGGCGTGCTAAAGGCCAAATACAATCTGCCGCCGGCTGACCCGGCGCGCGAGGAATTCCAGATCGAACGCCTGCGCCGCCTGGCAAGGGACGCCAATCTGGACCCGGATTTCGCCGAGAAGTTCCTGAACTTCGTCATCAAGGAAGTCATCCGGCATCACGAACAGATCGCTGCCGATCTGAGCAGCGCGAAGTAACCATACCGCCCCAGAAAAGCGGTTACAAAAAGCCTAAGGAGTAAGAAACATGGCACTGAAAATTCGTCTCGCACGCGGTGGTTCCAAGAAGCGCCCGTACTACCACGTTGTTATCGCTGACGCCCGTTCGCCGCGCGATGGCCGCTTCCTCGAGAAGGTCGGTTCCTGGAACCCGATGCTCGCCAAGGACGACGCCAAGCGCGTTGAACTCGACGCCGACCGCATCAAGCATTGGCTCGACAACGGCGCTCAGCCGACCGACCGCGTTCTGCGCTTCCTCGACGAAGCCGGCGTTGCCAAGCGCGACGTCAAGAACAACCCGGAAAAGGCAAAGCCGGGCAAGCGCGCCCAGGAACGCGCCGCTGAAAAGGCACAGAAGGCTGCTGACGCCGCCGCTGCTACTGCTGAATAATCAGCCGTAACGACGATCCGAAACGGGTGGCATGGCGACATGCTGCCCGTTTTTTGTTTCCTATTCCTGCGCTTCATCTTATGAGAGAACGCAATCGATCCTCCGGCAGTCGGCAACGAGACCATGACGAAACTTGAAAACCCGGTATTGATGGCAACCATCGGCGCCGCGCAGGGCCTGCGGGGCGAAGTGCGCGCCCGCGCCTTTACCTCCGATCCGACCGCGCTCGGCGATTATGGCCATCTGCACAGCATGGACGGCCGCAGCTTCGAAGTGCTGGAAATCCGCGAGGCCAAGAACGTCGTGATCGTACGCTTTCGCGGCGTCAACGACCGCGACGCCGCCGAGGCGCTGAACGGGCTGGAACTCTATATCGAACGCGACAACCTGCCCGACGACGAGCTGGAGGACGACGAGTTCTTCTATGCCGACCTCGAAGGCCTGGAAGCGGTCGACGACAAGGGCACCGGCTACGGCACCGTCAGCGGCATCTATGATTTCGGCGCCGGCGATCTCCTGGAGCTGAAAGGGCCGGGCAAGCGCCCGGTGCTGATCCCCTTCTCCGAGGCGGCCGTGCTGGAAATCGACCTCGAGGGCGGCAAGATCCTGATCGATCCGATGGCCGCCGGCCTGATCGACAGCCCCGACGATCTCACCGGCAAGCCGCCGAAGCCGCCCGGCAAGACGAAGAAGTGATCTGCTCATGAGTTTCCGGGCGACCATCCTGACGCTCTATCCCGAGATGTTTCCCGGCCATCTCGGCGCGTCGCTCGCCGGCAAGGCGATGGAGCGCGGGCAATGGGCGCTGGACACCGTGCAGATTCGTGATTTCGCCACCGACAAGCACCGCACCGTCGATGACACACCGGCCGGCGGCGGCGCCGGCATGGTGCTGAAGCCTGATGTGCTCGCCCGCGCCATCGACCATGCCTCCGAAAACGACAATCGCCCGCGCCTGCTGATGAGCCCGCGCGGCAAGCCGTTGACCCAGAAGCGCGTGCGCGAACTCGCCGCCGGCGACGGCGTCATCATCGTCTGCGGCCGCTTCGAAGGCGTCGACCAGCGGGTGATCGACGGCCGCAATCTCGAAGAGGTCTCGATCGGCGACTACATCCTCTCCGGCGGCGAACCGGCGGCGCTGATCCTGCTCGACGCCATCGTCCGCATCCTGCCCGGCGTCATGGGCAACGACCTCTCTGGCGTGCACGAAAGCTTCGAGGGCGGCCTGCTGGAGCACCCGCACTATACGCGGCCGCAGGTCTGGGAAGACCGCGAAATCCCCGCCGTCCTGACCTCCGGCAACCACGGCGCCATCGCCAAATGGCAAAGGCAGGAAGCCGAAAAGCTGACGAAAGAGCGGCGGCCGGATTTGCTGGAGAAGCAGCCAGGAAAGTAGAGGAAAGTAGCAGCGAGACGCTGGGCTGCTGATGAGATGCCATTTGATGCAGTCGCGCTAGGCAGCAGCATGGGACTGCTTTGCGGCAAAAGCGGTCACCAGCCTGTCAGGTTAAACTACCTGTCCGGAAACATGAGGCAAGCCTACTCATGCCGTGTGATGGGAATGTTATGATCTCATCTGCGTCAACATGGCTGATGTTGTATGCAGCAGTTTTGCGGTAGTGCTCCCTCACGACAGATAGTGTCAAGTAATAGCATGGAAATATCCGAAATGTGGGATTGGTTCCCTATAGTCTTCCTTCCGCTCAAGCTTCTCGTACTGGGCACGGGCATGTTCTTCGCCATCAAGTGGCATCGCGATCAAGAGAAGAAGAAATAACGAAACCAGCGGACCGTAAGCGCCCGCCGATTAGAGAAGCGCTGCCCGTTTAGTCCGCTTCGGGCCGCAAGGCGACGACAGCGTTCGCCCGCTTCGCGCCAATTGCGGTCGTTCGGCACATCAAGAAACTCGGGCTTTCAAGTTAGCCTGTGCGCCGGTGACAACGACCGGCGACACCCTATTCATCCAACGAAAGAGCCATCCCATGCTTGATCGTTTTGAGTGCGATCAGGCTTTTGTACTTGCGCACAAGCTCTCGCTGATCTGTCATCATCCGCTCGATGAAGGCGTTGTATTCGTCAATATCCCGCACCGTAACCGACAAGACAAAGTCAGTGTCGCCGGTGACGTACCAACAGGATTGAACTTCCGGCGCCTGGACAAGCCAACGTTGGAAAGCTTCAAGATTGTGGCGATACTCGTTTTGTATTTCGATCTCGACCAAAACTCTAAGGCTCCGGCGGACGGCGGCAGGGCTGATGACAGCGACGATCCGGTCGATCACGCCTTCGCGTTTAAGCTTGCCGACACGCCGCTCAACAGCGGAAGGTGAGAGATTGACGGCTTGCGCGATGGCTTTGGCGGGCTGATCGGCATTGTCCTGCAGGATCAACAGAATTTCGCGATCTTTCTCATCCACGCGTATTTCCCCCGAAGATATGGCCATACACGCAGAAGAACAGCGCATTTACTGTGAAGATCGATGATTTTCCGCGTCAATGCGGTCTATCATTACCCCATGACAAAACAAGCTCAACTGTCCTTTTCGAATATCGTAGATGCCAGACGTCGGATCGATCCGATATTCCTGAACTCGGCATTGCTCACCGACGCTACACTCGGCCTGACGCTCGCTGCCAAGGATGAAACCGATAATCCAATCCGTTGCTTCAAAGGCAGGGGCACTGGTTATTATCTGGCGTGCACAAGCGCGGAGAGAGGACCACTGGTCACAGCGTCGGCAGGCAATTTTGGCCAAGGGCTCGCCTATGGCGCGGTGAGATCGGGCCGCGAGTTGACCGTATTTGCCAGCCTTTCCGCAAACCCACTGAAGATCGAGGCTATGCGCAGGCTCGGGGCGGAGGTCATTCTGTTTGGGGATGACTTCGACGCAGCGAAAGCAAGAGCCCGGGAATACGCCTTGGAAAGTGGGGCAACATTCGTGGAGGATGGCGCAAGCGCCAGCATTGCGGAAGGCGCCGGAACGATCGCGGCCGAACTCACCGAGGCATTCGGCAATATCGATGCGGTTTTCGTCCCTCTCGGAAATGGTGCGCTGGCAGCAGGGATCGGCTGCTGGTTCAAAACAGCATCGCCCGCCACCAAAGTCATCGCCGTCGCCGCGAAGGGTGCCCCCTGCATGCAGCTTTCATGGCAGGCAGGCCGACCCGTCTCGACAGATAAGGCGACGACGATCGCGGATGGGATCGCTGTGCGCGATCCGGTTCCGGTTGCCGTCGATTGGCTGGCCACGACGATCGATGACATCGTGCTTGTCGATGATGCCTGTATAATCGATGCCATGCGGTTCGCGCATTCCAAGTGGAATCGGCTCGTTGAACCGGCAGGCGCTGCAGGATTGGCTGGTGTTTTGGCGACGGCCGCGACCATGCAGGGGGCCCGGGTTGCAACGATACTGTGCGGAGCAAATCTTACGTCAGAGCAAATTGCCCAGTGGCTGCCGAAAGCCCATGCGGGATTTGTCCCGTAGACTATCGAATGGCCGCTTGGGGCCGCAAGGCGATGACAGCGTTCGCCCGCTTCGCGTCACAAACGGACGCCAATGGCACCTGAGAGTGCCTGACGGAAAATCGTTTCCCCAAAAATTTCGCTATCCGTGGTATCGCATCATCGCAAGCGCGGCTGCGCTGCCGTTGCTAACACCGCAGCCCAGACCGGTGAGGATAGCGATCAGAAGCTCTCGCCGATCATCTCCTCGCTCTTGGTCCAGAGCGCCTTGGCGCGTTCGGGATCGAGCGCATAGGCGCGAACACCCTCGCTGACCGGGCTGATATTCTGGTCTGTCATTGTCGAGACGTGGCAGTTCTCGCAATATCGGCCGCCCACGTCGTCACCGCCCGCAACTACGCCGGCCCAGACGGATGTGGCGGCCCCCTGCGGGATTGTCTTCAATTGGTATGGCGGTTTCCCTTCGGCGGCGAGATCCGCGTTGATCTTTTCGACCATCCCCTCAAGCATCCCGGCATCGAGATGGCGTGAAAGCTCGGTGCGGATGCCGCCGGGGTGGACCGCCGTTGCACGCACACCGCGCCCCTTATGCCGCCGGTCGAATTCGACGGCGAACAGGATGTTGGCGGTCTTCGACCGGCCATAGGCAACCCACGGATCATAAGGCGTGTGTTCAAAATTTGGATCATCGAGATCGACATCCGCAAAACGATGCCCAGAGGAGGCAAGATTTACCAGCCGGCCACCCGACGCGATCAAAGACGCAATGCGATTCACGAACGCGAAATGGCCGAGATGGTTGGTTCCGAACTGTGTTTCGAAACCGTCGGCCGTGTGGCCGAAGGGCGCCGCCATGACGCCGGCATTGGCGATGACAAGATCGAACGGCCGTTTGTCCGCCAGCAGCGCGTCGGCGCAGGCGCGAACGCTGTGAAGTGAAGCGAGGTCAAGCTGGATCAGCTCGAGGCCTCCGCCATTTGCGGCCTGCGCCCGGACCGGCGCCGTCGCGGTCTCTGCCTTGGCAAGATCGCGGGCTGCGCCGACCACCAGCGCTCCATGCGCGGCGAGCACGCGCGCCGTCTCAACGCCGAGGCCGGCCGAAACGCCGGTGACGAGCACACGTTTGCCGCTTAGGTCGACCCCCGCAAGCACCTCGTCCGTGGTGGAATTGGCTCCGAATAGTCCGGTCATGAAAATCTCCTTGAGCTGGATGCGTGCCACGCGTGGCGATACACCGTTGTCCGCCGCCCTCGAATGGAATAAGAGGAGGGTGCCTCCGGATTAAATACGGAGGCACCCTCCGTTTATCAATAGGTCTTTTGCAGAGTGCCGAAAAAAATTGAGCGATCCGCTCCCCGTAAGCCGCGCGCCGACGCCGAACGCAACCGTCTTCGCCTGCTCGATACCGCCAAGGCTGCCTTTGCGGAAAAGGGCTCGGACGCGAGCCTTGAGGAAATTGCACAGACGGCGGGCGTGGGGATCGGAACCCTCTATCGACACTTTCCAAACCGCGACGCGCTGATCGCGGCCGTCTATCGCAACGAGACCGAACAGCTCGCGCGAGCCGCCAAGCGCCTGGCTGAAACGCATCCTCCGGTCGAGGCGCTACGCCAATGGATGTTTTTGTTCATCGACTATATCGCCACGAAGCATGGAATGTATGCGGCGCTCAACTCGCTTGTCGGCGGCACGTCTGACCTCTATGCGACGGCGGGTACGCAGATCAGCGAAGGGATCGAAATGCTGACCTCGCGGGCCGTAGCCAGCCGCGACATTCAGCTTGACATCGCCCCTCTCGACCTGCTGCGTGCGGTGGCCGGTGTTGCGAACATCAGCGCCGGGCCGCACTGGAAGGTCGCCGCCACACGTCTCGTCGACATTATGATCGCAGGGCTCAGGACTGTGGCCAAAGAAGACCGGGTGGACCGGCTCTCCCAAAGCTAGTTGCGGTTTCCTCTCAGCAAGACCCAACAACCCGACACAGCAAGGCTGAGCGCCACATGACTAAATGACCGTTTGGGCCAACAACGGTCATCGACACCCATACCCGTTCTCCGATCTCATGCCGCCCGACCGCGACAATGGAGATAATCTTCCTCGGCAGCGGCGCCATTCGCCGAGAGCTCTTGCGAGCCGACCGCTTTTCAGGTGCTAATGACAGCATAGACGTTATCTCATGTATCGGAGCGAAGATGCCTGGCAGAATCGGCAAGAGCTTTCTCGAATTCCATGATCTGCCATCGGACATCATTCTTTCGCTGCTCGACCGCGCCAACATCCTAGCCGGCGCCTGGGCCGATCGCCGCATGCCGCAGGGCCTGGAAGGCAAGCATGTCGCGCTGATCGCCGACGACGGCGGCTGGAAGAACACCACGGCTTTCAGCCTTGGCGTGCAGGCGATGGGCGGCATCTGCGTACAAGCGCCGATCAGCTTCAATGCGCGTGAGGAGACCGCCGACCTCGCCGGCTATCTCGACAATTGGTTCGACATTCTGATCGTCCGCACGAAACTGCTGACCGCCTTGCGTGAGCTGGCGGCGACCGCCGAAACGCCCGTCGTCAATGCCCGGACCAAATCGAACCATCCGTGCGAAACGCTGGGCGATCTCGCCTATGTCAAAAGCCGGAAAGGCCGCGTCGGTGGCCTCAAGATCGTCGGCGTCGCGCCTGACGCCAACATCCTGCGATCATGGGTCGAAGCTTCGATTGCCTTGCCGATCAAGGTCACGCAGGTCTATCCGGAAAAATGGCACGTCCACGACCGGGATCTTTCGAACGCGAACTTCAGCACCAGCACGGACATGAAGGAATTGCTGGACGCCGACGTGATCGTCACGGACTCATGGCCTGATGGTGCGGGGAAAGCCGAAGTGGGTGATTACCGGATATCGGCCGCCATCCTCGACCAATGCCGCCCCGACACGATCTTCCTCCCTTGCCCACCCGTCGCCAGAGGGCAGGAAGTCACGACGGACGCGATGACCCATCCGACCTGCCGGAGCAGAGCAGCCAAGGCTTTCCTCCTGCATGCGCAGAACGCGCTGCTGGAATGGATCGTTGCTTAGGTCTTTTGACACCGACACCAAATTCGACGTAGACAGCCATCTCTTGGCATCTAAGTCGCCCGGGCGTCGCTCACACAGCGAAAACCCCGAAAAGCGGCCTCTCGCGCATGAAATTCCCCGGTAAGGGGTGACAAAGCCGCGGCGATAGGGTATGTGCGCGCCCGGCATGGGAAATTTCCCATCAACCACCAAAGAAAAGCAGACGTATTCGCCCCTGCCTTTACCGGCATATATCCGAGGCGAGACCTTGAGGGTCCGACCAAGGATAGAGTGTTCAGGGCGCTCTGGCTGTTGAAGCAACAACGAGGTTGATAACATGAACATCATTCAGCAGTTGGAAGCCGAGCAGGCTGCCAAGATCGAAGCCAAGCGCACGCTCCCCGACTTCTCCGCCGGCGACACCCTTCGCGTCAACGTGAAGGTCACGGAAGGCACCCGTACCCGCGTTCAGGCCTATGAAGGCGTCTGCATCGCCCGCTCCGGCGGCGGTCTGCATGAAAACTTCACGGTCCGCAAGATCTCCTACGGCGAAGGCGTCGAGCGCGTATTCCCGGTTTACTCGCCGATGATCGAAAGCGTCGAAATCGTTCGCCGCGGTAAGGTCCGTCGCGCCAAGCTCTATTACCTCCGCGACCTGCGCGGCAAGGCTGCCCGTATCATTGAAAACACCGGCACCCGCGCTCGCAAGCTCAACGACGCCGAGCGCCAGGCCGCTGCCGACGAGAAGGCTCGCATCGAAGCCGAAAAGGTTGCCGCAGCCCAGGCTCTCGCAGCCGAAAAGGCAGCAGCTGAAGCCGCCGAAGCAAAGGCAGCCGCCGAAGCTGCTGCTGCGGCCGCCGCTGAGCCGGCAGCAGAATAAGCTTCGATCCTTTCGGATTGTGAAAATCAAGGCGGCCTTCGGGCCGCCTTTTTGTTGCGAGCACCAAGGAACAGGCTGATCCGGGAAGGAAAATCCTCCGCCGCCATCGGCTTTGGAGCGGCTTTCCTGTTTTTATCGTCACGGCCATGGCAATAGCCTTGCCATTCGCTTTCTAAATATGACAATTTTCCATCACGCTATCCGGGGAGTTTTCCATGGCATTCCGTCGTTCGTTCCTTCTGGGCCTCACGGCTCTCGTGCTTGCACCTTTCGCCTCTTTCGCCGCCGACCTGCCGGATCTCAACGGCAAGACCGTCGTCGTCGTCACCGAGAATGCCTATCCGCCGCTGCAATTCGTCGACCCCAAGTCCGGCAAGGCCATCGGCTGGGAATATGACGCGATGAACGAAATCGCCAAGCGGCTGAACTTCAAGGTCGAGTATCAGAACACCAGCTGGGACGCGATGATCCAGGCCGTCTCCGAAGGCCAGTACAACATCGGCATGACCGGGATCACCATCAAGGAAGACCGCAAGCAGAAGGTCGATTTCTCCGATCCCTACATGCGCTCGCAGCAATTCATGCTGGTGCGCGGCGACGAAAGCCGCTTCACCGACGCCAAGAGCTTCTCCGCCTTCAAGGACGGCCTGGTCGGCGCGCAGCCGGGCACGACCCCCTTCTACACCGCCGTCTACGAAGTGCTCGACGGCAACGAGCAGAACCCGCGCATCAAGCTGTTCGAAACCTTCGGCGCCACCGTGCAGGCGCTGAAGACCGGCGATGTCGACGTGGTTCTGACCGACGGCACCGCCGGCAAGGGCTATGTCGACACCTCGAATGGCGGCCTGAAGCTGATCGGCGGCCCGCTCGGCACCGAGGATTTCGGCTTCATCTTCCCGAAGAGCTCCGATCTGGTTGCCCCGGTCAATGCCGCCATTGCCAGCCTGAAGGCTGACGGCACCCTTGAAGCGCTGAACAAGAAATGGTTCCTCGACTACAAGATGGGCCAGTAAGCCGGATGCAGTCTGAAACCGGAAGCCCGCTCTGATGGCGCTGCAAGCAGGCCCGAGCGGGCACCCTGGCAAGGACGACTTCCCCTGGTGGCTGGTCGTCCTTGTACTCATCGGCATTGCGATTGCGGTCGCCATCGTCACCAGCGGCCTCTACGCCCAGGTCTTTACGACCATCGTCCGGGGCATCGGCACCACCATCTTCGTCACCCTCGTCGCCTTCGCGTTGGCGATGGCGCTCGGCCTCGGCATTGCGCTGTTGGGCCTCTCCGACAGCCTGATCCTGCGCCAGATCGCCCGCTTCTATGTCGAAGTCATCCGCGGCATCCCGATCCTGGTGCTGCTGTCCTACATCGCCTTCGTCGGCGCGCCCGCCTTCGTCGCGCTCTATAACGTCATCACGTCGCCGCTCACGTCCGCCGGCTGGACCGAGCCGCTGCTGGTGCGCGATGTGCCGTTGATGTGGCGGGCGATCGTGGCGTTGATGATCGCCTACGCCTCCTTCATCGCCGAGGTTTTTCGCGCCGGCATCCAGGCTGTCGACCCCGGCCAGATCGAGGCGGCGAAGGCGCTCGGCCTGTCGCGCTACCGGCGTTTCCGCCATGTCATCGCGCCGCAGGCGTTTCGCGTCATCTTCCCGCCGCTCTCCAACGATTTCATCGCGATGGTGAAGGACAGCTCGCTGGTCTCGGTGCTCGGCGTCGCCGACATCACCCAGCTTGCCAAGATCTATTCGTCCGGCTCCTTCCGCTACTTTGAAAGCTACTCGATCCTCGCCTATATCTACCTGATCCTGACGATCGGCCTGTCGCTGGTGCTGCGCAAGTTCGAGAAGCGGATGCGTGAGCGGCATATGCGCTGACGTTGACGCAACAACGCGCTCATCTGCGGCCAAACGTCAGCATTGCCGAGACTTCGGAAAATTGATATGAGCAACGCCATGACTAGGATCATGAGCAAAGACGGACAATTCGTCACGATTTTTGTGCTGCAGGACCACAAGCGCCTGCCGGCACGATTCTTTGCGATGATTTCGGGCGCGCTCAACAGCCGACTTCGCTGATCAAGCCCGAGGCCGGCGGTCCTGATCCGTCACTCCCCATTTCGACAATGCCAATATGGATCTGCAGCCATGAGCGCTCCACGTACCCTTTACGATAAAATCTGGGATGACCATCTCGTCGACAGCCAGGACGACGGCACCTGTCTTCTCTACATCGACCGCCACCTCGTCCATGAAGTGACGTCGCCGCAGGCGTTCGAAGGCCTGCGCATGACCGGCCGCAAGGTCCGCGCGCCGGAAAAGACGCTCGCCGTCGTCGACCACAACGTTCCGACCTCGCCCGATCGCCATCTCGGCATCAAGAACGAGGAAAGCCGCATCCAGGTCGAGGCGCTCGCCACCAATGCCGCCGAATTCGGTGTCGAATATTATTCGGCAAGCGACAAGCGCCAGGGCATCGTCCACATCATCGGCCCGGAACAGGGCTTCACCCTGCCCGGCATGACCATCGTCTGTGGCGACAGCCACACATCGACCCACGGCGCCTTCGGCTCGCTGGCGCACGGCATCGGCACGTCTGAAGTGGAACACGTTCTGGCGACCCAGACGCTGATCCAGAAGAAAGCGAAGAACATGCTGGTGCGCGTCGACGGCCAGCTGCCGGCCGGCGTCACCGCCAAGGACATCATCCTTGCCATCATCGGCGAGATCGGCACGGCCGGCGGCACCGGCTATGTCATCGAGTATGCCGGCGAAGCCATTCGCGCGCTGTCGATGGAAGGCCGCATGACGATCTGCAACATGTCGATCGAAGGTGGCGCCCGCGCCGGCCTCATCGCCCCCGACGAAACGACCTTCGAATACATCAAGGGCAAGCCGCGCTCGCCGAAGGGCGAAACGCTGGAACAGGCGATCGCCTACTGGAAGACGCTGCAGAGCGACGAAGGCGCGCATTACGACCGCGTCGTCGTGCTCGACGCCGCCGCCCTGCCGCCGATCGTTTCCTGGGGCTCCTCGCCGGAAGACGTCGTCTCCGTCCAGGGCATCGTTCCGAACCCGGACGAGATCCAGGACGAGAACAAGCGCACCTCCAAGTGGCGCGCCCTTGACTACATGGGCCTGAAGCCGGGCATGAAGATGACCGACATCACGCTCGACCGTGTCTTCATCGGCTCCTGCACCAACGGCCGCATCGAAGACCTGCGCGCCGTCGCCAAGGTCGTCGAAGGCAAGACGGTGGCCCCGACCGTCGACGCGATGATCGTTCCGGGCTCCGGCCTGGTCAAGGAACAGGCGGAAGCCGAAGGCCTCGACAAGATCTTCAAGGCCGCCGGCTTCGACTGGCGCGAGCCGGGCTGTTCCATGTGCCTGGCCATGAACGACGACCGCCTGAAGCCGGGCGAACGCTGCGCCTCCACGTCGAACCGCAACTTCGAAGGCCGCCAGGGCTTCAAAGGCCGCACCCATCTGGTGTCGCCCGCCATGGCAGCGGCAGCGGCAATCGCCGGCCACTTCGTCGATATCCGCGAGTGGAATTGATCGGCTTCTGTTCATTGAATGCAAAAGGCGGCCTCCGGGCCGCCTTTTTTCGTTTGCCTTATGCTGCCCCCTATCGCTTCGACGTGAGAGCGGAAGGTTCAGCGAGCGATGATCTCTCAACCGGCGGAGCCATCTGCGCCCGCTGGCTGAGCCAGACGCTGCCAAGCACGATGACGATGCCGAATATCTGTATCGGACTAAGCTGCTGGCCCAGCACCCACCAGCCTAAGATCACGGCGGTCGTCGGGCTCAGAAATCCGAGCGGCGAGACGACGGAGGGTTCGAGCCGCGACAGGCCGCGAAACCAGAGGATATAGGTGAGCGCGGCGCCGATCAGGCCGAGATAGGCAAAGCCCAGAACATTGGCGCCCGTCAGATGCGGAAGCGGCGGCTCCATCTCCAGGGCGAAAGGCAGCAACAGCAAGCCCCCGGCAGTCAGTTGCCATGCGGTGAAGGTAAGTGGAGAGACAGGCGGCCGCCAGCGGCGGCTGAGTACCGTGCCGGCCGCCATGGAGAAAGCGCCGCCAATGCCCGCCAGGATGCCGATCGGATCGAGCATTGCCTGCGGCGTTAGGATGAGAAGTGCGACGCCGACAATGCCGGCAATCGCCGCGACGATGGAAAGGCCGCGGATCGGCGAGCCGAGCAAGATGCGCGCGAGCAGGATAACGATGAGCGGCTGGACCGCACCGACGGTAGCCGCCACCCCGCCCGGCAAGCGATAGGCCGAGATAAACAGCAGCCACCAGAAAATCGAGAAATTCAGCGCGCCGAGGACCAGCGACCTCACCCACCAGATGCCATGCGGCAATCGCCGCACGATGACGAGCAGCAAAAGCCCCGCCGGCAAGGCACGCAGCATGGCGACCGTCAGCGGATAGCCGGCCGGCAGAAGTTCGGTCGTCACCAGATAAGTGCTGCCCCAGATCGCCGGCGCGATAGCCGTCAGCAGCAGGTCGGAATTGCGGGTCATGGCACGAGCCTCAAATTTATCTTGATTTCAAGATAATTCAAAATACCTTGACGTCAAGATAATTCCATGGCGATGTCTGCGCATGGATCGCATCGACAAGATTCTCGCTCAATGGCACCGGGAACGCCCTGACCTCGACGTCGCCCCGATGGGGCTGATCGGCCGCATCGGAAACCTCGCCCACCACCTTAGCCGCGAGATGGGCAAGACCTTTGCCCAGTTCGAGCTGAACGGCGCGAATTTCGATGTCCTGGCGACCCTGCGCCGCTCAGGCGCACCTTATAGCCTCTCCCCCAACGATCTGATCGCCACCATGATGGTGACCTCCGGCACGATGACCAACCGCATCGATCAACTGGAAAAAGCGGGCCTCGTCGTCCGCAGCCCCAATCCCGATGACGGTCGCGGCTTTCTGGTGTCGCTGACCGAAAAGGGTTTTGCGCTGATCAACACCGCAGTGGCCGCCCATGTCGAGACGCAGGCCCGGCTCGTGTCCAGCCTTTCGGAAGAGGAAAAAACGGTACTCGACACCTTGCTCAGCAAGTATTTAGCCGGCTTTGAGGCTCCAACGCTGGAGAAAGCGGCCTCAGTCCAGACTTCCAATGAGTAGTCCACAGACTATCACCGACGAAACAGAAAAATAGAATGGAGGGCAAAACGCCCTCCACCAACTCACTGCTCAGAACGTAGCTGTCACCGGGTCCGGACCAATCCGGCCGCCAGCCGAATCCAGCTTGGCGATCTCCGCCAGATCCTCGCCATCGAGCTTGAAGTCGAAGACTTTGAGGTTTTCCTCGATACGGCTCGGGGTCACCGATTTCGGGATGACGATCAGGCCGTTGTCGATGTGCCAGCGGATGATCACCTGGGCCGGTGTGCGGCCGTGCTTGGCGGCGACCTTGCCGATCACGGCATTGGCCAGGAGCTTGCCCTGGCCGAGCGGGCTCCAGGACTCCGTCTTGATACCGAGCTTGTCATGCACCTCGCGCAGCGCCTTCTGCTGGAAGGTCGGATGCAGCTCGATCTGGTTCAGCACCGGCGTCACGCCGGTTTCGCCGATGATGCGGTCGAGATGCTCCTTGGCGAAGTTGGAAACGCCGATCGAGCGGGCGCGGCCCTCTTCCTTGAGGCGCAGGAAAGCCTTCCAGGTATCGACGTAGCGGTCGCGGCGCGGTGCCGGCCAATGGATGAGGTAGAGGTCGACATAGTCGGTGCCGAGCCGCTTCAGGCTCTCGTCGAAAGCCTTCAGGGTCGAGTCGAAACCCTGGGCTTCGTTCCAGAGCTTGGTGGTGAGGAAGATATCCTTGCGGGCGACGCCGGACTGGCGCATGCCTTCGCCAACGCCGTCTTCGTTCTCATAGATGGCGGCGGTGTCGACATGACGATAGCCGGCCTTCAATGCGGTGCTGACCGCCATCGGAGCGACATTTTCCGGCGTCTGCCAGACGCCGAGGCCGACCTGCGGGATGGAATTGCCGTCGTTGAAAGTGATTGTCGGTTGAGTGGTCACGATAGTCTCCAAATGACTGGGGAATGGATGGAGTAAAGGCGTGAATTGAACCCGGACGAGACTCCGGATTTCCCCGCGCATGGCAGCCGCCGCGCCGGTCGGAAACCTATATAGGACGGTTGCGCGCGATTATCACCCCGGCACGCCGATCAGAGGATGCGAACCGTCATGCCCTTCCGGAAAAACCCGATGATCCGCCGCATGTCGCTGAGGCTGACGGCGATACAGCCGGCGGTCGGCTCATAGCCGGGCTTGATCAGATGGAAGAAGATGGCGGAGCCGCGATGGCGCCGGCGCGAGCTTATGTTCCAGTCGAGCACCAGGCAGATGTCATAGAGTCCGTCGCTCCGGCGCATCTCCTCATGGCTCGGCTTGAACGGTGCCCTGACCAGCCTGTTGTAATTGGCGTCCTCCGGCTGGTCGCACCAGAGCATGTCCTTACCGATGCGCCGCATCGGCAAGGCGGTGCGCAGGAAGCGGACATGGTCGCCGCGCGTGAAGCCGTAAAGCAGCTTCATGGCGGCAATCGGCGTCGCCCCGTCCCCCTCGCGCTTCAGCACGCTGCGCCCGGATCGGCCGATCGCCGCACGCACCGTCAGCGGCCCGACCTGCACCAGGGCGCGCGTCGGCTTTCCCGGTGCGCGGCGCACGACGATTGTGGAAGCGGTCCGCCTACCGCCTGCCCTTGTTTTTTCCATTTTTCTCACATGTTTTTGCTTTGCACGTGATTTGATTTGAAATCATAGCAGTTTCAACTGGACGACCAAGCCTGAGCCGCCTCGCGACTTGCTAAAAACGCAATTTGGCGTAGGACTTAGGAGGGAAAAGAACGAGGACCGGAACGGCATGACCGCACGCACCATTCTACTGGTGGATGATGACAACGACCTGCGCGAAATGTTGGTCGAGCAATTGTCGCTTTACGAGGAGTTCACGGTTCTGCAGGAAGTGAACGCCGGCAAGGGCGTGCAGGCAGCACGCGCCGCGCCCGTCGACCTCCTGATCATGGATGTCGGCCTGCCCGATATGGATGGCCGTGAAGCCGTGAAGCTCCTGCGCAAGAACGGCTTCAAGTCGCCGATCATCATGCTGACCGGCCATGATACCGATTCCGACACCATCCTCGGCCTCGAAGCCGGCGCCAACGATTACGTCACCAAGCCGTTCCGCTTCGCCGTGCTGCTCGCCCGCATCCGCGCGCAGCTTCGCCAGCACGAGCAGAGCGAGGACGCGACCTTCACCGTCGGCCGCTATCTCTTCAAGCCGAGCCAGAAGCTCCTGACCACGGAGGACGGCCAGAAGATCCGCCTGACGGAGAAGGAAGCGGCGATCATCCGCTATCTCTACCGCGCCGACCAGAAGGTCGTCACCCGCGATATCCTTCTCGAAGAGGTCTGGGGCTACAATTCCGGCGTCACCACCCACACGCTCGAAACCCATGTCTATCGCCTGCGCCAGAAGATCGAGCGCGATCCTTCCAACGCCGAGATTCTGGTGACGGAAAACGGCGGCTACAAGATCATTCCATAGGCGATCAACATGGCGCTGACCGACGATATCCGCCTGCTGTCGCAATTGCCGCTGTTCCACGGCATGGGCGAAGAGCCGTTGCGGCTGATCGCCTTCGGCGCCGACCGCCGTCATGTCGCGCCCGGCCAGACCCTGTTCCGGGAAAAATCACCGGCCGAATGCGCCTATGTCGTCGCGCGCGGCAGCTTCGAGCTCAGCACCGTCGATGCCGCCGGGCAATCGAACATCGAAGCCACGGTGCAGGCCGGCACCATGCTGTCCGAGTTGGCGCTGGTGACGCTGGTGGAGCGCAAATATACCGCCGTGGCGCTGGAAGAGTCCGATGTCATACGCATCACGAGGGCACTGTTTCACCGGCTGATCGAGGAATATCCCGATGCCGGCCTGCTGATCCAGAATCGCATCCGCGAGAATTTTGCAGCGCTCGCCAGACAGGCGGCGGCACTGCTCGGCAGGTTCTCCTGACCGAAAGCGGCGATCCGGCTTTCGCGGGATCGCTTCAGAGATTGAAATGCGCGGTCACCGGCACATGGTCGGACTGGCGATCCCAACCGCGCGCGGCCTTCAGAATATCGATGCGCTGCAGCTACGGGCCAAGATCGGATGACGACCAGATGTGATCGAGACGCCGGCCGCGGTCGGCCGCTTCCCAATCCTTGGCGCGGTAGCTCCACCATGTATAGAGCTTCTCGCTCTCCGGCACATGCTGGCGCATCAGATCGAGCCAGGCGCCGCGTTTCATCACCTCGATCAGCCCGTCGGTTTCGACCGGCGTGTGGCTGACGATCTTCAGCAACTGCTTGTGCGACCAGACGTCGTGCTCGAGCGGCGCGATGTTGAGGTCTCCGACGAGGATGGCGGAGGTATTCGGCTCGGCATTGGCATGCAGGTGCTTCATCTCTTCGATGAAGTCGAGCTTGTGGCCGAACTTCGGATTGATCGTCCGGTCCGGCTCGTCGCCGCCGGCCGGAACGTAGAAATTATGTAGCCGGATGCGCCGGCCGCCGCGTTCGAAGATCGCCGAGATATGCCGGCTGTCCCCGACATTGCAATAATCCTGCCGATGATCCTCGGTCAGCGGAAAACGCGAGGCGATGGCGACGCCGTGATAGCCTTTCTGGCCATGGATGATGATATGCTCGTAGCCGAGTGCCCTCAGCGGCGCATAAGGAAAGAGTTCGTTCGGAACCTTGGTTTCCTGCAGGCAGAGAATATCGGGCCGCGACTGCATCAGGAATTGCTCGACGATCGGCATGCGCAGCCGCACCGAGTTGATGTTCCAGGTCGCTATCGAAAATCCCATGCCCAAGCCCTTTCCTCTAAGCAGGGTAAGGCTTTAGACCGGCTGCGGACGAAAGGGAAGCACCATTCGGCGCTTCCCCTGCTGCCGAGGACGGAGACGGCGATCAGCGCGTATAGTCGATGCGGAAGACGCTGTCGTCGAAGGAAATATTGGTCTTCACATTGTTGATGATGACATCGGTGGTCTTGCCCTGCGGGTCGATCACCGTCCACTGGCGCAGATCGTAGGTCTTGGAATCGAAGATCATGGCAATGGTCGAATCGCCGAAGACGGTGCGGTTGCCGAGCGTGATCTTGGTGAGGTCCGGCTGCGCATCGACATTGCGCACCATGTCGGCGGAAAGATCGATCTTGTTGGCGAGCAGCAGGCTCAGCGGCGTCTTCGACAGCTGATACATGTTCTTCGTCCGCGTCTGGTCGTTGATGACCTGGACGTTGTTGCCGTCACAGACGACGCGCATACGCGACGGCGGATCGTAGTTGAAGCGCATCTTGCCGGGGCGCTGGATGAAAAAGCTGCCGCTCGTCTGGTCGCCGCGCGGCCCGATCTGCAGGAAGCCGCCCTTCATCGTCTTGATGGACGAGAAATGGTCGGCGATCGCCTGAGCCACGCCGGGATTGAGGGATGCCGCCTGCGCGAAGGCGGCGACGGGCGCCACGCTTGCCGCCCCCGCAGCCACGACGGCGCCAAGGAAACGGCGGCGGGTCAGGGTTGGGCGGGACAAGGGCTGCGCATCGGTCTTCTTCATCGAATTCTCCTTCATGCTTTGTCCATGGCGCGCAAAATCGGCGTCTTCATGGCGCGGCGGCCCATGCTCGCTCACGAGCCGCGATCGAATCTCCGAAAGCATATCCGGGATATGTGACACCGGACGCCTGGTCGCCATTTGTGTTAGAACGGCATGATCTTATCCGAAACCCGCTTCACACTTTTCGCTTCGCGGTCCTTCGGTTCGGGATCATGCCTCAGCGATCCAGTACGTCCGCTTCGGTCGGCACGAGGATCTCGCGCTTGCCGGCATGGTTGGCCGGGCCGATCAGCCCTTCCTGCTCCATGCGCTCGATCAGCGAGGCGGCGCGGTTATAGCCGATGCCGAGCCGGCGCTGAATGTAGGAGGTCGACGCCTTGCCGTCGCGCAGCACGATCGCCACTGCCTGATCGTAGGGATCTTCCGAGTCGGAGAGGTTGGCCGTGCCCGCCGGGCCGTGGCCGTCCTCGTCATCCTCGTCGTCGGCGGTGATCGCGTCGAGATATTGCGGCGCCCCTTGCGTCTTCAGATAGGAGACGATGTCCTCCACCTCGCCATCGGCGACGAACGGGCCATGCACGCGCTGGATGCGCCCGCCGCCGGCCATGTAGAGCATGTCGCCCATGCCGAGGAGCTGTTCGGCGCCCTGCTCGCCAAGGATCGTGCGGCTGTCGATCTTCGACGTCACCTGGAAGGAGATGCGCGTCGGGAAATTCGCCTTGATCGTGCCGGTGATGACATCGACCGACGGACGCTGCGTCGCCATGATCACATGGATGCCGGCGGCACGCGCCATCTGCGCCAGGCGCTGCACCGCGCCTTCGATATCCTTGCCGGCAACCATCATCAGGTCGGCCATTTCGTCGATGATGACGACGATATAGGGCATGGGCTTCAGATCGAATTCCTCGGTCTCGTAGATCGCCTCGCCGGTCTGGCGATCGAAGCCGGTCTGGACGGTACGGCTGATCGCTTCGCCCTTGGCGACGGCCTGCTCGACGCGGGTGTTGAAGCCGTCGATATTGCGCACGCCGATCTTCGACATCTTCTTGTAGCGCTCTTCCATCTCGCGGACGGTCCATTTCAGCGCGACGACGGCCTTCTTCGGATCGGTGACCACGGGCGAGAGCAGATGCGGGATGCCGTCATAGACGGAAAGTTCGAGCATCTTCGGATCGATCATGATCAGGCGGCACTGTTCCGGCGTCATCCGGTAGAGCAGCGACAGGATCATGGTGTTGATGGCGACGGATTTACCCGAACCGGTGGTGCCGGCAACAAGCAGATGCGGCATCTTGGCGAGATCGGCGATGACGGGCTCGCCGCCGATGGTCTTGCCGAGCGCCATGGCGAGCTTGGCCTTGGACGTCTCGAAATCGCGGCTGGCGATGAGTTCGCGCAGATAGACGGTTTCCCGCGTGGAATTCGGCAACTCGATGCCGATGGCGTTGCGGCCGGGAACGACGGCCACGCGGGCGGCGATCGCGCTCATCGAACGGGCGATATCGTCGGCAAGGCCGATGACGCGCGAGGACTTGATGCCCGGAGCGGGTTCCAGTTCGTAAAGCGTCACCACAGGGCCGGGGCGGACATGGATGATCTCGCCCTTGACGCCGAAGTCCTCGAGCACGCCTTCCAGCATGCGGGCATTCTGCTCCAGCGCGTCGGAGGACAGCGTCGCGTCCCGGACGATGGTCTTCGGCTCGGCAAGCAGGTGCACGGCCGGAAGCTGGAAGCCGTAGGAGCGGATGAAGGAAGTCTGCGCCTCGCGCTCGGCGCGGGCGCCGGGCTTCGGCCGCGGGGCGGCGGGAATGACGCGAGGGCCGGCCTGAGCGCCCGGACCCTTCTGCGAAGCGGCACGCAGCGCCCACTCGTCCTCCTCGTCATCCGGCAGGATACCGACCGGGCGCGGCGGATCGCGCTCATAGGACGCATCATCGTCCTCATCCTCGTCGTCGCCCATGCTGATCGACGGGGGAGACACCACGCGGCGCTGGGCCGTGCCGCCGTCCAGCGACGGCTCGACGCGCTCGCCACGGACGACCGGAGCCTTGGCGCGCACCGGCTCGTTCAGCGTGCCGAATTCGTCGTCGTTGAAGTCGTAGGGCGCATCGAAGGCATGGTCGCGGCGCTTGCGCGGACCCATGCCGAACAGGCGCCGAAGACGGGCCTGCGTATTGTACCAGGCATGCATGAGTGCGCCGAAGGCCATGAAGCCGCCGCGGTCGTCATCCTCGTCGTCGCCAACGCTGCGGGCGCGACTCTGCGTTTCCTCGTAGTCCTCGTCGCTCTCCTCGTCCTCCGGAAGGCTGCGGCCGACCAGGCCGGCGGCAAACAGCATGAGCCAGGCGGCGGGGATCGCGAGAACCGTACCGAACACGGCGGCAAAGACGCCGCTCGGATAGGTGCCGATGAAAAGGGCGGGGAAACGCAGGAGGATATCGCCGATGACGCCGCCGATGCCGTTCGGGATCGGCCAGGTCGGAGGGGCGGGGAAGCAGGCGATGGAACCGGCGGCAACGATGGAACCGCCGACCCAGGCGCCGAGACGCGCCGGCAGGCGATGGATCCTGCGGTTGGAAATCAGCGCGAAAGCCCAGGCCACGATGGGCAGCATTACGACGACACAGGCAAGGCCGAGCGCCTGCATCAGGATGTCGGCGAAGGCAGCACCCGGAAAGCCCAATATGTTCGTCGGCGCATTGCTCGTGGCGTAGGAATAGCTGGGATCCATGACGTTCCAGGTCGCCAGCGCGGCGACCGCGAGCGCCAGCAGGAACAGCAGCGCGAAGCCGATAAGGCCCCTCACCTGCCGCCAAACCACTCCCGAAAGCGAGAAACGGTCGGGGGGACCGCCCAGCGCTGCCGAATTGCTTCTGCCCATGATATCCAGCCCGTTCGTTGTCGAAGGCACGCGCGAATCGGCGTCATGCCCACTCACCCAGTACGTCACCTCTACCTAATCAGAGGAGGGTTAATGGCATGTTAACCATGCAGGCGGTGATGGGCTTATCAACGAATTTATGGCTGCTTGGCAAGTGGACCGGCCGGCACAAAAAAGGCCCGAACCGAGGTCCGGGCCAAGAGCGGCTTACTTTCGATGAAATAGGCCGCGACGGGATGTTCAGCGACGCCGGGGATTTGTCCCGGCATCGCAAGCTCTTGGATCAGGAGTTGTGGTAAGCGGCTTCGCCGTGGGATGCGAGGTCGAGACCTTCGCGTTCGGCTTCCGGCGCTACACGCAGGCCGATGATGACATCGACGACCTTGTAGAGGATGGCCGAGCCGATACCGCACCACAGGATCGTGGTGATGACGGCAGTGGCCTGAACCGTGAGCTGGCTGCCCATGGTGACGCCTTCGGCATAGCCGACGCCGCCGAGCGATGCACTGGCAAATACGCCGGTCGCGAGAGCACCGAAGATACCACCGATGCAGTGTACGCCGAAGACGTCAGCCGTATCGTCGTAGCCGAACTTGTTCTTCACGACGGAAACGAAGAAGTAGCACAGCGGGGAGACGATGAGACCGAGGGCGATCGCGCCCATCGGGCCGACGATGCCGGCTGCCGGCGTAACAGCAACGAGACCGGCGACCATGCCGGAAGCGCCACCGAGCATGGAGGCCTTGCCGCGCGTGAAGGTTTCAACAATCGACCAGGAGATGATGGCGGCTGCCGTTGCAACGAAGGTGTTGACGGTAGCGAGCATCGCACCGCCGGAAGCTTCGAGGTTCGAACCGGCGTTGAAGCCGAACCAACCAACCCAGAGCATGGAAGCACCGACCATGGTCAGCGTCATCGAATGCGGAGCCATCATGTCCTTGCCGAAGCCGACGCGCTTGCCGACCATGAGGGCACCGACGATACCGGCGATACCGGCATTGATGTGAACGACCGTGCCGCCGGCGAAGTCGAGAGCGCCCATCTTGAAGAGCATGCCGTTGGAGTCCCAGACCATATGAGCGATCGGGAAGTAGACGAAGGTTGCCCAGAGCGCGCAGAAGAGGATGGCTGCGCCGAACTTGATGCGTTCAGCAAAGGCACCGATGATCAGGGCAGGCGTGATGGCTGCGAATGTCATCTGGAACAGCATGAAGATGAATTCCGGAATGACGACGCCCTTCGAGAAGGTCGAGGCTGTCGTCGATACCGAAACACCGGACAGGAACATCTTGGCGGTGCCGCCCCAATACGGGCTGGTGCCGCCGCCGAAGGCGAAGGAATAGCCGTAGAATACCCAAAGAAGCATCACGACCGAGCCGACCACCGTGCACTGCATCAGCACGGACAGCATGTTCTTCGAACGAACGAGGCCGCCGTAGAAGAGGGCAAGGCCCGGCACGAGCATGAAGAGGACGAGAATGGTGGAGATGAACATGAAGGCCGTGTCGCCCTTGTCCGGAACCGGTGCGGCGGCAGTTGCGTCCTGCGCGAAGGCGACCGCCGGCGCAAGCAGGGCCGCAGAAAGCGTACCCACCCGTGCCAGAGTGGAGGAAAGCTTGGAAAACGTCATTGCAAATAACTCCCTGATCGGCCGTGTCTTACAGCGCTTCTGAATCGGTTTCGCCCGTACGGATGCGCACGGCATGGTCAATCGAAAACACAAAAATCTTGCCGTCGCCGATCTGGCCGGTCTTGGCGGACGATGCGATGGCCTCGACAGCCTTGTCGACGATTTCGGTTGCGACCGCGACTTCGATCTTCAATTTCGGCAGGAAGCTGACGGCATATTCCGTGCCGCGATAGATTTCGGTATGCCCCTTCTGGCGCCCGTAACCCTTCACTTCGGTCACAGTCAGGCCCTGGATGCCGACAGCCGTGAGGGCCTCACGGACCTCATCGAGCTTGAACGGCTTGATAATGGCCATCACAATTTTCATCTGGTTTCCCATCCTTTGTTTACCCTCGGCACGGAGCCGACTCTCCTTGCCGCCGACATGTTTCAGCAGCGACTGGAGATACACATTCAAAGGACGTGCCAGATTCGTGACACAATTACAACCTATTGAAATATAAGGGAATTACTTTAAGAACCTAATAAAGCGGCAATTCGCGGCGCGGTTGTCGCCCAAATAAGGTGCAAATTTATAAATTTGCACCTTATTTAATCATCTGCCTTTTTACGAATCAGACCCTCCTGCGCCACCGACGCAATCAGGGCACCATCCCGCGTAAAAAGACTGCCGCGGGTGAAGCCGCGCGCGCCCGAGGCGCTGGGGCTGTCCTGGCTGTAGAGCACCCAGTCGTCGAGCTTGAACGGCCGGTGAAACCACATCGCATGGTCGAGACTTGCGACCTGCAGGCGCGGATCGAAGACCGACGTTCCATGCACATGCAGCGCCGCATCGAGCAGCGTCATGTCCGAGAGATAGGCGAGCACCGCATTCTGGTAGAGCCGGTCATCCGGCACCGGCCCCGTGAGGCGAACCCAGATATCCTGTCGCTGGCTGGGCCGCGAACGGGAGAAATAGTCCTCGATGGAGACGGGCCGGATTTCGATCGCGCGCTTGCGCTCCCAGTAGCGGCGCACATTCTCCGGCGCGTTGGCGATATAGCGCTCCTTGATCTGCTCCTCGTCCAGCAGTTCTTCCGGAGCCGGCACCTTCGGCATCTCGCTTTGATGCTCGAAACCGGGCTCGTCGATCTGGAACGAGGCCGTCAGCGCGAAGATCGCCTTGCCGTGCTGGATCGCCAGCACGCGGCGCGTGTTGAAGCTCGAGCCGTCGCGCAGCCGGTCGACCTGATAGAGGATCGGCACGCTCGGATCGCCGGGAAGCATGAAATAGGCGTGCAGGGAATGGGCGAAACGGTCGCCCGCCACCGTGCGTTGCGCCGCCATCAGCGCCTGGCCGACGACCTGACCGCCGAAGACGCGCTGCCAGCCGACCTGCGGGCTGTTGCCGCGAAACAGGTTCATCTCGATCGTTTCCAGATCCAGCGTCGCGAGCATGACTTGCATGGCGGTCGGTTTCTCGTTCTCGCGCGACATTTTGAATGAACTCCAACGGTAGGAACCACGAACGGGATGTTCTATATAGAACAGGAAGCGACAGTAGGACACAGGGAAGCGCTATGTTGGACATGCTGGTAGTGGGTGGGGGTTATGTGGGTCTGGCCGCCGCGGTTGCCGTCAAGCAGGCAGCCCCCCATCTCGACGTCATGGTCGTCGAGGCAGCCCCGGAAGCCGCCTGGAAGAAGGACATGCGCGCCTCGGCGATCATCGCCGCCGCTTCGAAGATGCTGGAGGTTTTCGGCGTATGGGATGAGATCGAGCCGGAAGCGCAACCGATCACCCGCATGATCGTTACCGATTCGCGCACCGGCGATCCCGTGCGCCCGGTGTTCCTCACCTTCGACGGCGAGGTGACGGAAGGCCAGCCCTTCGCTCATATGATCCCGAATGTCGCGATGGTCGGCGCCCTGCGCGGCGCCTGCGAGCGCCTCGGCATCACGATTCGCCACGGCGTCGGCGCGACGGACTTCAAGACGGAGGACGCCGGCGTCACGCTGACGCTCTCGGACGGCAGCGTGCTGGAAACGCGGCTGCTGGTCGCCTGCGACGGCGTGCGCTCCACGCTGCGCGACATGGCCGGCATCAAGACGGTGAACTGGAACTACGGCCAATCCGGCATCGTCGTCACCGTCGAGCACGAGCGGCCGCACAATGGCTGCGCCGAGGAGCATTTCCTGCCCTCCGGCCCCTTCGCCATCCTGCCCCTGAAGAACAACCGCTCCTCGCTCGTCTGGACCGAGCGCACCTCCGATGCTGACCGGCTGGTCGCCTCCGACGACCTGCTGTTCGAGGAGGAGCTGGAGCGCCGCTTCGGCCACAAGCTCGGCGCGCTGCGCACGATCGGCGACCGCCGCGCCTTCCCGCTCGGCTTGACGCTGGCCCGCTCCTTCGTCGCGCCACGCTTCGCGCTCGCCGGCGATGCGGCCCACGGCATCCACCCGATCTCCGGCCAGGGCCTCAATCTCGGCCTCAAGGACGTGGCGGCGTTGGCCGAAACCGTGGTCGAAGCCGATCGCCTCGGCCTCGACATCGGCTCGATCAACATTCTCGAACGCTACCAGACCTGGCGGCGCTTCGACACCTTCCGCATGGGAGTGACCACCGACGTGCTGAACCGGTTGTTTTCCAACGACATCACGCCGGTGCGCGTCGCCCGCGATTTCGGCCTCGGCCTCGTCGACCGCCTGCCAAAGCTGAAATCCTTCTTCATCGGCCAGGCTGCGGGCACCGCCGCCAAGGACAATCCGCGGCTGCTGGCGGGCGAGGCGATCTGAGTTAGGCTTTGCCAATCCCGGTAACGCCCCTCAACCCGCTCTATGGGCATCCTTCTCCCCGGTGGGGCGAAGGTATTACCTCTTGCGCCCACCGTTCAATGCTTTTGTCCCCAGAGTGAAGACGATGGGCACGGAGCCTTACTTTCGCCCCTGCGGGGAGAAGGTCGAGCGCAGCTCGGGTTGAGGGGCGTTACCGGGAAGGAAACCATCAGCCTCAATCTTCGATACGCCGCGCTTCCGAAATCAGCATGATCGGAATGCCATCGCGGATCGGATAGGCGAGCCGCGCCTTTTCCGACACCAACTCGTTCTTCTCGCGGTCATAGCTCAGCCGCCCCTTGGTGAGCGGGCAGACCAGCAGATCGAGCAGTTTCGGGTCCACCTTGCTGACGGTGATGTCCATCGCAAATCCTATTGCAGCACGGAATCGGTGTCGCCGAAGCGGGCGAGTACGATCTCTATGATGGCGATGAAGGTTTCCGCCCTGGTCTTCAGGTCGGGCGCCTCCAAGAGGG
>DASWOH010000181.1:0-8311 GCA_036398815.1 Rhizobium sp. | reverse complement strand
CTCAGTTCGAGAAATCCCGGCATTCGCAATCAGCACATTAAGGTCAGGGAAACGCACGCGGACATCGCTTGCCAAGCGCGCCAGGGAATGGGGATCATCCAGGTCGAGGTGCATCCCGACAATGCCGGGGCGACCGGCCGCGATACTTTCAAGCAAATCCTGCCGCCGCCCCGTGACGATGACGCGGTTGCCTCGATCATGAAAAGCTTCGGCCAGCGCGCGACCAATCCCGCTCGTGCCGCCAGTGACAAGTATGGTGTTGTCAGTCATTCTCATAGCTGTAACCTTCCCAAAGGTCTCGTTTCAGGAAAGGCTGCGGCGTGATCGTCGAAACCCATACGTCGCTCGATCGAAGACCATGATCTGGTGGTCTTCGCAAAAGATCGGCCCTGGGTGACGAAGTAAATGCATACCGCGCGCCTTCAAAATCGAGCTTTCCCTGCTGGGACCCTCTCGACAAAGGACGCGTTGGATGACGGTAACGCCTACGGCAGCGCGTTTTGCATCGCTGCAACCGAACAATTAGTCGAGCTAGCATCCTCAGTCAACTTCGTTGCCCGAGCGCATGACGCTCGACAGGCCGACGCCAAGCGCGTTGGCGGCGTGGCGGAAGTTCAGGTATTCGGCAACGGTAAGTGTCTGGATCAGCGATACGAGGGGAATGCGCGACCCAAGTGAGGTCGGCACTCCCCATTGACAGTCTATCATCGGTGTTGAACGCCGTCGCCGCATTATCCGCCCACCTGCATCATTCAGCGGACATCTTGGCTGGCGAGGCGAATGCCGCGAGCCTGCCTTGACTGCGCAAATGGATGATTTGGGCTGTCAAGCCGACAATGAGAATGACGAGGAGACTGGCTTGAGAGCCGAGGAGAAGCGGCGAGTTCAGATCGGTAACGAAGGGATGGCCGTCTGGAACACGACGCAGGATTTCGGTAACGGTCGGCAACATCAGCAGAAACGCCGTCAGACTGAGGAAGATTGTTTCGAGGTACTTGCCCGCACGCCCAAAGCTCGAAATACGACCGATGCCGTATCCGGCGAGCAGCAGCAGGATCGTTACCGCGCCAATCCCGTAGCTCACCGACTGATGCGCGACGAGGAACACCGTGATCGCGCCGATCAGCATCGAGACGAAATAAGCGACGCCGGGCGCTGACCGAGGGACAATCCGTCCGTGGCAAGCAAACATGTAGATAGCCAGCGGAATGGCGGGCAAGCTACCGAGCGTATGCACCCAGCCGAGCGGCGAGATTCCAAACATCTTCGTCTCCTTGTGTTTTGGTAGGTGTGAAGTCGATGACACGGCGAACGGGCGTCGTCGGCTGACAGCACGTCCGATCGGTTCGGCGATAGCTGGGATGAGGCCAGACCTATATGGCCTTCGTCCGCAATTGGCTCACGGTCAGCCACGTGGCTGAAACCAAGAAATAGAACGCGCCGAAGCCAGCATAGCCTGCGATGTTGGCGATCGAGGGCGGCGTGGGCATCTGCGCTTGCACGATGAAGAATGCGCCGGCGACAGCCGATTGACCGCCGCTCAAGATCATGGCCCATTGGCCTCCGCTTGTTTTCCAGCGTCGGATTGCGGTTGCGAGTTGCAGGAGGCCGGAGAAGATTGCCCACGCGCCGAAAACGCCGAGAACCCAATTCATGTTCATCGCCAGCGCGATGATGACCGCAAGGGAGACGACGAGGCTGACAGCGACGTTAAATGCCTGCGTACGATTGGCGGCAAGCCCGCCGTTGCGGGAAGCATCGACGTAGTTGGCGGCAGCATCCCAGACGGGATAGACAATAAGCAAGACGGCCGCGATGGACGACGATTGCCGACCGACGGTCAACGCGACCACAACCCAGACAACGGAAAAAGCCGCACGAACGAAGTAATACAGCTTGAGCCACCTGTCTTGGCCATTCGAAGCAACTTCACTTTGATAGCGATTCATTGGATATCCTTTCGGGCAGGTTCATCGGTCAATGGTTGTTTGATGCTCTCGGCGATCAGAGGTAGCCGACGTGTTTGCCAAAGGGGGATGTCTCATCCCAGTTGCCTTCACCGATCCGCTCGCTTTCCCCCGAGAGGCGGGGATGGGTGTAGGCCATAGCCGCTGGCGAATGCGCCGCTCCCGGTGCGTGAGAAGTGCTGCCGTCATTTCGGGTGGACGGCAGGCTTTCAGAATCGTGGCCGTCTGGATCGAACCGCTCCGCGCGCCTTTTCGCCAGCGCGGCCGTGATGGCCGATTGCCTGCGGGCGATCCACGTGTTCTCCGGGTCCGATGTTATCGAGGTGGTATGGCATATATCGACAGCAGACGACGCCGACGTTCGCGCGACAGCCGAAATCTGCCCGACCCTTCTTGTTCTTTGCGAACAGCTCATCTTTGGCTTCTCCTTGTGTTCAGGCTTATGTGGATTGCGGAGTGCGCAACATGCTGATCCATGCCTTACCTACTGGTTGGTAGCCAAAGAAGGCAAACTCCGCCGGCTACTTCAAACGTCTGATCGGGACCACCAGAAGCCGAGCACTTCACGCCAATCGTGAACGAACCTCACACCCGGACCACTCTACCGGGGCGCCACAACCGATTTCGATTTTCTGGCTATGAAAAGTACAACTCGTTCAGCCCAGTACGTAGCAATTCTTGATGGATGTCTGATCCATCGACAGGCAGGAGGGTCCGTTTCGCAATCATCCAGCGTCCATGACGCCGTTCGAGCTCCCAGCGGTTCACTACGGCGCGGTGTATCCGATATCCCGTCGATACGCCGTGATTTGGCAAGTCGCGCGGCTGGCCGTCATGATCCAAATGAACGATCATGAGATAGGAGGTCACAACCGCGACATCGCCCCGTAGGTCGACAAGAGGCAGGCCGACAAAATGAGCGAGCCCACTGCGAATTGCCTCGGCATGCTCTGGTCTCTGGATGAACGCAGCAATTTCCTTCGCGCCCCTGGCGCCATCTAGCGTCGGACCACGATCGAAAACGCCGTTCTCACTGTAGACTGATGATGTGTAGTCGGCATGACCTGTATCGGCACTTGGCGGATGAGATGCGATCAGTTCGTAGATGGCGAACTTATCCTCGATTGTACGTAACCTGCTCTCTAGCTCGGTTAAGCTAAGGGGGGTCATTTTGACCTCCTTTCATCTCGATCATGACTGCAACCATCGCCATCGCGGCTTTCATCACAAGGGAAACGCAAAGCGAGCCGCTCCAGGAGCGGGCCCGTCACGACACCGAATATCTTCGGATCGCCATAGGCCCGCGCCGAAAGCATCGCGCCGTGAACCGTCGCCATGAACGCTTCGGCCTCGGCGCGAGGGGTACTCATCAATTGAAGTTGGCCGTGCCGCGCGCCGCGCTCCAGCACGGATGTCAGCCACCCCGACAGGGAACGGAAATGCGCCCGGACCTCCAGACCAACTTCCTCGGGCAGGACGGGGAGTTGGCTTGCCAACAGCGCGCAGACACAAAACGGGGCGCTGGCGTCCGCGATGCACGCTTCCCAATACCCAACGTAGAACCGAAGCTGTTCAAGGGGATTGGATACCTGAAGTTCGAGCTTCGCCATCCCCGCTTCGGCTTCTTCACGATACCGCGCAACGAGCGTTCGGACCAGATCGACCTTGCTTGGGAAATGGTGATGGATGCTCGCCTTGCGAATCCCCACCACATCCGCGATGTCGGCATAACTGAAACCGTTGTAGCCGCCAGCGACGATCAGAGAACGCGCACAAGCCAGGATGTCGTCGGAGGTGGTGGATAGATTGCTCATGATTTTATCTACCTTCTAGTAGGAAGCTTGTCAAGCTCCTTGCAGCCCGAGCGACAAACAGAGAGAGGAACAGTGAATTAGGTCAGTGCCCACGACCTGCGAGGACGTTCAGACAATCTCGCCGAGATGCCGGCGAAACCATTTGGCCTCTTCCGATGCCGTACGCCGGAAGTGTCGTTTGAAGTCACGACTGAACTGGGCAGGGCTGGCGTAACCGACCGATGCAGCGACCTCCGCAATCGTTCTGTCCCGGCGCGCTATCATCAGCCGCGCCTCGTGGAGCCGCATCGCCTTCACGTATTGTATCGGCGTGCTGCCGGTCAGGGCCTTGAAATGGACGTGGTAGGAAGGAACGCTCATGCCTGCTTCGCTGGCAAGCGCGGCGACCGAAATCCCGGAACCGTAGCTTTCGCGCAGCCGGGCGATACTTTGAACGATCCTCCCGGAAGGCCCGCGCTGTTGCAGGGCTGAAATCATTGCGCCGCCTTGCGGGCCGATCAGCACCCGGTAATGCAGTTCGCGCAGGATGGCCACGCCCAGAACCGCAAGCTCGACCGGGTCGCGCAATGCCCTCAGCAGCCGCAGCACGACATCCTCGATAGCCGGCTCCATTCTGCTCGATGTGAGGCTTTTCACCTTGCCAGACGCCTCCTGAGCGCCTGCTTGCTCGGCAATTTCGGCAGCCAGCCGCATGTCGAACTCGATATAGACCGCAAGCAGGGGCCGTTCGGGGCTGGCCACGGATTCCATTCGGAACGGAACCGGCACTGACACGGCCAGATAGTGCTCGTCATCATAGAGATAGACCTCACCTTCAAGCATGCCCCGCTTGCGGCCCTGCAACACGAAGACCGCGCCCGGCTTGTAGAGCACGGGAACGTCGTGAAGCACCGCTTCGGTCCTGAGAATGCGAACGCAATGAAGCGGCGTCGGATTGTATCCCTGAAGAGGCGCAAGATGGCCGGCCAGCTCCACGAGTTCGCGGCGCTTCGCCGGCTCTTTCTCCGCGTTCATAGGATTTGACAAGATATTCATAGTTTCCGCAATCGATATACGCCTGTTTGAATATTATCGGTCAAAGGTATCGAGTGATCAACAGGAGAACACCCAGCATGTCACAGAAGACCTTCTTCATCACCGGCGCGAATTCCGGCTTCGGTTTTGCAATCGCGGCGGCCGCAAGCCGCAAGGGTCATAAAGTCGTCGGCACCGTCCGCTCACAACAGTCGCGGGCAGATATCGCGGAAAGCTTGCCGGCGGTGCACCCCGTCCTGTGTGACGTGACGGAATTCGACCGGATAGCCGACATCGTCCGGCAGGTCGAAGAGGATCATGGCCCGGTCGATGTGCTGATTAACAATGCCGGCTACGGCCACGAGGGAATCCTTGAGGAATCGCCCCTTGAGGAGATGCGACGTCAGTTCGACGTGAACGTCTTCGGCGCGGTCGCCGTCGCCAAGGCGTTCCTGCCGCGATTCCGCGAAAGGCGCACAGGATTCATCGTGAACGTGACCTCGATGGGCGGCATGATCACCATGCCTGGCATCGCCTACTACTGCGGAAGCAAGTTCGCCCTTCAGGGCATTTCGGAAGTCATGCGCGCGGAGATGGCCCCGTTTGGAGTCCATGTGACGGCTCTTTGCCCCGGCTCTTTCCGAACTGACTGGGCCGGACGCTCCATGGTCAGGACCGGACGGTCGATCCCGGACTACGACGCGCTGTTCGATCCCATCCGGCAGACGCGGCAGGCCAAAAGCGGTAAACAGATCGGCGATCCCGACAAACTTGCAGCGGCCGTTCTGGACCTGATCGATTCCGGCAACCCTCCGCCGCAACTCCTGCTCGGCAGCGACGCCCTCCGGCTTGTGTCGGACAAGATCGAACGCCTGAAGCAGGAGATCGAGGCGTGGAAGTCCGTTACCGTGTCGACCGATGGTTGACAGCCTCTGCTTTGCCACCGATGGACCCGTTCCGAAAACCGTAGGCATCACCTGTGGGCTACAGGTCTGGGCATCAAGTCGCCAATGATACCAAAACGGAATCCGGCACGACTGGAAAATCAAGGAAATAAGGGGATTCATCGAAAATTGGCTGGGGAACCTGGACTCGAACCAAGATTAACGGAGTCAGAGTCCGTCGTTCTACCATTGAACTATTCCCCAACGACCGCCAAGCGATAAAACCCTTCGCGGTGAAGGCTGCGCCTCTATAATGGAATTCGTCGCGGATGCAAATAGTTTAACGCTGGCAAATGCAATTTTTTGGCAAGGCGCGGCCAATGCTCAAGATGATGGCCTCCGGCTCCGTTTCATCGCCGGGTATTTCCGCCGCGGCATGTGACGATGGACGGTCCAGGACCTGGTCGCCACGGACGCAATCATAGATATATGCCGCCGCTGGCACTGCCTGGACAACGGACTCCGGGCAACCACCCGGAGCAACAGCCGGCTACCTAAGCACGGGCTCTCCATGGAACCGGCGCTGCGACGGCTTCGAAACGCCGAAGCCCACTTCCATCATCAATCGCGGCTTGGTCGTCGGCACGGTGCCCATGTGAAAGCCGAAGGGGTCCTCGCCGAAGCCGAAGCCGGCCTTGCCGGTCAACGTGACGGCGCTGTCCTTGCCGTAATATCCGAGAACCTCGTCCGCCGGATGGCCGACCAGCAGCGTCAGCTGATGCTTGACGGCGCGCCGCCTGTGGCTGCCTTTGACGAAGACGTGCGGCCCGGTGCCGTCATCCACATCGACCAGATTGAAGAAGAACTTCAGCATCCGCCAGTCGTCGAGGTCGAAATGAAATTTGTCGAGCGAGGCGAGGCTTCGGTCCGCCTCGGAGGCCTGCGTCGGAAAGCTCCACCAGATACGGGTGGTGATCACCTTGGCCTGCCCGCCGAGATAATGTTTGGCGACATCGGTAAGCAGCGGATCGCGCTGGACCGCCAGGACGGCATCGCAATCGAGCGAGCGCTCGAAAAAATGCCCGCTGAGAAGGGACCGCCCGAATTGCGCTTCCGCTTGCGCGTGCTCAGGCGCAACGAATTCGAGCTTCCGGCTGAAGTTGCCGAAGCAGCCCGTGGTTCGGGCAAACTCGGCAATTTCCTGATGAATATTGTCTGGCAGTGTGAGGCCGGAGAAAAGTCCGTCCGTCCGCAGGGCGTTGACGACCGCATCGCATTCGACCCCGGCGAACATGGATGCACCGGAAGCGGGGCGCGCCACCGGCCGTCTCGTCGCCAGCCAATGCATGCGCCGGAACGGCAATGTCCGGGCCAGCAGGAACATCGGCAGCCAAGCCGGATTTTCCCTCAGATCCGTCAGGTAGGTCGGTATCCGGACAGCCATCCGCTTGAAACGGCCGCCCTGTCGCGCGATGGACTCCAGGTCATTTGCCGGAGGATTGTGCATAGGTATCCTTTCCGCACATATGCGAACCCATGACAACAGGCCCAACACCCCTGTTGAATAGTCCGATGAAACATACTCACTCATTCGGCGCAGCAAGACGTATGTTGCACTGCGGCAAATAGAACCCGGCAGGCCATGGTCAAGGGGTTGAAAATACACAATCGCGATTCATTCCGAAGAATCGGCAGCGCCGACACGCTGCGATTTTACAAATATTTTCAATGGCTCACGGATCAGTTGTTAAATGTTGCCCGACGGCCCGATCGCAATGCGGCCGCAGGCGGAGAGATATCGTGCCGTGAACGCAACTGCGGCATGATTTATTTGCCATTGCTTAGAACAAGGTCGTTACGATCATTTGCAGCGAACGGATGACCGATGGAGATTGAGGCGAAAGGGAGCGGGTTTTGGGACGCCTGCCTCGACAGCCCGTTTATAGTCACAATCCTGTTCCGATCATTGGCTAGATGAACGAAAAACTGCGAACGAGGGCCGCACATGACAGAGACAAAGACCGTTGATCCGACGGAAGGCATCGTCGACTTCGACGCCGGCGAGGGCGAAGCGGCAACCGTGGAGATGGACGACTACACCAAAAGCCTTGCCCAGGCGAAGGCCAAGTCCGTCAAGCTCGTCGACGCCATCACCGGCGCACCCCTGAAGAAGAAGGATGCAGTGCATTTCGACGACCTGCGCCCATCGCTGGCCGAGTTCATGCGCCAGAAGCATCCGGACATCCGCTCCGACGACTATATAAGCCGCAAGGCGATGGACGATTATCGCGCGCAATATATCGCCGAACTGCTGACGGACGAGCGCGGCGAGCTTTCGAACCTCGAGGACGAGGTCGTCGAAAGCCTGAAGACGCACGACACGCTCGCCGAGAACATCGAAGAGGATTACGAGGATCACCGCTCCATCGGCGACCGCATGGCCGACATCGTCGCGTCCTTCGGCGGCAGCTGGACCTTCATCATTTCCTTCTGCCTGTTCCTGGCCGTGTGGATGGGCATCAATGCCCTCATGGGCGAAAACAAGGCCTTCGATGCCTATCCGTTCATTCTGCTGAACCTCATTCTCTCGACGATCGCCGCCCTGCAGGCGCCGATCATCATGATGAGCCAG